>JBBQRU010000083.1:0-23717 GCA_038214545.1 Cyanophyceae cyanobacterium | reverse complement strand
AATGTGAAAGCGATCGCTTTGAGTGTTGATGATGTGAACTCTCACAACGGCTGGGTTGGAGATATTGAAGAAACCCAAAACACCAAACTCAATTATCCCATATTGGCAGACCCAGATCGCAAAGTCTCTGACCTTTACGATATGATCCATCCCAATGCAAGCAATACTGTCACCGTGCGATCGGTATTTGTCATTGACCCTAACAAAAAATTGCGCCTCACCCTCACCTATCCTCCTAGCACTGGACGCAACTTTGACGAAATCCTCCGAGTCATCGACTCACTACAATTAACAGACGACTACAGCGTCGCTACCCCCGCCGATTGGAAAGATGGTGATAATTGCGTGATTGTCCCTTCGCTGAAAGACCCAGAAGTTCTCAAGCAGAAATTTCCTAAAGGCTATGAAGAAGTTAAGCCTTATTTACGGATGACTCCTCAACCAAATAAGTAAAATAGATGTCACGCCAAGACGTAAAGTTTTATATTGCCATCTTGGCGTCTTGGCGTGAAAATTAAAAATAAATATTAGGAGAGTTCAATATGCTTTCATCTCCTTTAGTTTTACAAATACCGACATCCATAGACTGGACAGATGAGCAGTTTTTTGCCTTCTGTCAGGTCAATCGCGACTTACGCATTGAGCGGAATCAGTTTGGAGAAATCTCAATTATGTCGCCAACAGGTTCGGAGACAGGTAGTCGCAATTTTAGCATTGCTGGACAGTTGTATGTTTGGGCAGAAAAAGATGGAACAGGTATTGGTTTTGACTCTAGTACCGGATTTAAGCTTTCTACAGGTGCGGAAAGCTCGTCGGATATTTCTTGGATTTCACAAGCAAGATGGAATCAATTGTCAGGAGAACAGCAAAATAGATTTGCGCCAATTTGTCCAGATTTTGTTGTGGAACTCAGGTCGCCTTCTGACAATCTTAAGCCTTTGCAAGAGAAAATGGAAGAGTATATGCGGGAGCCTGGAGTGCAGTTAGGCTGGTTGATTGACCGTAAAAACCGGAAAGTCTATATTTATCATCCTGGTGTTGCCGTAGAATGTCTGGATAATCCCGCTACTGTCAGCGGTGATCCGGTATTACCTGGATTTGTCTTGAATATGAGTAAAGTTTGGTAGAGCTTATTTGTAAAGACAATAAAAAACGCCAATGAACGATATTGCTGATTCATTGACGTGTGTGTTTTAGGAGGACTTGACTTTTAGAATCTCGGCGATCGCTACCTTTATTATTAGCAGCCTTGGCTGTCTAAAGCTGCCCAGGTTTTAGGTCCGACAATGCCATCCGCTACTAAGTCAGTAGCAGCTTGAAATGCTTTCACAGACTCTTCTGTTTTTGCACCAAAGTCACCATCAACATTTATTGGTCCGAAATCAATAGCATTCAGAATTCTTTGTAAATCTTTGACAGCTTCACCTTTGCTACCGCGACGGACAGTGGGACGAGAAGTTGTAACTTGCATGATTTTTACCTTTAATAAGTTAAGTTGTTTAAGTAGAAGGTAATCTATTTGTCTCCCTCTGCTTCTTAATAGATGTCAGGCAAATCAACTGATGCAGTTGCTAAATATATTTGTTTTTAAAGAATAATCACCCCTGATATATTGGAGTTGGAACATGCACCCAGTAAACGTCGTGGTAATATGGAAAAAGTCGGCAGGGCGTATGCCTTACCTACTTAAATCAGCAATTGGAAATAGTTATTGCTTAATTTTATAATATTTAACTATATTAACAATGAGCTTAATAAAGCCATTTTGCTCTTTGCCTAAATATTACTGTGCCATTTTCAGTAACTGTTAGCCAGTTGCGAGTCAGGATATAACGGTAATAGCCATTAACAGCCAAAAACGTCTGATTATCACCGCTGTCCTGTAGAGGTAAAATGAATTTCTCGCCAGTATTATTATTTATGGCAACATAAATCTGAGGAAGATCGCCACCACAAATATAGACTTGGAATCTTTTTGATTGGGCATGAACGAATTGGCTGCTGTTATATTCAGGACACGCGCTGGTTTGATTATTGGTACTATACTCTTGAGCAAATGCCGAAGTAGGATTCAGAATGCTTGTTGCCAAGGCTACAGCACCACAAGTGGCAACAGTTACGAGTTGTAAGAGGCGTGACATATTTTTATTCTATGAGTTTTATTGGTTGCGAAGTCTCAAGTGGTTCGCTTTGATATGTATTAGGTGCAGTTAAAACTAAGTTATGCAGCTTTTGACTCCTAAGAACTCATGCGCTAGCAAAACGAAGGCGTTAGCCGTTAGGATATAAAGAATACGACCAAAGAAATAGATAATCTTGTAGTCAAAAGGGAGTAAGAGTGCGAGCGCCAGATAATATGATTGTACTGTCAATCAATTTTCTAGAATAAAGTTTAAGCTGTGATGGCAAAAGACAAACTTCACAACATTGTTGAAACCGCCCTAATCAAAGATGGATGGATTAATATCAAATCAATCACACTCGATTATGAAGGCATCGATCTTAACTTAGACATGATTGCAGATAAACTGATTAGCGCTGAAAAACAAAACTTGCAAATCGCAGTAGAAGTAAAAACTTTTGGTAATCCGAGTGTGACTTATGACTTCCACCAAGCCGTAGGTCAATATCTACACTACCGTATGGCACTCAGTTATCTAGGAATTGCTCGCACCCCTTATCTTGCAATCTCTGAAGCGATTTATACAAATTATTTAACTCAACCCTTTTTTCAAGACAGCCTAACGTTACATCGCGTTAACCTATTCACTATTGACACACTTAGTCAGGAGATCGTTCAATGGAATCCCAGCCCTGCGCTGCTCTAACTCACTTTCACCTAATCACTGTCGCTGAATACCAACAAGCTATCATCGATACTCTACTAGACTCAATTCCGGCAAACTTGATACCACACACCCTACAAATGGTACCCGTGTTCGATTGTCAACATCATCGATACCAGCTTTTGTGTCAAGGTTGGAAAAGTGAAGAAAAACGGGTTTTCTACCCAGTCATTCATATCGAAATAGTTGATGGTAAAGTTTGGCTTCAACATAACCAGACTGAGATCGACATTGGAGAAGCACTTGCTAATCGTGGTATCCCAAAGTCCAAGATCATTTTAGGATTGTATCCGCCCTCAATTAGACAACTTAATTCAGAATATGGCACTGACATTGCCTGATTCAAGGGATTCAAAATCCCTACTCCGCGTATACAATGAATATATCAGGGATGGATGAGGAACTTGACAAAAATTTGCCTCGCTATCCAGTATTACCTGCCACGTTGCTAGGTCGTCTTGCTGTGGATAGTAGTTACCGAGGTAAGCGTTTCGGTGAATTGATTCTGATTGATGCTTTAAAAAAAGCTTTGGATACATCTTTTCAGGTTGCATGACTGGCTGTAGTCGCAGAAGCTATAGATGAAGCAGCAGTCAGCTTTTACCAAAAGTATGATTTTCAGCAGTTCCAGCAACACTCAATGAAACTCTACCTAACTATGAAGTCCATTGAGAAGCTTTTTTAAATTATCCGAGTAGCCGCGAGCTAATTTATACTATTGTCAATATTTTCCCATGATAAACCAACCTGAAGAGTTAATAAATCAACCAATTGAAGTTCAACTTGCTGTTGCTAATCATCCTCAAACTCCGCGCCAAGTTTTAGAGATATTATTAAACAGTTTAAATACCCAAGTAGTGGAAGCCGCAAGTATGCACGTCAACTTTGCCGGAGAAATAAGCGAAGGTTGGCTAGAAATGGCGGAAGCCGCGATGAAAAATACCCATCTGGGTCAAAATGACAGATTGGTCGCAGAGTTAATGAGATTTGCTCCTGTTCCTGAGGTGTTAATCGGTGAATGGATGTCTGGACATCGCCTGATTCAAGGAACTCATAATCCCCATATGCCACAGAGATATCGGGTTAAATTACTAGAACGTTTGGCACTCTCACCGATTATTCAAGAGAGGTTAACAGCCGCCGCCTCCGCTGATACTCCTCGTCCTAGTTTAGAGCAACTAGTAGGAGATTTAGAGTTACCAATTCGCATAGCTGCTCAGTTTAATCTCAATTATCCTACGGAGATGATTGAGATGATTGAACATCAGCACGAAATAGCTGAGGACTGGAATACTGACCCGGAAGAACTAGCTGTTCTTGCTGATAGTTCTTGGTCTTGGATTCGCCAAGCAGTTGCACGTAATCCTCATACACCACCGGAAATCCTGGCAAAATTAGCACAGAGTACTGAAGATAAAATTCAATTGGCTGTTGCCCGCAATCTCGCTTCACCCGCAGAAGTGCTTGACTTATTGGTAAGTCATTATTACCGGGAAATTACTGAGGCGATCGCTAAACATCCAAATGCTTCCGATCAAGCTTTAATACAGTTACTTCCTCGTCATGAATACTGTATTACCAAGAGGGCTAGTTTACCTATTAGTATTTTGGCACAACTGACATCCCAAAATCGCAATTATCATCATCGAATAATTCAATATCCGCATCATCTAGGCTCCGTCCTACCACAACTAACAGATTGTCCGCGAAAATGGCAAGATGACTTGGCTAAACATTCTAATATATTAGTTAGCACTTTAGAAGAACTGGCTGAATACTCCTGCCCTTGGGTACGTCTTGCTATATTTAATAATCCCAAAACACCTGAAGTTTTAAGGAAACAAATTTTAGAATATTTTTTAAATTTTCGTCTTAATCAATATAAAATAACAGATAATATAGATGTTTTTGACTGTGAAGTTGCAGTTGAAGAAACTTGGAAATACTTAGCTGAGTCTGAATATACTCCTGCTTTCGTCTTAGAGCAATTGGCTAACCGATTATCTTTTGCAGCTATAAAATTTAGGAATAATCACTTAACGGCACTGGCTTTAATAGGTAATCCTAACACACCGAAAGAAGTACGAGATCAACTACAACAAGAACTAATTGCATTGCCAAAACTACATGGATACAATCCAGACCGGGAAATTTATTTAGCTTTAGTATTTAACTCCGCAATTCCAGAAGATGAGAGAAATGAATATTTACAACAAATCATTCTCTATCATCATCATAATCAGGCTCGTCAAAATCTAGCAAGGCACCCAAAAACACCACCGGATATCCTAGCACAACTGGCTTCAACTGATGTTATGTCTCAAGTTGCGGAGAATCCCAATACTCCCGCCGAGACTTTACGCCAATTAGCTAAGCAAAAAGATAACTATATTCTCCAACGTATAGCAAAAAATCTGGCAACTCCTCCTGATGTTTTAGTTGAAATATTCAACCAACCCAATATAGAGTTAGGTAATTATAAATTTCGGACTTATGCAGACTGGAGTTGCTTTGCTATTGAATACCCTCATATGCCAAAGTTAGAACTCTATCGGTTCTTGCTGGATAAAGAAATAGCCGAAGAAAATGCGAAATTTGATGAATTTATGGCTATTAATCATTTTAATATTGCTTCATTAAGAGCATATGTATTTAGTCGTGGAGATACCCATTCTCGCCTCATACTTTCGCGGATGTCGGATACGCCGGTGCATTTACTACAGCAATTAGCTAGTGATAGCGATGAAAAAGTCCGCGCCGAAGTTTCTGAAAACCCTAATCTTCCCTTGAGTAGTTTAATACAACTAACTCAAGATCCAAGTATTCGCGTGCGGCATAAATTAGTTTCTTATAATCAAAGAGAACATATACCTCTGGAGATTTTAGAGTTACTGAAAAGCGATGAAGCGGAAGAAATAAGAGTACTGGTAGCCATTCACCGCAATACTACTCCAGAAATTTTGCGCCAGCTTGCTAATGATCCTAGCCGCAATGTTAAAAATAAAGTAGCTAGCAACGCCAATACTCCAGTAGAAATTCTCGAACGCTTGTGGAGAGAAGAAAAAATATTTGCTCCTAATAACCATAATACACCTGCTCATGTTTTGATTGAGGTAATCGCGAGCACTTACAATAGCTCTGATTTGTGTAAAATAATGGAAAGTTCATTAATTACTTTTCCGCAAACACCTCGGACTAGTTTTCCTCAAATACCTGCTGAAACCCTTGAACAATTAGCTTCCCATAGAGATTGTGTGGTTCGCAGTTGTGTAGCAGAACATCCAAACACTCCTATCAGCGTTTTAGAAAGATTGGCTGATGATGATTATCGCTTAACTCGTTGGCATGTAGCCTCAAATTATAATACTCCTGCTCACGTACTCGAACAACTATTAGTAAAATGGGAGAGTCCTGATGGTAAGTATGATGACGAACTTTGTAATCGTCTTGTTCAACGTACAGATGCACCTACGACTATTTTTGAGCATTTTGCTGTCACCGAAAGCTTTAATCTTCGTCAAGCAGTTGCACGTAATCCCAGTACACCTTTATCTGTGCTGGAAATATTAACTAATCGGGAGGTTTTAAAAAATATTGCAACCAGAGGAGATTGGGCTTCTGATGACTACTCTATATCAGATGATTATTTTTTACAATCTTTAGCTTACAATCCAAGATTGACTACTCAGATGTTGGCAAGATTAGCTGAAGATCCTAGTCCAGATGTTCGTACTAATTTGCTCAATAATCCTCATATTACACCTGAGCTTTTAATGAAATTAGCTCAAGATGAATCTCCTAAAGTACGTCAGGCTATGGCATCTAAAGTTAATTTTCCAGTTAGATTTTTAGAAGTATTAGCTTTTGATAAAAAGCCAGAAGTGCGGCAAAAGTTAGCCAGTAATCCTAATTCCTCACTCACTATTCTAGAAAGATTAGCTCAGGATAATACACCTTGTGTCCGTGAAGCTGTAGCCAACAACAATAGCACACCTGTGGCACTATTAGAGCAGTTAGCACAAGATGATAACTTAGACGTTCTGAGAGCGATCGCACATAATCCTCACACTCCAGCACAACTACGACAATCTTTAAACTATCGTCTGCGAACAAATATTAGTCCTACTTTAAAGGGATTAAATCGCTTACCCAATGAAACTGATGATTTATCTTTATTGTTATCAGAATACGTTTACTCTTCCACACCTTTTGTGCGCTTCGTATCTCTAATGCACGCCTTAACCCCAATTCCATCTCTTCACCAAGGTTCACAATCCTTACTTTGGCTGGAACGCTATGCTGTTGCAAATAACCCAGCTACACCTGTAGAGCTTAGACAACAGTTAGCTCAAGACAGCAATCGGATTGTAAGAGCAGCAGCAAAATTTCATTTATCAAACTAAATCAAATTTAATAATCTTTCTATGAAACTGAAAACAGAACAGCTTCTGGGTACTCTAGAAGTCCTTAATGAACCTTTACAAGGTTTTAATGAAACTTTATCTTATATATATGATACGTTTTGTTGGGATGCTTTAGCAAAAGGAAGCTTCAATATTTGGAATTTAATGAATTATAAAAAGTTTATTCAACCGATGATTCCAGAAGATGTAATTTATAATTGGCTTACAGAGGAGCAAACTCATGCAGTAGCAATTGACGAGCACTCTTCATTAGAAAGGCCAGATAATCAAACCTTGCTAAATGATGTGCTCAAAGCAGAAAGAGCAGAAAAATATCAATCATTATTGCAATTACTCAAGTTAGAGTTGCAAAATTTAGAAGGTTTTAGTGTCAAATTATGTGAATATGATAAGTCCCAATTCTGTTGTGGATTAATTGGCAAAAATGCTGATAATAATTGGATAGCTATATTACCAACATGTCCTCAAAGACTTAGCCTTCCTCATTGGATTACTCATTCTCCATTTGTAGAAACTAATGTTCAACCGACTGAAAAAAATACGTTAAAGCTGCAAGTTAACATTGAAAATATATTACAAGAACTGCTACCTCTAAATTTAATAATTCCGTACTGCAATGGGAAAAGTTATACTTATAATTACCAGCTTTTTCAAACAGCTTCTTTTAGTAAGGAAGCAGCTTTTAATCAAATTATGCTGAATGCAAAAATGCTAGAGATGAGAAAGTTTGAATATTTTTTATCTGCGAAATATGAATACAATTATTTGGATGATAGTAAGAGAAAAAATGAGCAAAATGTAAATAAGTTTTTTAAAGAAAATTTTCCTGATGCAATTGTTTATCGATTTGGATTATATGATATTGATTATGCTTATGTAGTTAGTCAAGTAGCGGACACAGATTGGCTTGGGGTAATAATATATAGCTTTTATTGTAATGCAGATTACAATTCTTAATATATTGTGAGTTAAGTTTATTTAGCCCTTGACTGCTATCTGAGTAACTGTAAGACTCCATAATAAAACCCATCTTGAGGATCATGCGTTCAAAGAGAAATATTTCCCAGTAAGGTATATTCAAACTGTCTCAATTCCAAGAAAAAGACAGAAGCGATCGCACTCTTTGTATAATAAACTTGACAAAATACTCCCTACTTCCCACTAAACTTATAATTAAGGTACATCCCGTTAAAAAATAATCTATGACATACACCTCATCCAAACTACTTAGCTTTGAGGAGTTTATTACCCAATATGGGGATAATACACGTTATGAACTTATTGACGGAAAACTCAGAGACATGGAACCTACTGGACCTCACGAAGCAGTAGCGGGGAGTATTGCTGGTAGAATCTATGTCGAAATTTTTTGTGCTAATTTCAATTGGTTGGTTCCAAAAAATTGTTTGATAAAACCCCTACATGCTGAAGCCACAGCACTGCGTCCTGACGTAATTGTTTTAGATAAAGTAGAACTTGCTACTGAACCCCTTTGGCAAAAAGAACCAGTGATTTATAAAGGTAGTACCATTAAGCTTGTTGCTGAAGTGGTCAGCACTAATTGGCAAGATGATTATGCCAGAAAAGTGGAAGAATATGCTTTTCTAAATATCCCAGAATATTGGATTGTGGATTTTAGGGGTTTGGGGGGTATACAATTTATTGGCAATCCCAAGCAACCTACTTTCACTATTTGTCAGTTAGTTAATGGGGTCTATCAGCAGCAACAATATCGTTTGGGAGAGCAAATTTCTTCTTTCCTGTTTCCAAATTTAGAATTGCGACTCGACGACATTATGCCAACCTAAAATTTAATTTTAATTGCAATTACAAGTATTTCCTTAATTGGAATATTCGAGAGACAGGGATAGCTGAGGTGGAGTATTGAAGGTGGAGAAAGTGTATGTAAACATAGCAAGATATTTCATATTGCATGTTATCCAGGGCATAAAATAGCTAAAAGTCAAAAAATAGACGACTGTTCAATACTGGATAATAATTTCGCGGTAATCATTGGAGGATACCTTTGACAATTTTTGGAAATGAGTTTATAATTACTATCAACAAATAAACTTTGTTTTCTCGCCCAAAATAGCCCTTAATGTTTAAAACGGCTGAGGGCAAAGCTCGTTCTAATATTGAGGCAGAGATTCTAGCTTTAAGGAGTTTCTACCATCAGTAGATGCACTTTTGTAGTGTTGCGATCGCCTTTCTTACACGAAACAGTTTAAGCGATCGCACCCTAATATATAAAAGAACATTACAAATCGCAATTTGCTCTTCTTGTTTGTTTCCTTTTATTAATTCCTATGGCAACACCACAAGTACTTATACTAAGTAACCCAAATACAGAATCTGATTCAGGAATGGGTCTTGTTTGGCTAATCACA
Source organism: Cyanophyceae cyanobacterium (assembly GCA_038214545.1). Taxonomy (GTDB): domain Bacteria; phylum Cyanobacteriota; class Cyanobacteriia; order Cyanobacteriales; family Nostocaceae; genus JBBQRU01. The sequence goes on along the minus strand of JBBQRU010000083.1, from coordinate 14,057 downwards.
ATTACATTTGGGTCTAACGCGTCACCTGTATGATATACGTAATCAAAAGCATCTTTATCCCCAAGAACACTGGCGCGTAAAAATAGTCCGCTCCACCGCCCAATTGTTTCTAATGCTACATCTTGAGCAAGACTGGAGATGTTTGGATCTGGTATTGCCCCCGTAGGATTATTAGTATTAGTGATGCTGAAATGATTTGCGCCTAAAAGATTAATCAATGCTTTAGGAGAACTCTGAATATTTTCATAGGTTTTCTCGGCTCTAAAGGGAAGCGCTCGACCATCAAGAGTACCTTGTAACAGAGCAACGGGGATTCCTGAATTGTTGATGAGGATAAATTTATCGTTTTGATCTCGGAGATTTGCACCGTAAAATGCTCCGGCTACAAGTTCCTTTGGCCGACTGAAAGAGCCTTCACATAAAGAGCTAAGGCAGAGGTTTGCAATTGCCGATAGCCCTACAGCGCTCCCAAAGGAATGCCCCAGTAAAGCTAACTTTTGTGTATTGACAATTCCAGCTATAGGTGAAGTTGGATTTGAATTTTCTATTTTTACTTGTGTCAAAACAGCATCAATGTCTGAAGTTTGAGGAGCCGGTACTGTACCAAAAGATGGGAGAAAATGCTCGTTATTTGGTACAACTACTACAAACCCATAACTCGCTACTATGCTGGCAATATTTGAATAATTTGATTTATCCACAAGTGCCCCTTGCAACAAAAGTGCCACAGGAAATGAATAGTTGCTTGTTTTCAGATCTGTTGGATTAGGAAAATAAATATCAGTTAGATTGTTATTGGTGGAAAGTGTAGTGCTGTAGCTACCTACATTTTTAAATAAAGGAGCATCGCTAAAAGTTGCTGCTGCTGCCTTTTGATTTATACCGAGCGCAATCGAAGCTATACTTACGAAAGTTACAAACAGTGTTTTCAAACTAACCATACTGGGTATTTTTTTACTTAAGTGTACTTTGCTTCCAGAAGCATACCTGAAAGTATTTGTGAGAACTCAAATAAAATATTCACTCGCGTGGATGGTGTAATAACTAAGTACATTGCCAAGATGACTGAAATACCAATGTTTTCAGCCTTGAATTCTTTTTTTGGAAAGCGCTCGCGCCCTCACTTTGTCCGCATTAACTTAACAAGTCGCAACAATACTTCCTGCGGCAGCAGATCTACTACTCCATCCGATAACAAAGACTTAAGTCAGATGAAAATTTTGTGGGTTTTGTGGGAATTCTAATCATAGAGGGCTTGCTGAGGTTGCACTTACTGAAAAAGGATTGGATATGGAAAAGCGATCGCTACATTATAAAGATGACAAGTCCGATAAGTTTTGGACAATTACCCTGGATAGTTGCAACCAGACAGTACACTATGGACGGACAGGTAGTTTAGGGCAAACTGAGACGAAAACCTTTTCCACTGCAGAACAGGCAAAGCAATCCGTCGAAAAGCTAATTCAGCAGAAGTTAAAAAAGGGCTACTGTGATGTATTTGAAAATACTGAACAATTCCGGGAAATTACTGAACAACCACAAGCAATAGCAGATAAAATTCGCTTAGAAGTTTTAGAAAACCAATTAAAGAGTATTCCTTTTGATGACAATACTGCACCGAAATGGCTGCAAATCCGAGTCGCCGAGATGCGTATTAGCTTCAATCAACGCAAGATCTCTTGGGTTACTCCAGCCGACTTACCGCCACTAGTAATAGGAGAATACTATTTCAATGATGAGCAAGTAAAACTCTGTTTGGCTGTTCTGCAAAGTACTGTAGATAGCCATCATTCGCTGTTGAGGAATTTGAAGACCTATATTCAACCACAGATTCTCGATACTTTTGTCTGGAGTTTGTTTGAACGCTGGTTAACTGAAGATGCGCCGCCTAAAGAAAAATGGGCAATGATGGCTTTAGGGTTGCTAGGTTCGGATGCAGTAGCACTCAAACTCACTCCGCTAATTCGGACTTGGCCGTCATTTAATCAGTTTCCTCGGGCTGTGTTGGGATTGGAGTGTTTACGCGCTATTGGTACTGATATAGCATTAATGCAGATTCATGGCATTGCTCAGACAGTTAAGTCTCAGGGATTGAAGAAAAAAGCAGAAGAATGCCTCCAGAGAATTGCCCGCGATCGCAACCTTACGGACGTACAATTAGAAGACAGAATCATCCCAAACCTAGGTTTAGATGAGCGAGGTCAGCGAGTCTTTGACTTTGGTAGTCGCAAATTTGACTTTGTGTTGGGAGCAGACTTAAAGCCAATGGTGCGGGATGAAAAGGGTAAAATCTCCGCATTACCCAAACCAGCTGCTAAAGATGATGCAGAATTAGCCAATCAAGCGACAAATGATTGGAAGCTGCTAAAAAAACAAATCGACCAGACGGTGAAAATCCAAAGCGTGCGCTTGGAAAAAGCCATGATTGCTGAACGACGCTGGCAATGGCAAGACTTTGAAAACCTGTTAGTGCGTCATCCTTTCATGACCCATTTAGTGCAAAGGTTGATTTGGGGTGGCTATGATTCGGAAAATCAGCTTGTGCAGACATTCCGCGTTGCTGAAGACCAAACCTATGCCTCTGTATCGGATGAATTGATTCAGGAAAGTATCGCTAATGTGAGCGTAATTCATCCAATTAATTTAACAGCCAAACAACGCGCAGCTTGGAACGAAGCATTAAATGACTACGAAATTATACCTCCCTTTTCACAAATAAACCGCGAAATTTATACCTGACAGCCAGAAGAGAAAGACAAGCTAGAAATTACTCGCTTTAAAGATATCCAAATTCCTGGCATCACCATCGCCAAAACAATGGAAAAATTAGGTTGGCTGCGCGGTAGTTTGCACGACAACGGCGATTACAGAGTTCATTACAAATATTTTGCCAAAGCAAACATTACCACGATTGTTGGCGAGTATGAATCTGTCGTTGTTAACGAAAGTAGCACTTATGGAGATGATGCGATAAATGGCTGCCTATTTGTCCTTGGAGAATGCCGAACACCTGGCGAATATCCCACACCAGGCTCTTCATATAGCAAGTATTTGAAAGCAAAACATCTGCTTTTGGCTGAAGTCGAACCATTAGTTATGAGCGAGGTGTTGAGAGATTTATACATTGTTACCTCCAAAGCCAAATAACTCTTTTCCTCCTCTGCGTCCAAGTTTGGTTAATTAAAATAATGCCCAATAAAACAAAGCTACCAGAAATACAACGCCCCGCAGCGGAAAACCTCTACGCTGACGAACTCAAATGCCTTGCGGAAACTGATGGTGACAAACCACGTCCTGGCGGATGGAAACTCACACCTCAGTCAGTGCTAAAGTTTATTCTTGGCAATAGCGAACTGCAAATCAAACCAAAATTTGTTGGTAGCCGCAGTTTAATCGAACGCAGTATCGTCGCTTTAGCTACCCATCGCGGCTTAATGCTGATTGGCGAACCTGGTACAGCGAAAAGCTATCTCAGCGAATTACTTGCTGCGGCTATTAGCAATGACTCTACCCTGACTATTCAAGGTAGTGCTGGTACAACTGAGGACAACATTAAATATTCTTGGAATTATGCCTTGTTGTTAGCCGAGGGACCAAATGAGCGATCGCTAGTTCCCGCACCTTTATATCGCGGTATGCAAGAAGGCAAGATAGTCAGGTTTGAAGAGATTACCCGTTGTCCTTTAGAAATTCAAGATACTCTGCTCTCAATTTTAAGCGATCGCGTGATGACTGTTCCGGAACTTGCAGATGAAACATCCCGCACTCTCTATGGTCGAAGAGGCTTCAACGTTATTGCTACCGCCAACACCAGAGATAGAGGGGTCAACGAAATGAGTGCAGCGTTGAAGCGTCGGTTTAATTTTGAAACCGTCCACCCTATCGCTGACTTGCAACAAGAGATGGAATTAGTGCAGCAAGAAACAGACAGACTCCTCCACCAAGCAGGTATTCCTCTCAACTTACCCTTAGACTTAACAGAAATATTAGTCACTACCTTCCGCGAACTACGCACAGGAAAAACCTCAGACGGTAGAACCTTTGAGGCGCTGAGTACGGTGATGAGTACAGCGGAAGCGGTATCCGTGGGTTATGCCGCAGGTATCCATGCATATTACTACGGTCAGGGGCAGCTAAATGCTAGTTATGTTTTGCAAAACCTGTTAGGGTCGGCTATCAAAGATTCATCAGATGACTTGAAAAAACTGCGCCATTATTTTCATCATGTAGTTAAAGACCGTCAGGGTCAGGCTTGGCAGGAATACTTTAAAGCTCACAAGCATTTGTTGTGACTTATACGTTTAATAGTGTGGAGAATGCTGAGTGAGAGAATTTGACTCTGATATTCTAAATTTAAATGCCCGTGTAGTATTTTTTCCTATCCGCCACCACAGTCCTGCATGCTCTCGCATTTTGAGACAACTTGTCTGTGAACTGCGTTTGAGTGCCATTCTCATTGAAGGACCTTCAGACTACAATTCGCAAATTTCTGAGCTATTTTTGCCCCACAAACTGCCCGTTGCTATTTACAGCTACACCCGTCTCACAGATGGTACGCGCCAAGGAGCATTTTATCCTTTTTGCGTATATTCACCAGAATGGCAGGCATTAAAAATCTCTCAGGAATTAAATATACCTGCCCAGTTTATCGACCTTCCTTGGGCGGAAATTGCCAATCTTGCCTCAGAACACGATCATTCTCTGGAGATGGAACTGCACAATAGTAGCTATGTATCGGCGCTGTGTGAAAAATTGGGAGTGGAAGGGCTACATGACCTTTGGGATTTATTGTTTGAGATTAATCCACTAACTCCAAAAGAATACTTAGAGCGGTGTCACAAATTTTGCTTTCATAGCCGGATGAGTGACGATTCTTTGACCGCATCGCCACGGGAAGATTTTATGGTTAGCCAAATTCGGCAAGCACTTTCTACCTACTCTGGTCAAATTTTGGTCGTCACCGGCGGTTTTCACAGTTATGCCGTTTATACCAAAATCTATGACCGTTCTTCCCCGGAACCAGCAACTCCAAGTAACCTGACGATACCGACTCAACTCCGGGAAACAGGAATTGCCTTAACTCCGTTTAGCTACCAACGTTTGGACAGTTTATCTGGTTATGATGCGGGGATGCCAAATCCGGGTTTTTATGACCAAGTTTGGCATGATAGATTGCGAGGAGATAATGATACTTACCGCCAAATTCTGGTACAAGTAGTTAAAGACTTGCGATCGCGCAATCAAGTTTTTAGCTCAGCAGATTTAATCGCCGTTGAAGTCACAGCTAAAGGGTTAGCGGCTTTGAGAGGAAACTCGGTTGTTTGGCGACAAGATTTAATTGACGGGATTACCGCAGCTTTAATTAAAGAAGAATTAAACCCTCAAAGAACACATCCGTTTTTAGCGGCTGTATACAATGTTTTACGTGGCGATGTTCAAGGACGTTTGGCAGATGGAACTTCTTTACCGCCTTTAGTACAAAACATCCAACAGCTTTTGCAGCAATACGATCTCGAACCAACTAAAGAAGGGAGAGGTATAGATTTAAACTTACATTTGCCTGTCGAGTTGGAGAAATCCCACATCTTGCATCAATTGCGGATTCTAAATATTGCTGGCTACAGTCGCATCAATGGTAGCGATTTGGTGAGTCGTCGGGATTTATCTTATATTTGGGAGCAGTGGGCGATCGCTTGGAGTCCGCATTACGAAGCTAGTTGTATTGAAAATGCCATTTACGGTACTACTCTAGCAGAAGCGGCTGAAGCGCGATTGTTAGAACGAGCCAGGGAGATGGAAAGAGATGCGGTTCAAGCTGCGTTGTTACTGTTGGATGCTTGCTTGTTGGGATGGCGACATTTAGCTACATCTTTTTACCAGCAGTTAGCGGAACTGATCCGCGCCCATAGTGATTTGTTGTCAGTCACTGAAGCATTAGGACACATGCTTTATCTGTATTGTTACGATGAAGTTTTGGGAACAGCCGGTCAAGTTGAGATTGGTAGACTTGTGGTGGAAACCTTTACACGCAGTCTGTGGTTGCTTGAAAGTCTCGGACAGGTAGAGGGACAACAGTTACTTTCGGGAATGAAAGTGTTGTTAGAGACTTTTGAACGGTGTTTGTCGCTGGATTTAAACCGCGATGAATTTATGAGTATTCTCCAGCGGGTGAATACCGATGCTCAAACTCCGATGCTACGAGGTGCGGCTTGTGGTGTTCTCTGGACTTTGGCTGCAGGTTGCGATCGCCAAGTAAACAATCGTCAATCCCCAAATCTCAAATCCCATGAGCAGTTACTTCTAAATTTACGCTCTTGCGCTCAGCCTCACCTGATAGGTGATTTTCTCACTGGGTTGTTTTATTTAGCAAGGGAGGTTGTACAGCGATATCCTGATTTGCTGTTGAGTATCGACGCGCTCATTACGAGTTTTGATGAGGAGACATTTTTAGCAGCGCTACCGGCTTTACACTTGGCATTTACCTACTTTACACCCCGCGAGAAGCACAATATCGCCTCCACTCTTGTCAAAGCTTGGGGAGATGAGGAATCGCAGCCACCAATAGAAGTCAGCGCTGAGGTGGTGGCGCAGGTATTAGCTTTTGAAACTAAGTTGTTTACTGCTATTAAGCGTTATGGTTTGCGAAGTGGAAATTATTAGATATGAATGAAGATAATCGTCGTACTCGTTGGCGGATGATTTTGGCTGCTGGTAGTGAATCGGTGTTAGGTGAAATTGATGAGGTTTCGCAAGCAAGATCTCAAGCAATTACATTTCTTTACGAGCGGGAATATAATCAAGGTAATGCATCACGTAATGTACGCCCTGGTACAGGAACGCAAGGACAAAGTGAATCGCTCCCACTGTCACGTCAGGGTGGGTTAGGAGCATCTCGGTTAACCATCCCAGAGTGGATTAATGCAATTCACGAGTTATTTCCCCAAAAAACTATTGAGCGTTTAGAGCGTGATGCATTAGAACGTTATCAGTTAGAAGAAATGGTGACTGACCCAAACCTGCTGAGTCGAGTGCAGCCTAGCCAGAGTCTGTTAAAAGCAGTACTCCGCACCAAACACTTGATGAATCAAGAGGTGTTGGCTATGGCGCGACATTTAGTCAGACAAGTCATCGCGCAGTTGCTGGAAAAACTAGCTCGGGAAGTGAAATCTCCGTTTGTGGGGGCGCTTGACCGACGGCGACGCTCTTTTTTAAAAGTTGCGAAGAATTTTGATGCTGACACTACTATCCGCCGTAATTTGCAGCATTACGATCGCGCGACGAAACGTCTGTACATTCACAAACCATACTTTTTTTCCCGCATCCGCCGACAGATGGAACGCTGGCAAATTATTATTTTGGTTGATGAGTCGGGAAGTATGCTCGATAGTGTGATTCACGCGGCTGTAACTGCGGCGATTTTCTTCGGTCTCAAACAAGTGCGTACCCACCTCTGTTTATTCGATACTTCTGTCGTAGATATTACATCTGATTGCTCTGACCCTGTGGAAACTATGATGAAGGTGCAGTTAGGCGGTGGCACAAATATCGCTCAGGCATTAGCTTATGCCTCTTCCCTCGTTGATAATCCTCGCAATACAATTGTGATATTAATTACTGATTTTTTTGAAGGTGTACCAGTGGAGCAACTGCTGATGAATACTAAAAATTTAGTTGAAAGTGGCGTTACTTTATTAGGACTAGCGGCTTTAGATGAGCAAGCCAATCCCAATTATGACCGAAATATCGCGCAGCAGATGGTGAATCTCGGTGCTCATGTGGCGGCGATGACTCCAGGGGAATTAGCTGCATGGGTGGCACAAAAAATCCGCTAAAATTTATGCGTCAAGATTTACTTGCACTGACTACGGATGATTTGGCGGTTCTGAGCAATCGAGGGTTAGTTAAACGTGCTCTTAAAGATTTGGATGAGGGGAGTTTGTCTTATGAAGCGGTCGAAGATTTACATGGAAATGTTTGTCTGCGTTGGTCAGATGAAGTTGAATGTATTTTACCGTTAGAGGAAGAACTTAGCGATCGCCACTGTACTTGTGCAGCAACTACCATCTGTCGTCACCTAATCCGTTCAGTTATTGCCTATCAGCGCACGACTAATTCGCAATCTCAGGTTGACACAAAAAGTATAGCTTGGAATCCTGGGGAAATTAGCGATACAGAACTAGCAAAATACTTCAACAAAGCGACTTTAACCCGCACACGACAATCATTTGAGTCTGGTCATATCATCGAGTTAATTAAAAGTAGCAAACCTATCGCCCGAATTCATACTCTGGCTTATACTGTCAGGTTTCTAGTTTCTGGTGATATCCGCTACACTTATTGCGACTGTTCGGACGCACCCTGTCGTCATGTTCTCTTCGCGGTTTGGGCTTTCCGTCTCCTTCCTCCTGACAGAGAATGCGGTATTATTTCAACGATGAAGCCTGTTTCTATTACTGGATGATATTGAACGGGATTTGCAGGCGTTATTAGAAGTCGGAATTAGAGGGATGTCTCCGGCTTTGGTTGGTCGCTTGCGCCGCTTGGAACAGAGTTGTCGCGCTGGAGAACTGATTTGGATCGGGGAAATCTTCGCAGAATTGATGCAGGAGCGAGAACGTTATGCTAATCGCGATGCTCGGTTTTCGCCTAGAAAGATAGTAGAATTGGTGGGAGAACTTTGCATTCGCAGTGATGCCATTCGCAATGATACTGGATGTGTACCGCAACTATTTATTCGCGGGTCGCAGGCTGATAAACTTAGTACTATTGGTGCTGCGCGATTGGTGGGATTGGGTTGTGGTGTGCAGGTGCGTCAGCAAAGTGTACTGTTGACTGCTTATTTACAAGATCCATCTGGGACGGTCGTTGCTGTTTGTGAGAATTTTGCCGTATCAGGAGAAGATGGGAATGAACCATCATTTTGGCAACTTGCTCAAAAACCTGTGTTTAAGCAAGTTTCTTTAGCGGCTTTGGGTGCAGGTCAGATGCTGATTCAGGGGGGTAAGCGATCGCCTGACTATCAATTCTTACCTGGGCGTAAGCCAATAGCAGTTAGTTCTCAAATGTTTGATTGGGAATCGTTGCGATCGCCTCTATTGGTAGAAGATTTTCACTTATTGCAAATGCACTCTTCTTTGCAACCTCCGGCTTCTCTTCGCCCTCGACGGTTAACTGAGAATTTTCATGTTTTCGCCATTTCTCAGGTGGGAAATGTTAAGTTTTCTCAAGATGAGCAAGTTGTGGAAGCAATTCTTGAGGATAGCGATCGTCACCAAGCTATCCTTAAATTTCCGTATAACTCCCGCAGTCAAGAAGGTACTGAAGCTCTATTAGAATATCTGGAAAACAGGCAACTACTCTTTGTTGCCGGACAAATTTATTTAAGTACTGAAGGTTTAATCATCACACCAGTATCCTTAGTTTTTCAAACTGGTGAAACTCGCACAATACTTCAGCCTTGGATTCATGGATTGCAGTCAAATAGTGACCAATCAGATATCTCAACTTCGAGGATATTGCCGACCAATTCTACATCGCACTCTCCTACCCCCAATCCAATCAGCCTTTTCCTAGAACAATTACTATTCGCTTTGAGTGAACTATTACTGATAGGATTAGAAAGAGTTGACCAAGATACTGTGCTAACATGGCAAAAAACTTCTGATTATGGTAAATCCTTAGGTTTTACCTCTTTTATAGACCCAATTAATCAACTATTAGCTCTTTTAGGAAAAAAGCAGAGTAATGAAAATTGGAATTTGCAATTATCTACTCAATTAGTTCTAGAAATTTGCATTTTAGTTAACTTAGCTCAGGAGCAAAACTGAAGATACCAATACCCTTCAACCCCTGCTTTGGAAGCAATATAGGCACCATAAGTTGGGAACGCCTTAGCGATGACCGAACAATTCGCAATTTTCTTGAGCGCAATTTCATTAAGCGCGGACAAAATTGTTCATTGATTCATTAAGGGAACATACGCCCCTAATTTCAATTATGAAAATAGTAAAAACACGTAGTGTCAGTAGAACATACGCCCCCGCATTTATGCGTGGGGTAAGGAAATTGCGCTATGAGCGAATTGGAGTTGACACTGCTGGAGAGCGCGATAATCCGTCCGCCTGAGGAAACCTGTCGAGCTGCTTGTGCCAAAACAAGGAAAGCCCCGCGCAAGTTGGTCGCAATTACTTTGTCAAACGCCTCAATATCACCATCAGCGATCGCTACCAGCGGCATGATGCCCGATTTTATGCGATTTATCGCGCTACAAACCTTTGTTTGTACGACTTACTTACTATCTGAACAAGTGTTTTTCAATCAGAGCAATATTGTGATACCAAGTAATTTATGCAAGAGGTGCTTGCACAAATTCTTCGTCTGGATATACTTTTGCGTGTAGAAAAATTTTCATGTCAGAAAAGCTTTGTCGTAAGTATAGGAACTTATTTAGCTTGAAAAGGGGGCTTTGCTCCCGTCTTAAGATTATTAAAGAATAAGTAATTCTTCATACTTAGAAATTGTCTACAAATTTTAAGATTGCTTGCCAAAATATTTTGCAAGTATTATTTTTAGCTTAAAGCTTTAAAATACATTTAGGCTATTAGCCTGAGAATTTGATTCTCAGACAGTTAAGCAACTGGCAAACGAGGTAAATCATCGAGAAGATACGGTAAAATTAAAATTTTGCAGTATTATATTTATAAAGGACTAGCAGCAGGTAGGAACACAGCGATTACCCATGCAATTAGTAAGTATGTGTTTTTTATGGACTTAGATGACCTGATTAACCCTACTTATACAGAGAAGTGCCTGCTATTTTTGGAGACACAATCAGAGTTTTCCTTTTTTGACTCCTACTCATTTGGTTTTTAAGCTTAAGAATACTGGTGTAATCAAAGTAGTGTGAGGAGAGATGTCAGCTAAAGACCGATTTCATGACGCAGTTAAAAAGGCTCTTCAGAAAGAACATTGGGCGATTACACACGACCCTTTAATAATAAGGATTGAAGGAGTTAAATTTGAGGTTGACTTGGCGGCGGAAAAAGTTTTAGCGGCTGAGAAATTAGGGCAAAAAATCGCAGTCGAAATAAAAAGCTTTCTGAGTAGTTCTGCAATTACGGATTTTCACGTAGCTTTGGGACAGTTTTTAAATTATCGACTGGCTCTACTAATGAGTGAACCGGACAGAAAAATTTATTTAGCAGTACCTGTTGATACTTTTGATACGTTCTTTCAAGAGTTGTTTGTTAAAGAAGCAATCAAACTTTATCAACTGAGACTCATTGTTTACGACTCAACTCTGGAGGTAATTACACAATGGAGAGAATAGAAAAGTACCGTAAATATATCCGTAAGTTACTAACGGAGCAGGCGGTATTAGAAAATGCTAACTCTGATGTTGAGTGTCAGCTAATTGTTGATACAGAACATGACCATTACCAATTGTTAGATATTGGCTGGCAAGAAATGAAGCGGATATATAACTGTTTTATCCATTTAGATATAAAGGATGGAAAAATATGGATTCAGCGCAATATGACTGAATTAGATATTGCTCAGACTTTAGAAAAAATGGGAGTAGAAAAGGAGGATATTGTTTTGGGTTTGCATCCACCATATAAACGTCCGTATACGGGGTATGGTGTAGCCTAAAAGATTTTAAATTAAAGCTATTTTCAGATGACAAAATTTACGGAAATATGTGTGTGTCGTCACAAAGTACTATAAATACAAGTGTAGAACTTAGCGTAAGCGTTGCTCCTCCTGGCGTAGCTGCCCTGAAAGGGCTAAGAGGCTTACTGCGGTCATCACACTACAAACCTTTGTTCATTCTAACCTACTTACTATCTGAGCAAGTGTAAGACCATTTAACACCACTGACTTTGAGAATCATGCGATCGGGTGTAAATATTTCCCAGTCAGGCAAATCCAAACTATCTTCAGCATTTGGGAGCAGCTGTAGCTGACAACCATTATCAAAACCTATTGTGAGATTCAGACTGGGATAGGTGGTTTCAAGCATAATAATTTTACTACCCTCAATCACCTGCATCTGCTGTTTGATAATTTCTCCATCATCTTCAGAAGTAGCTAGGATATCGGTTGCAGAGTCTAGTTTCCATGCTGTTGCTCGCGTACCTAATATCCATGATCCTTTTTCCTTCCCAGCCATTGATTTCTGTGGATAAGGAATTTTAGCCCCAATATGCAGAGTCAGCTCATCTCCGTAGCTGAGGCTCGCTTTCCAGCAGGTTTCTCCAATAATTCCAGCAGTTATCTCTTTAATTTGATCTAAATCCGTAGCTTTGGTAATTTTATGGACTAGATTTGTTGTCATAGTTACATTTTAATTGGTTATTACCAGCCTAAAAACTCACAAGCCTTTTGTCTTAACTCTTGGTATGTAAAATCACCGCGTTGATTCTTCGTTCCCCCATTACCTGCGGCTTTTTCTCCTTCTAAAAAATCTCCAAAGTCCCTTCTTTCCTCCTCTGTCAGCTTGAATTCTTGAGCCACAGCTTCTACTTCCTGAATGTCTTTTTTCTTGCCCAAAAATGCTTCTCCAATCAAAACCTCTGTAAATTTTAAAGTCTACCGCTCTTATTTTATCTAAAAAGGTGGTCGCCGCCGCACGGACAATGCAGTTAGAGTCTTGAGTTAGTTGGTTGGCGTGTGCGTGTATACGGAGTATGGCAGAATAACAATGAAAAGAGATGGCTGCATGATGATAGTCTGAAATTTTCCCTAGATGCGCCCCAAGGACATCTCCCAATGGTAGGCTTGGAAGGTAAGGTATGGAGAGGTGGTAGTGGAGTGCAGTTCTACCTACGAGTAAAAGAGTGTAAGTTATCATAATCCAAGTTGCAGTATGAGCATCATTAGATTGTTGGAAACTCAAAACTTAGTATAATAAAGATCTTGAAGATTTTTCTGAAAAAAATACAGCTATAAGTACAGGATACCGATAATGTAAGTTGTTCAGGGATAAAATTATCGGATCTATTTAGGAGTATCAGTTTACTAATATTAACTTTAATTGCTATCTCCCACAGAATAACAATAATTACAATTAAATTAATTTTAAATCAATTTTTATGGTTGATTTTGATTAATTATCTTCATTGTCTATTTCAATCGTCACCGTGTTTAACTCTGCTTCTAACTGCTCGATAGTTGGTAAGCTTCCTTGCGTATCAATAAGGAATCTCATTCCATGTACTCACGAAGTTCTTCTAAAGGTGCATCAAAATCATCAGACATCCAAATCAGTCCTTTGGCACTTCCACTCTGACGTCGTTTTTTCGGTTCATTTAAACGAACTATTTTTAAAATCGGCTCGTTGTTCTGAGTAATTACAACTTCGTCACCATTAAGCGCTATTTGAAACAAGCTTTCAGGAGAATTTGTAGCTTGAGATATATCGACTTGATGCATATAACTCAATATGAGATTAATTAGTAAGTTATTATATCACAAATAATACCGACTGATAGAAGATATGTTTGAGGTGCATACTCAAGCTGATATTTGAATGCAGACGCCAGCAGACTGTGGTAGCGTCTGATCACTCTGCATAACGGAGTATTATTTAAACTTCACGATTTAACAATGCATCAGCTTCTGTCAACTTAGAACCAAGTGTGTGTGAATCTAGAGGAAAGTTACCTGTGAACTCAGAAGCGCCATCTGCGGGAAGCGCCTTATTTCTGCTAGAAAAGTGCCTCTCTGGGTCAATACCACTAAAGGTTGGTGGTAGCCAGACTCGAACTACTAGTAGTACTCCCATCACTAGTAAGAAGGCGCAGGCTGATAAGATCTGGCTCCAGTGTGATTCTAGTACTCCTCGCACAATCACTTCTCGCAGTACGGAAACAATCGATACTTCTACAGCCACTCCAATTGAGACTCGCTGTTCTTGTAAGTAAATAATCAACAGTCGGAATAACTCAACTAAAATCAACAGAAACAAGATATCTGAGGTTACAGCTTTAAAGTCAAGTGGAGGCAATAGCGAATAGAACATTGCTCTGAGCTGGATTACCATCACGCTGAACAGA
>JBBQRU010000082.1:0-23876 GCA_038214545.1 Cyanophyceae cyanobacterium | reverse complement strand
TGCGCCGAAACAGCTAATGTGGAACTAACGACAAATCAAATTCGTTTGTTAGTCTATTATCTGTTGTATTTGTGACTGAGAGATTTTTGTGAAAGATAACTTGTCTTTAATCGCCGCCGCTACAGGTGGCTTTATGCTAGCGATCGCTGTATCCGGAATTTTGCAAGGACCTCCTGTAATCGAGGCGCAAACAATTTCCGCACCAGTGACCAATGTCAGCTTTATTGCCCGCAAAGACGCCAAGGCGCTTAGGTAGTCGTGGCGCAGGTAATTGGCATAGATTTAGGAGGAACAGCGATAAAATTGGGGAGATTCGCTGCTGATGGTGCTTGCTTACAATCGTTAACAATAGCGACTCCCCAACCACCAACACCAGAAATAGTGTTGACAGCAATTGTGAATGCGATCGCGCAAATAGATCCCGATCAACAGACAATAGCGATCGGGATTGGAACACCAGGACCTGCAGACGCAGCCGGACGGATCGCCAAAATCGCCATTAACCTCCCAGGATGGATTGATATCCCCCTAGCAGACTGGCTAGAAGCAAAAACAGGTCGCCCAACAGTAGTAGCCAACGACGCCAACTGTGCAGGGATGGGAGAAGCATGGCTAGGAGCAGGTCGCCGGTTCCAAAACCTCATATTACTCACCATCGGCACTGGGGTAGGCGGAGCAATCATCATTGATGGTAAACTATTTGTCGGACACTTTGGAGCCTCAGGAGAACTAGGACTAATCTGCCTCAAACCAGACGGTCCCCCATGTAACAGTGGTAATCAAGGCTCCCTAGAACAATACACCTCAGCCTCAGCAATTCGCAGCCGCACCGGCAAAGACCCTAGCGAACTAGGTAAACTAGCCGCCGCTGGAGACCCCAAAGCCTTGACATTTTGGCAAGAATATGGTAGAGACTTAGGCGTCGGCTTATCAACATTAGTTTACGTCCTCGCCCCCCAAGCGATCGTTATTGGTGGGGGAGTCAGTGCGAGTGCAAAATACTTCTTACCCTACGCCCAAGCCGAAGTTGAACGACGCGTCACAGAGAGTTCTCGCGAAGGTTTGGAGATATTAGCTGCGGAGTTGGGGAACAAGGCGGGGATGGTTGGCGCGGCGAAGTTGGCTTTTGAGAAACGCGGAGGTTCGCGGAGGTAACGCAGAGGACCGCGGAGAAACCTCTGTGTACCTCTGCGTACCTCTGCGCTACCTCTGCGTCCCTCCGCGTTTCAATAAATCCTCTGAATATAAGCCAAGATCTTTTGGTGGCTCTCCGGGTCACTCTGCGGGTTTAATATAATAGGGAGGCTATTTGGCAACCAAAAGGTAATTCTCCCATTGGGTTCACTACAAAAGGAGTTGACACATTTGAGGTTAATTAGGTATTCTTTGCCTTCATAAGGGATGTTGATCCAATCGGTAGTGTTTTGTTGGATATAGGTTTGGATTTTTTGATGGTCTGCTAGGTTATTTTGCGGGTTCATCACAATTGGTATGGCGCAATCTGGTAACCAAAATGTGATTCTTCCATTGGATTCGGAAGCAAACACGTTGACTTGCTCAAAATTAATTACGTATTCTTTGCGTTCGTAAGTAATTTTGAGCCAGGTCACAGTATCTCCTTTCCGTCAATTGCTGCTTCCATGAAGCCTTTAAATAGAGGGTGGGGGTTGCTGGGACGTGATTGGAATTCTGGGTGGAATTGACAGGCGATGAAGAATGGGTGTGTGGGTAGTTCGATAATTTCGACTAGCCTTCCGTTGGGTGAGGTGCCACTAATGACGAAGCCGGAGTCTAGTAGCATGTTGCGGTAGGCGTTGTTGAATTCGTAGCGATGCCGATGGCGTTCATAGATGACTTCGTCTTGGTAGAGTTTGAATGCGAGAGTATCTGGCAGGATTCGGCAGGGATACAGACCTAAGCGCATTGTACCGCCTAAATCGACGACATCTTGTTGTTCTGGTAATAAGTTAATTACCGGATTTTTGCTATTTGGGTCGAATTCGGCACTATTTGCATCTACTAATCCCACAACGTGTCTCGCCCAGTCAATGACTGAGCATTGCATTCCTAAGCATAATCCCAGGAAGGGTATTTGGTGAAGGCGAGCATATTCGACGGCGGCAACTTTTCCTTCGATTCCTCTTAAACCAAAGCCTCCCGGCACAATTATGCCGTTGATTCCTTCGAGATGTGATTTTGCGCCTTCAATTTCTAGTTTTTCTGCATCTACCCAGCGTAGGTGTAATTCGCCACTCATCGCGATCGCTGCATGTCTTAATGCTTCGACGACTGAAAGATATGCATCGCTTAGTTGGACATATTTACCGACGATCGCTATCTCTACGCGGTGAGTTGGGCTGTACAATCTTTCTACCATAGCTTGCCAGTGGCTCAAGTCTGGCTCGCGGTCTTCCATTTTTAGGTGTAAGAGTGCTTGCTCTGCAAGTCCTTCTTTTTCCATCATTAATGGTACTTCATATATACTGCTGGCGTCTTGGGCGGGAATCACGCAGGCTGTGGGTACGTCACAGAATTCTGATAATTTTTGTCTTAATCCGGCGGGTAAGGGGCGATCGCATCGGCATACTAATATATCTGGTTGAATCCCAATCGATCGCAGTTCTTTGACTGAATGTTGTGTCGGTTTGGTTTTCATCTCTCCGGCTGAAGCAATCCAAGGTATCAGAGTAACGTGCATATACAGCACATTCTGGCGTCCGACTTCTTTGCGAAATTGCCGGATTGCTTCTAAAAATGGCAAGGATTCAATATCTCCGACTGTGCCACCAATCTCTGTAATTACCACATCAGGGTTTGTATTCTTCGCAACTCGAAAAATCCGTTCTTTAATTTCATTAGTAATGTGCGGAATTACCTGCACCGTGCCACCATTATAATCACCGCGCCGCTCTTTATTTAAAACAGCTTGATAAATTGAACCAGTTGTGACACTATTAAGGCGCGACATCGGCGTATCTGTAAACCGCTCATAATGTCCTAAATCTAAATCTGTTTCCGCCCCATCTTCGGTGACAAAGACTTCCCCATGTTGGTAAGGACTCATTGTCCCCGGATCGACGTTAATATAAGGGTCGAGTTTGAGAATCGAGACTGAATAATTCCGCGATTTGAGCAACCGCCCTAAACTAGAAGCGACAATTCCTTTCCCAATACTGGAAACGACGCCGCCTGTGACAAACACAAATTTAGTCATATTATTTTTAACAAGCAACTTATAGAAATACATCCCGTCAATTGTGCCACACCTACTTGTTATTGATCTTTGGGATCTCTAAACTGCAGTGAAAAAAATTATCCTCTTAGCAATCTTAGGGTCTATAATGACCACACCCGCTATTGCCGCACCTCTCAACCTGGTCTATCCCCCCACTAACGCGCAAACAGCTAGTGATAAAATCTTTTTTCTCGGTACAGCACCACCAGATGCTCAAGTTTTTATCAATGATAAACCTTTAGAACGCAGTCCATCTGGACATTTCGCTCCGAGTTTTCCCCTACAATTAGGCGACAATCTCTTTACTGTTCGTTACAAAACGCAAGAAATCAAAATTGATGTCAAACGAGTCTCTCTCCAACCATTACCACCTACAGGCTTAGCCTTCGCAGACGCTTCTCTCACACCCAATGTGGATTTAGCTAGACTCCCAGGAGAACAAATTTGCTTTGGGGCCATCGCTCCTCCTAATGCTAGTGTAACTGTCAAACTAGCGAATCAAACAATTCCCCTCACACCTCAATCCCAACTCCAATTACCCCCTAACTCCGGTGCCTTAACCGGACAAAATCAACCTGCACAAACAACCGTAAAATACCAAGGTTGTCTCACATTGCCACAAATCTCAGGTTCCGACCAAGATTTAGGCAAACCCGAATTTCAACTTACACTCAATGGTAAAACAATTTCCCAACCAGGTGCAGGCAAAATCACCATCCTCTCCACCACCAGAGTAGCAGAAGTCACAGCCGTTGCTGGTGTCGCCCGGACTGGACCTAGCAGCGATTACTCTCGCCTCACCCCTCTACCCAAAGGAACCCGCGCCACCATTACAGGGATTGAAGGCGATTATTACCGCCTTGATTACGGCGCTTGGATTAACAGTAAAGAAACCCAACTAGTCACCAGCATCCCTCCTAAATCAATCATCCGTTCCGTCAGCACCCGCGAAGTTCCCGGCGCAACAGAAGTTTACTTTCCTCTCCAAGTACCTGTACCCATCAGCGTCCAACAAAACGATCGCACCTTTATCCTCACCCTCTACAATACTACTGCCCAAACAGACATTATTCGCCTAGCCACCAACCCTACAATTTCCCGCCTAGATTGGCAACAAATTGCTCCCGAACAAGTGCAATACACCTTAAACCTCAAAAACCACCAACAATGGGGATATAAGCTGAAATATAGCGGTAGCAGTTTAGTTCTGTCTCTCCGCCATCCACCAGAAAGAAGCCACGGAGAACCTTTGTCAGGAATCAAAATCCTCATCGATCCTGGACATGGTGGTCAAGAATCTGGTGCTAGCGGACCAACAGGATATTTAGAAAAAGATGTGAACTTAATTGTCGCTAAATTAGTCCGCGATCGCTTAGTCAAAATGGGTGCAACTGTAATTATGACCCGTGAAGAAGACAAAGAAGTATCTTTAGGAGATCGCGTGAAAATAATCGACACAACAGAACCCGCAATTTCCATCTCCATCCACCACAACTCCCTACCCGACGAAGGAGACGCCCAACACACCCAAGGATTCGCCTCCTTCTGGTACAACACCCAAGCCCACAGCCTCGCCGCATTTTTACACGACTATGTCATTAAAAAGCTCGGACGACCGGATTATGGCGTCTTTTGGGACAACTTAGCTTTAACCCGACCTACTAGTGCGCCATCAATCCTTTTAGAATTGGGTTTTATGAGCAACCCGAATGAATTTGAGAAAGTGATCAATCCGCAAGAGCAACAGAAAATTGCGGGTGCTTTAGCTGATGGTATTAGAGAATGGTTTATAACCACAAAGGACACAAAGAACACTAAGAAAGACTAAGAAAGAAAGGAGTAAGATTTAGGGCGCTAAAGCGCAACTACGAACCTTATCTACTCAATCGAGTCTGGGTCAATGCCCATTTCCCGTAATCTTTCTGCTAATAGTGCAGCTTTATGCTCAGCAATCTGCGCTCGTTGCGTCTCCTGTGCAGTTCTGTATTTTTCTAGCTCAGCTTCTTCTTTGCCAATTAGCAATAGATTACCTTCTGAGTCCCACCACCGTAACCAAAGTTGTTCAGGATTGTTCAGATAGGTTCCTGACCATAATCCTAATTCTACGCCTAAAGGTGGTATTGGGTAGTGACCTCTTGAATTCTGTGGTATTTTGTGGTAAGAAAAATCTACTAGATGATAAACCTCTAATTTGCCAGTACTGATTTCGTAAATGGCATAATAGGGAATGCGAATGATTTGTTGGTATACCCAGAATTTACCAGGTCTTTTACCCTCAGCGATCGCTACCGATAGAGGCGTTGCATCCCGCTCTTCCGAACCATTACCACTAGCCAATTCGATTGCAATCAGCGGTGGTACATATTCCCGCCAGAAAACATAAGAACGACGAATTTGTCCATCTAACCTAGGTGGGACATTAGGTACATAAAACCAATCTGGCGCTTCTGCACCTCTTTCCGGTGGCTCAGTCTCTCGCCAATAAATCCCACAATCCTGACCAATGCAATACTGCTCATCTGGATGCAAATGCTGCAAAACCGGATCGATAGACTCAGTCAAAATAATTGTTTGCGGATGCTCTTGAAAATTCTTCACAAAAGTACCATCAGACTCAGGCAATTGAGTATGATCGGGAAACTGAGGCGGTAACTCAAGCTCAGTAAATATCTCTGTCATACAAAAAACTATCAAAACTATTATTAACTATTTTGCACCATAGCTCAACTAAGACAAATCGTACTTAGGCGATTCATCTTTACACCATAGCTCAACTAAGACAAATCGTACTTAGGCGATTCATCTTTACACCATAGCTCAACTAAGACAAATCGTACTTAGGCGATTCATCTTTGCACCATAGCTCAACTAAGACAAATCGTACTTAGGCGATTCATCTCGCCAACCATGCAAAATCGGCATAGAAAACAAACCCCAACCCAAACCCGTAACCAACCCAAAAACACTCACAACATAATTATTAAAACCCCACCACCCCAAAACCTCAGCCGCTAACTCCAGAGGATAAGCCATCATCAACAAACTAGAAATTCCCACCCCCACCCAACCATAACGACACAACCAATAAACCCCACGCCCCCCAGTCATCCCAAACAACAACCGAGTCACCAACAACCCCGTAACCGTCCCATAACAACGCATACAAACAGCCATAATAAAAGGCGAAGCCAACCCCACCCCCATCTCCGGCTGAGGACAAACATGTCCCCCCATAAAATAAATAATCCCCGCAATCCCCGGCAAAAAAGCCCACCCCGAAGCCCCCAAAAAAGGAGCCACCAAAGGACCCACCACCATCCCCCCCAACAAAAAATCAGCCCAAAACCCCATTTTTCCTCTCCTCCCCTCTCTCCTAATTCTCCGCGCCCCTCCGCGCCCCCTCCGCGAAGAACTCCGCGTTTCACCCTACCCCAAATAAGCCCCCGCCAACTTATCCAACTGCTGTTTCACCCTACCCCAAATAAGCCCCCGCCAACTTATCCAACTGCTGCACCAACAAACTCAAAAACAACCCCACATCAGTCACCACACCAACCGACTCCACCGAACCGCGATCGCTCAACTTAGTCACCACAGCCGGGTTAATATCAACACAAACCATCTTCACCCCAGCCGCCGTCATATTCCCGACTCCAATCGAGTGCAACATCGAAGACAGCATCAAAATCATATCCGCACCCTGAATAAGTTGTGAATAACGAGTTTGCGCCTCAATCAAATCCATCAGCGTATCAGGTAAAGGACCATCATCGCGAATCGAACCCGCCAAACAGAAAGGAACCTTCGCCTGAACGCACTCATACATCACCCCACCGACAATTACTCCAGCCTCAACAGCCTTGGCAATACTGCCATAACGCCGTACCGTATTAATTGCCTTGAGATGGTGACGATGACCACCGCGTACAGCCACACCGCGCTTCATATCCACACCCAAAGAAGTCCCCAACATCGATTGCTCAATATCATGGACAGCGATCGCATTCCCCGCCAACAGCGCCTGGACATAACCTTCGCGAATCAAACGTCCCAAATGAGCGCCAGCACCAGTGTGAATCACCACAGGACCCGCCGTCACCACAACCTTCCCGCCAGCATCACGGATTTGTCGTAATTCCCAAGCCACCTGTTCCACAACTAATTCCACCCGGCGTTCACTAGAAACCCCAGCGGACATAAAGCTAAATTCTTGGCTATTGCGCTGTTCCCGAGATTCTGGCTTCCGGATGGTGCGAATACCTTGCACATCAACCACAACTTGCTCAGTCGTCACTAAATCGCGCAACAATTTACACCGCGCCACCGCCCCGGATGGTGAATGAGTCACCGCAATCGCCCCATCCATCCGCTGATCAAGTACCTTCACCCACGTCCCCGCAATCCGCACTTCTGTAGGATAAATGGTAGTGACATAGAAATCATCCGGTGCAACCCCAGCCAACACCACAGGTTCTAACTTGGCATCGATTTCATCTTCGGGTAAATTCACCGCTCCCAAATCGATAAGTTGAGATAAAATGCTCTCCATCACCACATGAGAAGGAGCCGAAACTTTTACCTCAGCCAAGGAAGTACTTTGGCGCTGTTCGCCTAAGTTAAAAGAAAGCACTTGAAAGCTTCCCCCCTCTTCCACAATCAAATCTAAAGCTTGATTAATCAAGCCAGAATCCAGCAAATGACCTTCTAAACGAATCGTGCGACTTTCTACAGACACAGTAGCGTGAATATCCGCCACCACAGGTTCAGTCACCCGCAGCGTCAAACACTTCGCCGCACCACCGGCTTTGAGAAATTCTGTCAGTTGAGTTTCCTTGACTTCAAAGCCAGCATTCCCCAAACGCTGTTTCAACTCCGGACTAGCGAGATTCATCACCACAACCTTTCCTACATTCACCGCATTACAGGCGAAAGTCGCAGCGTCTGGTTCTGTCACCGCAATTCGCTTTTCTGGGGCGACGCGCATTTCAATCAAGTGGTTGGAGTAAGAATCGAAAGCGGGAGGATAGTAGAGGAGATAGCCGCCATCTAAAGGACAAAAGCAGGTATCTAAGTGATAGAATCTTTCATCTACCAATCGCAGCGATAACACTTCAATATCCAGCCATTTGGCGAGATAAGGGTGAGAGTCTAACTCAGAACGGAAGCCATATCCCGCCCACAACCAGCGTCCTTCCCGATCTAGGAGTGCGTCGCCTGCGCCTTCAAATGGCAAGTCTTTGGGTAATTCATGTACTGTATAGCCTTGGGATTCAAACCATTGTTTGAAGTAAGGTTCTTCGCCTTGACGTTCTTTGTGGAAGAAACGGCTGAGAACGACAGTATCGCCTAAAACTAGTCCAGCGTTAGCCGTGAAGACCATATCGGGGACACCGAGTTCCGGTTTTACTAAGTCAACCACAGCATGGTCTTTGAGGAGTTGGAAAAGTTTTTGCCACTGTTCGACCGCGCGATCGCGTGATGACTTATGAATATTCCCTTCCATCCAGGGATTAATCACATAGTCAACATCATAGTGGTCAGGGGCGCACATCAAAAAGCGGATCGGAGTCATAAAAAAAAGTTGGGATGAGTTAGACGCATTCAGATCAACTGGATACACATTCACAGTGCTCCAATTCTGTACAAACTGCTACAAAATTTTTGGGCAGTTAAATATAGTCGGCTCTATATTATATAATTTATAGTTTGAACTTCATACAACGCATCGAAGTTTAACAATGCCATATTTTACAGATCTCCGCGAAATCAATTCTACCATCGCTCTGTGTACTCAAGCTTCAACTCTGTGGATAGATACTGAAGTTTCGGAGTATAAAAGTAAAAATCCCAAATTGTCGCTGATTCAGATATCAGATGACGCTAGCGATATGACTGGCGATCGCATCTATATTTTAGATGTACTGAAGCAACCCGATATTGTCACCGCATTCGTTGACAAGATTATGCTGAATCCGGCAATTGAAAAAGTATTTCACAACGCCAAATACGATGTAAATTTCCTCGGTAAATCTAAAGTAAAAAACGTTACCTGCACTTTAGAAATTGCCCGAAAAATTTCTTACCACATTTTGCCAGTTCCCAACTACGAACTCAAAACTCTCGCGACATATCTATGTAAATTTCATGACATAGACAAAGAACTCCAGACTAGTGATTGGGGAAGGCGTCCTCTTTCAGAAGACCAGATAGAATACGCTTCCTTAGACTGCATTTACCTCGCCCAAGTACATGTGCGTTTATTAGAATTAAGTCTCCTCACCAATACTGAGGCGAGTCAGGAAAATTTAACATTACTCAGTGAAAGATACACTCAAATTGAACAGCAGTGGAAATTGCTCAATTCGGAAATGGAGTATTTGCAAGAAAAGATTAAAAAAGCCATGCAAGCACAGGATCTATCGGAAACATCTTACTTTAAACTCCAGAAGAGCGATCGCGCTACAGTCAAAGTGTCATTTTCCGAACTTGCTAAGCTAGTAGAAACCACAGGTATTGACCTCGACTTTCCCGTCACCCTAACTCAGAAACTCCAAAAAGATTTAGGCGAAAACCTGGAACAACTACCTGTAGAAGTTGAAAAAAACACCGCTTGGCGGCTAACTCCGAAAACTCCAGGAGAAGAAATTTGACTTTTTTGATCGGATTAACTTTATTAGTGACCAGTACGACGTTCTTGAATTAGTTCGTCAGCAAGGCTAACTCCTGGAGCAATGTCCTTATAGATTCCTTGTAGGTTTTGCATTTGAATCCGCAAGCTGGTCAAGCGAAGGCTATCATCTGATTCTAGGGTAAGAAGAAGTGTCTCACCCGGTTGGAGTGAGAGGTGATGACGAATCGATTCAGGAAGAACGATAATCCCCTGTTCTCCAATTTCAATAGTCTGTTGTTGAGGTATTGATGTAGGAGGCATTACTGTCACGATTTAATATGTTTTTCAATCATAGCGAAACTAAGTACGAAGTAATAGCTGCATTTTTTAATTTTGATAAAGATATTGATTATTTTGTAAAAATTGATACTGTTACCAGATAGCAAAAGTTTTACAAGCTACTATAATAAAGGTTTCAGAACGCAAAGGTACGGTAGAGTTATGCATACAGTTTATCGTTTAAATGCTAGTGAACTAGACCAAGGCTTTATCAACGCATTGAAAGCGACCTTTCCAGATAAAGAAATTGAAATAGTTGTGTACGAGGTTGACGAAACTGCTTATTTGATGGCTTCAGATGCGAATCGCCAGAAACTAATAAACGCGATAGAGAATATTAAAAATGGGTCTCAATTGATTGAATTTGACCTAGAAAATATTAAACATTATCAATTATAATTCTAAGATATCAGTTTCGCGCTTCACACGTTACAATATAGTTAAAATATCTGGTGAAAATTGGGGAAATGCAGCAATTTTCTGTTACAGAAATCCAAATTACGCATAGTGAAGTTTTAAATCAAGCTGCTGTTGAGCCTGTTTTATTAACAGAAGAATCGCAGCCTAGTTATGTGATTATGTCGGTCGGGAACTATGAGCAATTAATGAACCGACTTGCTCAATTGGAAGACTTAATTATAGGTCA
This sequence comes from Cyanophyceae cyanobacterium, assembly GCA_038214545.1. Taxonomy (GTDB): domain Bacteria; phylum Cyanobacteriota; class Cyanobacteriia; order Cyanobacteriales; family Nostocaceae; genus JBBQRU01. The sequence continues at coordinate 13,046 of JBBQRU010000082.1, read as the reverse complement.
ACAATCCCAAACCGTACTCTCCAAATCACAGATGGTTGGTACGGAAACTTTTACGGCAGAAATCAAGCGTTTGGCTGCGCTTGATGATAATAGCTGACTAATATGGCAAAACTCGATGGTCTTGAAACGGTTCTTGATTTCCTTAAAGGATTACAGCCTAAAATCGCTGCCCAGACTGCCAAAAAAGTGATGTCGTTGAATGTTGAACTATTCCCAGCAGATTATGAAGAATTAACTGGTTATGGAGGATATTACCGCGTAGATTCAGGAGAATACCGCATTGTTTACCGATTTGATGCGGATGCGGATTTGGTTGAAGTGATTTTGGTGGGAAAACGTAATGACGACGAAGTGTACAAGCAACTTAAGCGCTTATTGGGCTAAAAGCGAAGAAGGTAGCGGCTTGGTGCAAGATTTGAGGTAAGATCGTTAATTGATTAGTTATTTCTTGCTTTCATACCAGCGTCGTGGATTGAGGCGCGGATATTTTGTTGGCAGACAGGATGGGCGGATAAAAATATGGCACTTATAGTTCAGAAATACGGTGGCACTTCAGTTGGTTCAGTAGAGCGGATTCAAGCTGTGGCTGAGCGCATTCACAAAACTGTGCAAGCAGGCAACTCGGTAGTAGTTGTTGTATCCGCAATGGGTAAAACTACTGATGGATTAGTCAAACTAGCCAGCCAGATTTCCCCACATCCTTGTCGCCGTGAAATGGATATGTTGCTCTCTACAGGCGAGCAAGTGACGATCGCTCTCTTAAGTCTTGCGCTACAAGAAATCGGACAGCCAGCAATCTCGATGACAGGTGCCCAGGTAGGAATTGTTACAGAAGCAGAACACTCGCGGGCACGGATTCTCCACATCGAAACATTGCGCGTCAAAAAGCAACTAGCTGAAGGAAGAGTTGTTGTTATTGCCGGTTTTCAAGGAGTTAGCAGCATAGACAACTTGGAAATTACGACTTTGGGACGCGGTGGGAGTGACACTTCCGCAGTCGCGATCGCTGCAGCATTAAAAGCTGATTTCTGTGAAATTTATACAGACGTCCCAGGGATCTTAACTACCGATCCCCGCCTCGTACCAGCCGCCCAATTACTAGATGAAATCACCTGTAATGAAATGCTGGAACTCGCTAGCCTCGGCGCAAAAGTGCTACATCCGCGAGCTGTAGAAATTGCCCGGAATTATGGTATGCCGTTAGTAGTCCGCTCAAGTTGGACAGACACACCTGGTACTTGGGTAGTATCACCAACACCACAACCGCGATCACTACAAAATCTCGAAATTGGTCGTCCTGTCGATGCTGTAGAATTCGACATAGACCAAGCCAAAGTATCCTTACTGCGCGTACCCGATAAACCCGGTGTCGCCGCGCGATTATTTGGAGAAATTGCCCGTCAAAGTTTAGATATCGACCTGATTATTCAGTCAATCCACGACGGTAATACTAATGATATCGCCTTCACTGTCACCACTCCCAATTTAAATCGTGCCGAAGCCGTCGCCTCAGCCATCGCTCCAGTTCTCCGCTCTTCACCCTCCCATACTGGAGAAGCTGAAGTCATGGTACAACAACAAATCGCCAAAGTCAGCATTGCCGGAGCCGGGATGATTGGTCGTCCTGGCGTCGCCGCCAAAATGTTCGCCACCCTCGCCGCAGCCGGTATTAATCTGCAAATGATTTCCACCAGTGAAGTCAAAGTAAGTTGTGTAATTGACGCCAAAGATTGCGATCGCGCCGTCACCACCCTCAAAACCGCCTTTGAAATCCCAGCTCACCCCCCCTCTTCCCCCCACCCCCTCACTCCCCCCCGTCCGTGGTGTTGCTTTAGACATGAGCCAAGCCCGCCTTGCCATTCGCCAAGTGCCTGATCGTCCGGGAATGGCAGCCCAATTATTTGGATTATTGGCACAGCACAATATCAGCGTGGATATGATTATCCAATCCCAGCGGTGTCGAGTAATTAATGGTATACCCAAACGAGATATTGCTTTTACAGTCGCCAGAATGGACGCAGAAGCCGCAAAACTCAAACTAGAAGCCGCCGCCAAAGAATTAGGCTGGGGTGAAATTGTGGTAGATAGTGCGATCGCGAAAGTAAGTATTGTTGGTGCAGGAATGGTCGGACAACCAGGAGTTGCAGCCCGGATGTTTGAAGCCCTATCTCAACACCAAATCAATATTCAAATGATCGCTACTTCCGAAATTAAAATTAGCTGTGTTGTGGCACAAGATCAAGGCGTGAAAGCTTTACAGGTGATTCATGAAGCTTTTGAACTAGCTGGTAGCGAGAAAATCCAAATTCCCGCTTAAAGCTCAAAGATGAGGTGATTCAAGTAGAGATTGGCTTGCCAATAATTCCTGGCTTGAGTCGGTTCAAATCGGAGTAATTCAATGTCACCCAAGGGTAGTGTTGCTTTGGGTACTATTGGTTCAACACATAAAGCTGTAACAATTTTCTGACCTACAGCGCGGGCTAACAATGGCGGAACAGAATTGCCTACTTGGCGAAATCCGTGCCACTTTGTTTGGTGTAAGCGAAACCAATCAGGAAAAGAGTGTAATCTTGCGGCTTCTCTGACAGAGATGACTCGGGGGTAAGTGGGATGGATTGGGCGAGGCGAAGTATGACTCCCACGCTCCTTACCTGTTCCCGCCCGTAAGGTATAAGACATACCATCAAAATCTAGACGGCGCAAATGGCTAATCTTCTCAATTTCGTTCGCTTTTGTGTTCGCAAAACGCTCTCGTGTCTCCTCGCTATGCTGAGTTTGCATAGAACTAGTTAATAATTGTCGGTTCCACAGCCGAGGATAGGAGAGGTCACCTGTATATCGGGATGGGTGAGAACGCAAGGTTTGCACATAATAACTGGCTTTTTGCTCAATATCTAATAGTTGCGAGTCATTGAGTAAAAGTTCATCAGTCGTTTCTAATTGGGGAAATATTTCTAAATTTGGCAAATCAGCGATCGCATCCCTAACTGTTACCGGCTTAATTACTGGTTTTTTGGGCAAATATGCGGGTAAGACACCTTGTTGTGTACCAACTACAAACAGTCTGTGACGCTTCTGCGGTACGCCAAAATCTGCTGCATTCAAAATTTGCACTCGCACACCATATCCAGCAGCTTCAAAGTGATTTTTCAGTTGCTTTAGCCAGGTGCGGTGTTCTCCCACAGACATCCCTGGTACATTCTCCATCACAAAATAACGAGGAGCTAATTCTTGGACTAAGCGGTAAAAGTGAAATACTAAACTGTTGCGATCGTCATTAAATAAACGTTTTCCCATCATTGAGAAACCTTGGCAGGGTGGTCCGCCAAATATTAGGTCAATTTGGGAGGGGGGGAGTGGGGGAGGGGGTGAGTGGGGGAGGGGGGGTGTAGGGTGGTGCTTCCGCCAGCTTTCTTTTGCTGCGTCTGTAATCATCTGGGCGGTGATTGTGGCGACGTCGGTACATAGTACTTTAGTTAAAGGAAAGTTGAAAGCATAAGTGCAGGCATGAACTGGGTCATGTTCCACAGCCACCAACACATCAAACCCAGCTTGCTCAATACCCAAGGAAAAACCGCCAGCACCGGCAAATAAATCCACCGCTACAGGTCGCCGGCGACCAGTGCTGATGGCAGCGTAGTTTTTGTTAGTGCCGATCATATCCGCAGATATTTAATTGCCAGTCTGCCTTTCTCAAATAGTTTATCTGTTTTCGTTCCCCGTGCGTTCCGTCCGGTTTAATGGCATGACCATGTTTAACGCCGGGAAGGCGGGACTTTAATTACTTCGGGCTTAATATTTACACCTTCTGGTGGACACATCCAGAAGGCGAGATCTGTGCCCTCAACAACAATTTCACCATCTATGGTGCGAATGTAAAGTTTACCTTCATGGATACTTAAAATACTTGTGTTTTTGGTAACAGGTAATACAGGTTCTCTTGGCGGTGACGCTACTACCGTCTCCTCAGAAAAAGAAAAATCTGAGTCGGTTTCAAAATCCTCCTCTTGAACTTGATGCGGATTTTCCGGCGTTTCCGCGACTGGTCTTTCATCTGCTGGACTTAGCCAAACTACGCGATCAGTACCGCATAACATCAACTCATCTTTAGGAGTTTTGACGTAGACATTTCCCTGGCTGAATGCCATCGCTTTGATCGCGTCCCAGCCAGTGGCGGTAGAGATCATTAAGTTGGGTTGAAGATGATTGCCTAGCCTGGGATTTTCTTTATTCCACCAAGTTTTCCATAGCAATCTGGCTTCGGCATAATTCATCCGATAACCGGGCGGGACGTGGTGCTGCTCGTAGCGGGTCAATCCTTGCTCGATTGTCCCAGTCGGCATGTAGTTATTGTCTACCAGGATCTGACTGATGGCGTCGCTAAAATGAGATTCCTCACGTACCAAGATGGCGCGAATTTTACTTGCTAATTTTACGGTAGCCAGCACGCTACCCTTCTTTGTCATCAGCTGCACTGCGTCTAACGCTGGTTCGATCCGCAAGTTTTGATTAGATGACAAGGTGAGTTTACCTTGTACGAACTGTTGAATCAATGTTGAATTATCAATTGTACTCATAGCGGCTCTATATGGGATGGGCTAACGGCTAAAAATACTGAAGCCTAGCCTATGTGTGATGTTAAAATTTTTACCCTTACTCACGGTTACTTGGTTTGTGCTCTCGCATCCGGATTATTTATCATCTCCTCAAAAAAATTGATTTTTACTCGTCCTCAATTCTACTCTCGAATTTTAAATTCAGAGTCAAGTGTCATATGAAAATATTTACAAAAAAAACATACGTAATACTGCTGATTTAATAATATACTTATGCGGGAGATACGATAACCGTACTGAAAAAACTCACTAGGAAAAGTAAATTTATTATTTTTCCAGAGTTATCACGTAAGCAAATTCAGTCTTTATACGAATGAAGGCTGGAGAAATTGATCATCCATTAACGATATAAATACTGATGTCTCGTGTTCAAAGTAGCAGAAAATTTAATTATGGAGTAAAAGTATGGCGTTATACATAAGTTTAAATGTACTAATTAATGCTTTCCTTTTGTTGACATCTATTTGTTTGGGATTGCCGATCGCTGTTTTCTTTGTTGAGTGTATGGCCGGAATATTACTTAAACAAAAGCCAAAACAGAAGTATAGTGAGGTTCTTTCCAAAGTAGCAATTTTAATTCCTGCTCATAATGAAGCCGTATCGATAGGCACAACTCTTTCGCATTTGCCACGATCCAGAAATGCTCGCATCATCGTAATTGCCGACAATTGCACTGATGAAACCGCAGCGATCGCCCGCGAGCATGGGGCGATAGTTCTCCAGCGTCGAGATTTATCACACAGGGGAAAAGGATACGCTTTAGATTACGGTCTACAATACTTGAAATCTGGTAATCCACCAGATGTAGTCGCAATCGTCGATGCTGACTGTATTGTCAGTCCAGGGACGATTGAGCAATTGGCGCAGACAGCGATCGCCTTCAATCGACCTGTTCAAGCAACCAATCTCCTCCGACCGCCACTAAATTTTACCCACAAAGATACAATAGCGACTCTTGCCTTCATGGTCAAGAACTTAGTTCGTCAACGGGGGTTACAGGGACTAGGACTACCTGTTACTCTGACTGGGACAGGGATGGCATTGCCTTGGTCATTAGTCGAGAAAGTTACATTTGCCACAGGTAATATTGTAGAAGACAAGCAACTTGGTATAGATCTGACAATTGCCGGATATGCACCTGTATTTTGTGAGGAAGCACTAGTTTCCGGTTATTTTCCCCAAGAAAAACAAGCTAAAAATACTCAAAAGGTACGCTGGGTTCACGGACATCTCCAAATCCTGACTCAGGTTCCTCAGATGATTCGCTTATCTTTAATGAAAAGGCGCTTTGACCTGTTGGCGATCGCTTTAGATTTAGCTATTCCACCACTTTCTCTTTTATGCGCCATCTGGTTTGCAATCACAGCGCTGGCTTTATTTTCATCGCTCTTCTTCACAACTGCTTGGATATCAATGATTTTTCTCGGCGAAGGGCTACTGATTTTTCTGGCAATTTTAGGTACTTGGTTGAAGTTTGGACGCTCTTATATAAAATTACAATCGTTGTTGACAATACCTATTTATGTGATCGAAAACATGAGTATTAATTTTGCTTTTGTCAGATCTCCTCAAAAAGAATGGATTCGCACCGCCAGGGATAAAAAAGTAGTCAAATGAATTTATTTATTACTTTATTATTTTTCGTGACTGGATTTTATTTATTGTCTAAGTTAGCAAATACATCTAAATTCCAAATTCTCGGTGAGTTAATTACCCATGTAAAAACGGACGTGAAATTGGTGGCTTTAACTTATGATGATGGTCCCAATCCAGGCACGACTGAAAATTTACTCAATCTGCTAGAACGCTCTGCAGTCAAAGCTACTTTTTTCGTCATTGGTAAAAATGTCGAGCAATATCCTGATGTTGTCAAAAAAATTGTCGCTGGCGGACATGAGTTAGGTAATCACTCTTATTCTCATCCGAGAATGATTTGGCGTCTTCCAGGTTTTATGGAATCGCAAATTAATCGCACCGATCAATTGCTGCGACAACTAGGTGTAAATCACGAAATTCATTTCCGCGCACCTTATGGTATAAAGCTGTTTATCTTACCTTATGTACTCTTTTTGATGCACAAAAAAAGTATCTCCTGGAATGTCGATCCTAAAGATTATCAAGAATCAAATCCATCGGCGATCGCTGACCAAATTTTAAAGCAAGTCTCACCCGGCTCAATTATTTTATTACACGATTGTGAAGGCGATCGCACAGCGACTATCGCCGCCACAGAAATTGTCATTCAACAATTACATTCCCAAGGCTATCAGTTTAAAACCGTATCCGAATTACTCCAACAAGCGGAAAATTGAAGCCGCTGCGCGGTCGCATACCCCAACTTCACCCAGGCTAGAGCGCATTTCTTGATAATCTGCAAGCATTTGCGCTTTGGTACTGTCGTTGAGGAGAATATCTAATGCCGCAACAGTGATATTCTCTGTTGTTGCTCGTTTTTGAATAAATTCCGGGACAATTTCTCTCATCACGACCAAATTGACTGGTGACGCAAAGGCAATGCTGGATTTGAGCAAAGTCTGACCAATCCAAGCCGTAATCGGACTGAGCTTGTAAAGCACCACCTGCGGCACATTTAACAGCGCGAGTTCGAGATTGACAGTACCAGATTTAGCGATCGCTAGATCGGCAGCCGCCATCACTACTTTTTGTTGATCGGATATTGTAGCTTGCAAACCATAATCCTCAATTGCTTGAGTAATTTGTTGGCGGTAAAGTTCTAAAGATAAAGGAATCCAGAAATGAACCGTCGGTAATTTCTCTTGGATCGTTTTTGCAGCTTGGAAAATAGTTGGTAAGAGATATTTAATTTCCTGCGGTCTAGAAGCCGGAAACAGAGCGATCGCGATTTGTTCTGGTAAGACACCTAACTGCTCTCGCGCCACTTCCCGAGAAGGTGGATTTTGCATCCGATCAACCAGAGGATGACCTACCCAGGTAGTTTTCACACCCAAAGATTGAAAATAACGCGCTTCTTCCGGAAAAATTGCTAACAGTTCGTCTGTCATTTTGACAACCTGATCGACCTGTCCCGGAAACGGCCACCAAACCCACATTTGCGGGGCAATGTAGTAAACTACAGGTACTTGTGGACAGAAGCGTTTCACATAACTGCCAATAGCCATATTCGGGCCAGCATAGTCAACCAACACCACCACATCTGGTGGATTTTGCTGGAGATATTTTTTGGCAAGTCCTTGCATCTTCAGAGTGGGGATGATAAAAGGCAGGGATTCGATTGTTCCGAATGAGCTAATCGCGGTAGTATTGCCCAATAGAGTCGCCCCTGCCGCTGCCATTTTATCGCCACCAAGAGCGACAATTTCTAACTCCACCCCTGTGGCAATTGCTCTTGCTTTGAGTGCTGTAATTAGTAGTGACCCTTGAAGATCGCCAGAGACTTCCCCAGTACTTATAAATATTCGCATTAGCGCACTTTGGGTAAAAATTAGGAAATATAGAGTTATAAGTGATTAGTCTTCATCTTTGTTGACCGTGGCTTTTTTTCCGGGGATGAGACCGCGCCTACCGGGCATTTGCGACAATAGCAAAAAGCGGCGCAAGTGCTCTAATTGCTCACTATCTGTTAAATTATCTAACTCTTGTAAGGCTTGAGTGAATGGTAGATCAGAACGGTAAAGGATGCGGAAAGCATTTTTCAGACTTTGAAAAACCCGTCCTTCCTCAGCGTGATAAATTTCTGAACGTCGTAGTCCGACCAAGTTAAGCGATCGCACTCGTCCAGGATTGCCTTCAATTAACATATAAGGAGGCACATCACGCTCAACCCGTGTCATCCCACCAACCATCGCCAATCGACCGATATGCACAAATTGGTGGACACCTAAAACGCCACTAATTCTTGCACGAGACTCGATGTGAACATGACCAGCCAAAGCGACAGCATTGGAAATCACCACAGAGTTTTCTATTACACAATTATGTCCCACATGCACATAAGCCATGAGCAAATTGCCATCGCCCAGCACCGTGGCTTCACCTTCACCGGTCGCCCGGTTAATCGTGACATATTCGCGAATCAAGTTATTGTCGCCAATTTTCACCCACGTAGGTTCCCCAGAATACTTGAGATCCTGTGGCTCTACACCGATCACGGCTCCCGGAAAAATATGATTTCGGGCACCAATTTCTGTCTGTCCGTCTAGCACTACATGAGGGCCAATGACAGTTTCGGGACCAATTTTGACTTTTTCGCCAATTACAGAATAAGCACCTATCTCCACCGTCGGGTGAATTTCAGCGCGGGGATGAATAACAGCAGTTGTATGAATCAACGTTTTCAATGGTGCATCTCCAAAAAAAGTGCGCTTGTGCTGAGCGCTAAGTATTGGGTGCCCTTAAGAAGAAAGTGAAAATAAGTTTTTTCGTATCCAGACTGTATAATACGGTTAGTACTTTTTGACTTAAAAACTTTCTCGGTCTAGCACTTGGCACTCAGCACTCAACAAGCTTGTTAATTAGCTAGGGAAAACATCAGTTCGCCTTCAGTTGCGAGTTGACCATCAACTGTTGCAGTTGCTCGCATCTTACCAAACCGACGTTGCTTGACCCACAACAGTTCCACCTTCATTACCAGTTGATCTCCAGGAACAACTTGACGGCGAAAGCGGACTTTATCAATTCCGGCGAAGAGAAATAGTCCACCTTCCATTTCTCGTAACTGTGTCAGGACAACACCACCAACTTGTGCCATTGCTTCCACAATTAGCACTCCTGGCATAATGGGTTTACCAGGAAAATGCCCCTGAAAATGTGGCTCGTTAAATGTGACGTTTTTTATACCAATAGCCATTTGCCCTGGTACATACTCAATAATCCTATCTACGAGCGCAAAAGGATAGCGATGAGGTAACAATTTCTGAATTTCTTCTACTGAGAACACAGTATTTTTTGTATTCTGGGTCGAATGATCCGATTGCTGCTCAGTAGATGCAGGCACAGGAGCATTAGTAGCATTAGTTTCGGTCAAAGTTGACATGAGCGCTCCATCAATCAATTGGGAATGAATGGATCAGTAGATCTAAGGTCTTAAATCTACTATCCTTTTGGCTAGCTGAATGTGTAATTTGTGACTAGCTTTATAGGCAAAGAAGTGAGCACGGGGAAAATTTCCCAATAAACTCAAATCTCCTACTAAGTCTAGAATTTTATGGCGTACCGGCTCATTTGCAAATCTTAACGGTGGATTTACCCAGCCATCATCACTGCAAACTAAGGCATTATCTAGACTACCGCCTTTAATCAACCCTGCCGTCTGTAATTGAGCTATCTGGTGTGCCAGACCAAAAGTTCGGGCGGAGGCAATTTCTGTTTGGAAGCTAGTCGTAGTTGACCAACTATGCCATTGATTACCGATCGCCGCATAATCAAAGTCAATACCGTAAGTAAAACGAGTATCAGCAGCAGGTACCGCCCCCACAAAGGCATCCCCTTCATAGACCCAAATCGGCTCTCGGAGTTGTGTACTCACGCGCGGCAGGGATTGCGACACTAACCCAACTTGAGCAATTGCTTCCACCCATAACCGTGCCGAGCCATCTAACAAAGGTACTTCCGGGCCATCAATTTCAATACCCGCATTATCTACGCCCATCGCCGCCAAAGAAGCCAACAAATGCTCGACGGTGCGAACAGAAGCTGTACCTGTACCCAACTGAGTTGAAAGCACAGTTTCACTCACAGAAGCAACGATTGCCGGAATCGCCGGTTTGTCCGGCAAATCAACCCGGACAAAATACCGTCCAACTCCCGCCTCGGCAGGTATTAACCGGATGTGGGTATTAGCACCCGTGTGCAACCCCACACCACTGAGATTTATTTCACCAGCCAAAGTATGCTGCGTCATAAATTTACTAGAATCGTTCTCCAATCCCAAAATGGAAGCGACCTTTACCTTCATCGTTCAGACCATAGTCAATCCGAATTGGACCTAATGGTGATTGGACTCGGACACCTAGACCGTAACCGTAACCACTACCAGGTTTGCCGCGAATCCCTGCCGGATCGCCCGGTACGTCTTTGCCTGTGCCGAGGTCAGTACCAACATCAACAAATAACACACCTCCAATTACGGAAAATACGGGGAAGCGGTACTCAGCGGTTGCTTGGACAAAACTGCGACCACTGCCTAAATCGCCTTCATCATAGCCACGTACCGAGTTACTACCACCCAAGGAGAAAGCTTCGTAAGGCGGCAAATCACCGAAGATTGAGCCAGCGCGGATACTCAAAGCAATGGCTTGTGGTCCTTTACTAAAGCGAGTTAATTTGACCGGGAGGTATTGGCTATAGCTACCTTGGACGCGAGTAAGTAAAATGCTACCTGTTCCGAAAGGTACTGACTGCTCAAATCCGACTCGGAAGAGAGAACCTTTAGTTGGACGCAGGGCGTTATCGCGGCGATCGCGCAACAATCCTAACTGCAAGGTAGTGATATCGTCACGACCTGTGCCACTAAAACTTAAACTGTTACCTCTCTCGTCTACCTTGTTGACATTGTTATTCGTATCGAGAATGGAAACTCTTTGATATTGCAAACCAGCGGAAGCTGTCCATTCTGATTCTTTAAAAACATCTCGCGATAAAGGACGGCTAAAAGTGATCCCCGTACCCAAGCGCACTACGCGAGGACGGTCACCATTCGGCAAATAAATATTGTTTTTGCCACCATCAAAAATCAGGGAAATCGACTGCCTTCTAAATATGTTTGCTGTGTAAGAAGTCCGGTAAGGATCTCCAGCGATCCACGGATCTGTATATCGTAGGTCGAACAGGAGATCCCTTTGTCCCACTTCAATTTCCGCACCTAGCTTTTGGTTTCTACCATTCAAATTTTGTTGTTGGTAGCTAATTGTCCCAAATAGTCCAGAAGCCGAACTAACACCAGCACCTGCCGCAATGGAACCGCTATTACGCTCAACAACGTTGACAACTACATCTACTTTGCTGGGGTCAGTACCTGGATCGAGGGAGACGTTGACATCATCAAATAACCCGAGTCCAAATACTCGTTGTAAGTCTCTTTGGATCAGATTGCGGTTGAAAACTTTTCCTGGCTTTAATTGGACTTCGCGGGTGACGATATATGGCTGTGTCCGTCCCTTGATTGGATTTCCTTTGGCGTCTGTATCCTCGCCTTGTTTGTTGCGGAAGCGGACTTTAATATTTTCCACCACCCCTTCAGCTATTTGCAGGGTGACTGTGCCATCTTCAGCCACCTGCGGTGAACCTACTACTTGCGCTAACACATAACCTTGATCTTGATAGCGTTTGTTTAAGCGTTTGATTGCTTCTTGTAAAAGCCGGAGGTTAAGGATTTTACCGTATTGATCTTGAAATATTTGATCTACTGTTCCTGGTGGTAACACTGAGGGTACACCAGTGGTGCCGTTGGCTTGCACCGACACTTTTTTCAAGATGGGGTTAGCTTGGACAACAAAGCTGACTCTTACCCCTAATGGTGTATCTTCTGGCACTGCCCTAACATCGGAGAAGTAGCCAGTGGCGAAAATGCCGTTGATATCTTCTTGTAATTGCGATCGCGTCGTTGTCCGTCCGGGTAGAGTGCGAATCGCCCGATAAACTTCTTCTTCCAGACTTTGGGTGAGTGGTTGTCCTTGCTGGGTTCTAATTTGTACTTCTGACACCAAGACGCGAGTTTCGTTCGGTTGCTGAGTACTAGGTTGGGCGGGAGTTGGTGTTCCTGTCCCTGGAACCGGATTTGGTGGATTTGGTGTTCCTGGAAATGAGTTTGGCTGTGTTGGTGTCCCTGGAAGTGGGTTTCGTTGTGTTGGTGTTCCCGGAAGTGGGTTTCGTTGTGTTGGTGTTCCCGGAAGTGGGTTTTGCGGTTGCCGTGTCCCTGGATTGGTTTGCGGTTTTTGCGGTAGCGTCTGTTGAATTTGGGGAGTCGGCGGCGTGACGCTAGGTGCCGGCGTCAGTGGTAGTTGTTGAGGGTTAATTGGCGGAAAATCGGGACCGGGGCGATCGTTTGGGTCTCGCGGTTGAATCAGAATTTGACTGATTTTTGAGTTATTGGGAGTTTTTGACTTGTAATTACTGTGAGTGTTGACCTCTACAGCCATCGCTTTCAAGTCTTTGACTCGATTCAATTTGATTGTCGTTGTCGGAACTATGAGTTCCGGTTGTGACATTAGTGATTGACTCTTGACAATCACCGAATGGGTATTTACTCCTGGCACTTTAAAGTCAGTGCTGAGTTCTGAAGGATTGTTTTGTCCATTTGCAGGTAGCGATGTACCGATAGGACCGGCAAAAGCTATGACTGCAAGCATTACAGGGGATAAGCGCATTTTATTTTTGATTCTTGTTCACGTCCACACACCATCAATCATGCAAGAAACGCAAAAGGCAAAAGTCAAACAAGAATTTTTTCTT
>JBBQRU010000081.1:0-24354 GCA_038214545.1 Cyanophyceae cyanobacterium | reverse complement strand
AAATAGGGGAAAAAGGGTTAGCTGTTCTTCTGGTTCCCGCAGGACTTCCAACCTTCTTTCTAGGGTGGTACGGATAGCACGGGTAGAAGATGTGACCAATCTCTGCATCAAAATCATTAAAAAGCCGACGTAACTTTTTTTTTGTTTCAATGCTTGGTTGTAACCTTCTCGTACATAATCGGTGACTGCTTCGTACAATTGGCGGTGTTGGCGGTGTTTAGCTGACCAGGAGACTGGTACAAGCTGAGTTTTTCTGGGTTTAAATAAAGGTTTTCCTTGAGCATTAATCGCACGGCGTTTTTCGGTACGGATGACGTAGGGTTGCACCCTTGAGCGCGTGACGCTGGTAATATCGGGGAAGGCTACAGGGTCTAAAAGGGAGATGAGGCGATAAAAAGCGTCGGTTTTGCCTTGGTGGGGTGTCGCGGAAAGTAGGAGAAAGTAGGGTGCGGCTTCCGCAAGTCCTTGACCAAGTTTATACCGCGCTACTTGGTCGGTATTGCCACCCAAACGATGGGCTTCGTCTACAATTACTAAATCCCAACCTGCAGCGATTAAATCTTCAAAGCGATCGCGATTATATTCTGCTAGTTGTTCTCTTGTCCAACCACGACGTTTGTCCATTGGTTTGACTGAGTCCATCGGACAGACAACTTGGTTAAATAAAGTCCAAGAATTTTGATTTTCTTGTGGATACAGACGCTGTAAGGTTTTTATGTCTTCAGGAAGGAGAAGCTGAAATTCTTCATTAAAATGCAAGCGCATCTCGCTTACCCATTGGCTAACTAAACCTTTGGGTGCAACTACCAGGATGCGGCGCACCATTCCCCGCAGTTTCAGTTCCTGCATAATTAATCCAGCTTCAATGGTTTTACCCAGTCCAACTTCGTCAGCGAGGAGGTAGCGGACACTGTTAGTGGAAACTGCTTTGGATAATGCTTTGATTTGATGCGGTAGGGGAATAACGGCAGATTCTATTGGTGCTAGGAGTACATCTTGAGTTAGGGCATCAGCAATCCGGGCGGCTGTGGCGATATAAGCAATACCCGCAGGAGTAGTAATTTCAACATTTGAGAGGGGTTGTAGTTTGTCGGCGCGAACGCGAACTACTGTATCTTGGTTGGGTAGCCAAATGCGGTGGAAGGTATTGCCCCAAAGTGTTTGGGTTTCGATGATTTTACATAGCTGCCGATGTTCTTCGCTCCACAACCAAGGGCTGGAATCCATTTTATTATTAGATACTATGATTAAATTATACTATTTCGATTGGCAATGGCATTTTTAGTGCAACTTCGTGATCTACTAAAGTAATATGTTCTATATCAAAAAGTTTTAATCTACCTTTCATTTTATCTTTTAAACGAACTTTTAGAACGCTTAATTCCTCTTTTATTTTGGTGTCATCACTAATTTTTAAAACAATGACAATTTTTATTTTTTGAGGTTTAAATGGAAACTTCTGACAAGAAACTGGTAAATCAGAACAAATTTGCTGACCTTGAAGTGAGCCAACCCAAGCTGATGCTAAAAGCATTAATGTATCAGTCACTTTATTGATTAGCTTATCTAAAAGGTGCTCAGGTAATCTTTCTAGAGCAGGTAAAGTTGAATAGTCTTTCACTTCTAACAAATGCAAAGTATTTTTTGCGGAATCCCACCAGCCAAAATCTATTTCTGATAATTTTTTGCCTTTTAAAGGTTTGTAACTTGCACAATCTTGAAAACGGAAACATTCTCCCTCTGGCAATGTAATTTTTAAACCACTTTCTTCATAACTTGGCATATATTTTTGATGTTTATGACTCTAAATCAAGCCTTACATCTTCTTCATATAATTGAATCGATGCATCGATAATGGGGTTATCAGGCATTCCTTCTTTTAGATCGTTAAATTTAATGCTAATATCCTCTGACCGTTCTAGACAGCATAGTTGAATACTTTGTTGATGCTTGCGGGCGAGTATTTCAAACTGTTTGAGAACGAAGTAACTGTGAGTAGCCATATAAATTTGCACACCAACTTGGCTCAGTTCAAAAAGCATCTCACATAAGACGATGATGGCACGAGGATGTAAGTTTGTTTCTGGTTCGTCAATAAATAGAATTGTACCTTTCTTAAGTGTTCGATTGCGAATTAATGTAGTTAGTATACTAATTTTTTTAATGCCTTCTGCAACCTGAGACATATCATATTTCTCGCGTCCTCGCTTAAAAATAAATTTTTTTCTCTCTACAGCAAGTTCTCCTTGAAATAGCGTTTGTAAGGAAGCTAAAACACTTTCTAAAGGTTCATCCAACTTTTTTCCAGAAGTCGGAATTCTTAAAGCCTGTATCAAATCTTGATAAGTTTGATCAAAACCAAATATTCTTAATTGTTCGTTTATTGTTGCGATGGCATCAAAAGCAGTAAGAATTTCTTTTGTAGGGAAGTATAGAGCATTTAAATCTAACTGTTTATATGCTACGTCTGTACATTTAGTGATAGTGTCTTTTGTATCTTTCCCAAAAGAAAAATTATATTCATCTACTTTTATTTTTGCTTCAACATTTAGACGATTACCGCCTTTGCGAACAATTTCGCCAAGTTTGCGCTTGTTTGGTTGATAAACCCAAAACATTTTTTCTGATAAAAGTTCTTTCCAGCTTTTATTATCAGATTTTGAACGTTTTGTATATTCTTCAACGCTTTTAGCAATGCAATAAAGTAGTTTTAAAATATAAGTTTTTCCTGTATCATTTTCGCCGATTATGATATTGATTTTTTGATGCTCTTGCCATTCTAATCTTGTCAAAATACCTAAGTCTTCTAAAAGTAAATATTCAAACATTATTTTTACCTACCCTAGTTAAGGCTTGGTCGTACCACATTATTAATTTAGGATCTTCTTGAAGAATGTTTTCAGGAATTTTTTCGGCTACTTCAATAATTGTTTGATAGTTTTTTTCTTGCCATGCCTTTTTAAAACCAGCCCGAACCGCTTCTAGACGAAAAACTTTTAATTTTTTCTGCTTTGACTGATGGTATTCTTGTTCAAATTCATTCAAAAGTCTTTTTTCTCGCAGCTTCTCTCTATCTATAGCTTCATTAGGATTAGGAATATACCATCTATCCATAGCTTTATTGATTAGTAGACTATCCGTTGTGTCCAGCCCTGATTCTGATATTAAACTGGATTCAATTTTTTGTATCCTCTCACGGTAAATTGAAGATTGCTTCAGCCATGAAACAATTTGTGCCGGGATCTTTCTCTCGCCTTTATAACAAAGAAAAGTCTCTTCTAGCAAAATACGCAATTCTAGATTTCTTTCATGTTTAGACCAGAGTCCTTGTGTTTCCTTCAGGAAATTAGGAATCAATTCTTGTTCTTTCTGAGGTTTTTTAGTAAGTTGTTGTTTTAGCCAGAGAATAGCACTCGATTCATCGGTCACAAATAGTTCTAATTGCAGAACCTCTTTTACCGTTAAGCGTTTTTGATCGTATTCTGCAACTTGTTCTAATAAAAAGTACATTCCATCCCGTTTAGGAAAACGTTGATCTAGCCCAGCATAAAATTCAGATGCTGAGAGAGGAACAGTTGAACCTCTTTGAATATGAAAAGCAACCATACGATCAAAAAGAAAATAATTTAATCTTTCAGCAATTATTTCTGAATGACCACCTTCAGAAATGAATACTGGAAGTTGCCGTAAATGGTTCCGTACAAACTCCCAAGCTGTTTCCTCCGTACCCGCTTCTAATTTAAATCGTTCTTCTAAACATGTATTTGGTTTATATGCAGATATAACAAGATCTTGCTTCATTGCTGTACTGGTGACTTGTCGATAAGAACCTTGTTGTTTATCCAAAGTACGCACATCAGCAACAACAAAACCTGCTACTAACATTGCTTCTTGGATAGAATTCCATACAGAATTGCGGGAATTATGAAATACTACAGTCATCCAGCGTCCTGGTTTGAGAACACGATGGTATTCTTCAAAACAAGACTGCATCAATCTTTGATAATCTGCTAATCCCTTAGCCTTAGCTTTGTCAACAATAGCTTCTGGCGCAGCGTTGGTATATACGCGATGCCATGATTCGACTAAGAAGTTAAGATCTGCATAGTAAATATTTTCACCAAAAGGAGGGTCTGTGAATATATAATCTATTGAGTTATTAGGTAAACCAAGGTTAGCTGCTGTACTAGTAGTAATTACAGATCCGTTAAGAGATGTACGAAAGTTTTCAAATGCTTTTATTAGTCGCTGTAATTTCCCATCAAATTGATACCAGGGACTAACTTCTGTGGAGATAGACGGTACATAATAAACCCCGTTCAAGTCTAATCCAACTTGTGAGCCGCCTATTTTACCGTACTGAATTGGCTTGTAACGATTTAGCAAGGACATACCACGTACCCCTTGCTCTACAAAAAACAGCAGCATATTGTGTAGGCGTTTATCTTCTACAGCAGTAGCTTTTGCCCATAGAATGCCTAATGCTTGGGCTGCACGGGAAAGGAAAAAATGATGAACATAGGTAATACCGAAAGCTTCCATACGCGCACGTTGGTGCGTCATATGCATGAAAGGAATTTCTTTGGTTGGTACACTCAACGGGAGTGATAATTTCTCTATTCTTTGCAAAATTGCCAGATCGCTATCATCTACTTGTTTTTCATACTTTGTTTTTCCAATGGTGTAGTTGATTACAACTGGTTGCCGCTTAATACGTTTAATACTTCTATGAATAATTGGGTCGAAGTAAGTTTCATATAACTTGTCCATACGAGTTTTCGTTAGTTCTGCACCGCAGTGAAGACAAGGAAAATTATCTTTAATCCTTTTAGTATTTTTCTCTAAAGCTTCATTGAGAAAAATTATTTCTCCACCACATTCTGAACATGCAAATATATCGCTCCAAACTGTGTAATTAATCTGCCCTTTAGTCCTACCATCTGTATGCAGGGTTTCATACATCCAGCCAATTTCCTGCTTTAGTTCATCTAAAATACGTTGAGCTTCACGTTTAAAAGCACTAACATCAAATGACAGGTTGTAGTTAGCAGTAATAAAGGTAGCCGCTACACCTAAATCGTTTAAGACGACTTTACGAGCACCCCATTGTGGTTGAGGTAAATCAGCAGCTTTGCGTTCTGATTCTACAGTGTATCTATAGTCAGGATCTGGTTTAGCACACATTTGGGCAGCTACACCCGTCATTCCTGAACCCGAAAACCCATCAAGAACAATATCTCCTGGTTCAGTATAGTGCAAGATATAGCGAGCTATAGCTTTATGGGGAACTTTGGTATGGTAACTGTGTGCTGTATAAAGACCGTCTGTTTTACCTTCGCTGACATCAGCCGTAAAAGGTTCTCTTCGATAATCCTTAGCATCTGAGTCATCGCCCTTGCTAAATTGTTCTACCAACTCAGCAATCCAAGGGTTTGGACAAGCAGTATAGTAAGGTGGATCGGAAATTGCCAAAATATCCTTGTCATCCCCAACAGGAAATCCCTCAATACTGCGAAACTCAGCATCTTGTAGCTTTTCTCGCAATTTTTCTAAAAAGTAATCTCGCCTTGCTTGCTCACTTTCAAAGGATATACCAAGGCACTCAACAGAATTTGTGGAGTCAGTGCCGCTTTGCTCGAACAGGTTGGGGATGTAAGGATTATCAGTCATTTGTATATCCTACCCCACGAAAATCCATATCTGACTAATATCCTGACCTTCTGTGAGGCAGCTTAGATATTCATTGCGATGCTTCTTCATGAATTACCTGATTCATTCTCACACTCACTCGCCATCAATCCCGGAGCCTCTCTAGCAAAAGTCAGCAAATAAGGTTTCAGATGATACACTTGTACTTCACAATCGATCAGCGACTGCATTTGTAAATATTGACACATTACTATTACATCTTCGCTATCAGCACCCATTCCCGAACAAATTGTAGCGAGGCTCATTCCCTCAGGAGCATTACCCAAAAGTCCGAGGATTTTTGCAGCATCGGGGGTAACGGTGACACCCAAACGCTGTTTCCAGTAAGTATCAGTGATAATTTTCAACGGACGGGAATCTAACTCGATGCGGAAGCGGTTGTGTTGTTCGTCGGTTTCCACAATTGGCGGACGCCGTTTTGCATTGCGCCAGACACGGGAGACTTCCCGCAAACCAGACCCAGCAAGTTCGGCAAAGCCAATTAATTTTAAAGCACGGGCAATTAATGGGTTACGGGCTGTGCTGGTTCCACCATTCATTAAGTCTTTTTGCGATACCAAAGATGCGCCAGCATTGACCATAATTGTACGGTATGGTTCTAGTTCAATTTGTGCCACCGTGCTTTGATCTGTATAGTCTTGGTGAATAATTAAGTTAATTAAAGCTTCCCGGACGGCGATATAATCAGCAGAACCTGTGGGTTTCTGGAGGTTCTCTGTTGATAAGCCTTCAATGGGGTTGTGCTGGGCAATAAAAGTAATTGCTTTGAGCAGTACTTGGAGTAAGTTTTCTGTTAATTCTTCGCGTTTATCCCAACGTCCTTCGGTTGTTAATCTTACCCGTAAATCGAGAATTTCCCGTCCTGTTTTGCGGCGAATTTCTTTACCATTACCGAATAGTAAGGTTAACTGGTGCAAATCATCGGCTGTAACTTCCCCTCGTCCATCAAGTAAAATTTGGCGAATTACCTCAGTTGGGTTGTCCCAATCAACTTTTATTTCCTGAGTATTTAAGGTGTCCAGGAGTCTTTTCTTTAAAATACCGCTGTACCATAGTAGAGTTTGCCGATCAAATTCCGTCCATTCCACGCTTCGGGAAACATTAGCTTTTCCGGCAAGGATCAGTTCTCGCTTTTCGTCCCACCCCTCTACAAAACTTCTACCATCATGTAAAGTAATTGTCTCAATAGGCACTAATTCACCTGCAAGTATCGGAAGTAAGTCTTTGGGGATGGGGGTTTCCGTTGGTGGGCTGACAGCGGCTAAAGATTTATACTTAAGATTATCAGTAGCAATTTTATCTATTAGGTAGATACCTTGAGCAGCTCTATCTTTTTCCAAACCCCACACTAACATCGGGTAAAGTAGAAGTACGCCATCTGATGTACCGACATACAACCTTTTTTCGTCTGAAAACAAGTCAGAGATAGCAACGTCCTCTGGCATAGGTTCGCCTTGCTCTCCCATTAATAACAAGCGAGTGAGGTGGGTAATTTTTTGCTTGCGCTTATGAGCATCAACTAAAAATAAAGGTAACTTACACAGAGGTAATATTCCTTGCAGTACCTCTTCGAGAATCGCCAGTGGGTTTTCTGTATTAAAAATAGTAGTGGCGCTAACTTCATTTAGCCCTTTTGGATCGTGGCTAATTTTATTTCTAATTTCTAGTAATATTTCTAATTTGCCTTTCCCTGAGCTTTTTTTATTTTGGAAGCATTGGGAAAACTGAATTTGTAACGGATGAGAAGGTTTTAGGCTAGAAATAGCTTGGACAACACTTAGGAAATGACCGAAAGCTAGATTACCATGAAATTTGATTAATGCTTCTGGTGGTAGAACTGTTTCATCTTCTCTTGCGGCAAAGGAAGCTATGGCTAATGCACAGAGGTAACGGGTGGTCACTTCCGCACAGCGCAGAATTTGGTCTAATTTTCCTGTTTGCGATCGCGCACGTTGAATGTTGCCATAGGCATAAGCTATAGGTTGAGGATAAGTTTGCAGTACTTGGGTGAGCATAGATATTTAGGTTTTACTCAGAAATTACTGCTATAAATTATACCGATGTGTTTCTGAAATATGTTGCTTTATTTGAATATGAAGTCACAGTTTTGACTATAATGCCTCTTCTCTAGGCAATATCTTCGCCAACTCGCTGAAATGCCAACAGGTTATCAACCTGGGTTATAGGAGTGAAGTCCACCTCCATTGGCTATAAAGTTTTATAGACTACCCTGCAGCCTTTATCCGTATAGCGATAAGCGATAGCTTTCTAGGGTATTGTGTCAAAATTGAGATGCTTGTAAACCTTTAAAACCTAACTTTAACCTTGGATATTAACCAACAAAAAGAACAATTTAGCAATACTTACTTACAAGCCGTAACCACCGTTGCAGGTTACTCGCTCTACAAACCATCTGTAGATGATGATAGCATCGACTGGGGAATCGCAGGTAAAGGGAGAGCAGGACTTATTCGGGCACCAAGATTGGAATTGCAGCTAAAATCAACATCAAGGGATATCTTTGACGACAAAGCTATCCGCTATCCACTTAAACTCAAAAACTATGAAGACTTGATTTTGACTGACTTCGCTATTCCCAGAATCTTAGTTGTGATTTTAATCCCTGAAAATAATTCGGACTGGTTAAAACAGTCAGAAGAAGAACTTTGTTTGCGAGGCTGTGGCTATTGGATATCCCTACGAGGAATGTCAGCAACTACAAATGCAGCAAATATTACCGTAACTATATCTAGAAAAAAACAATTTACAGTTACTGCTCTTCAGTCAATCATGCTTGGTATTAGTCAAGGAGTACAGCCATGAAAGTTACAATTCCCATTCCTATGGAAATTTTCAAGAATATAGAACCAGAAGGACTAAGAGATTACCTAAAAGCGCATGGCTGGCAGTTTAATCGTCCATTTCTGGATAATGCCACAATTTGGCTAAAGCAAGAATTAAAGCAAAATGAAGATGAATTTGAAATTTTACTACCTAATAGAAAAAATTTAGGTGATTACGCAACCCGTATTTACGAAGTTATAGAAACCCTTGCTTTGGCGGAAAATCGTTCTCAACTTGAAATTATTGGCTCGCTTATAACCAATTACCCCAATATCACCATTCAAGCAGTTGTCACACACATCACCAGTCCTAAAGGCAACGCCCTAAGCGGGAGCATAACATTACTTGGGGTAGTTGTTGATAAACTTCGTCCAATAACAACCTTGCTTACCAACCATGAATATATTATAGCAATTAAGGCATATACCGAACGATTGCCAGTGTTGTGTAAGGGAGATTTAATCAAGGAAAATGAAACATTTATCTTGAAAAACCTTCAGGAATTTCGCCTTGATGAAACAAATCATTATCAGGAAGTATTGAGATAGTTACTCTATACTTTATAATGATAATTGTTCTGAGTCCAATTTGTACTTATCGTTATTTTAAATATTCGATAATAGATTGGTAAAACCAAGGCTGACTGCCAGATTTCATTTTCTCCTCCAGCCAATCCTCAAGATATTGAGGTCGAAATATATCTGCAAACTCTTCAGATAAAGCCTCCAACTCTTCAATAGATAAATTTCTAAGTGGCTCAATTAATTTCTCATCAATAGTTCCAAATTCTTCAATTAACTTTTGCTCAATCCAAGCCACTTCAAACTCTAACTGAAATTGGCTTAAAGGAACAAAATCACTTTTGTCTCCTGCATTGAGTTGATGTATAATCCGCTCCCGATGTTACACTACCTTGTCGCCATCCATTAAGCAAAATCCTTTGATAAATAACCGATTCTCTCACCATATCATTTAAATCAGTTTGTACTTAATCAAAATTATTAATCCTCTCTTTGCTATCAGAGAGGGGTAGATGGTAAATTTTTATGATTGTTGTTGGTCTAAATATGTTCCTAAATCAGTAATGTTGGAAAAATCCAATAGTGCCTCCCCTAACTCTTCTAATTGTTCAGTAGATAATGCTTTAATTCGCTCGATCAAAGATAAATCAATCTCGCGAAAGCGTCGATTAATCAGACGATTAATCATTCTAAACGCTTCTTTTTGAACGATATCTCGATAAATTACAGATTGCTGCATAACTTCCTCCCGTAAAAATTGATGAATTAAATCCTGATCAAATCGCAAACCAGCTAAAATCCCCAAGCACCCCGTAATATTTTGTTGTTGTACTATATCTGGAATTCTAGCTACTTTTTCGGCAACTTGGGCAAGCAGAGCTGCTGGTGAGTTAGTTTGTGTCAAAGGCGCTAGAGGTAAAAGCCCGCGATTATTGAGAAATAATGCCGAATCTTGCTCCCACAGACGGATAACCCGATAGCGGTGAATCGTCGTCTCATCACGATATTCCTCTGTAAATGCGACTTCATTAGTAGTTTCCTTCAAAAATACTACCACCTGCGTCACCGGACACTGATACTTTCGCTTTAACCTGAACGAATAATCCCCCATCCGAAAGGGAATTGGAGGTTTTGATATCGGTTCGGTTTGAAATTCGATGTGCAAAATTCGATTCGTTGTTTGCAGAAAAGTAACGGAGTCGGCGCGAATTGGTTCTAAGGAAAGTTCTGTTTTGAGTACAGTGATATCTTGTGTTTCCACTCCCAGCAACCAACTGACAAACTCCGATGGGTACTCTTCTGCTAAAAACTTACATACATTGTCGTAATCCAATTACCACTATTCTCCTGACTCTACGACTATCCTCACTTTACTTAAATCTTTACCCTTAGCCAACTCACCCAAATAATCATCAAAACGCTTCTTCATCTCTTGCACAGTACAAGGACTACCACCCGCAAGCAATACTTTTTGTAAATCCTGCGACTTCACCACAACTTTTGCCAAACCGGAAAGCACTTCCCTAACTGCACTAATAAACTCATTTGTCAACGGCTTAGGTAAAATCTGCGACGCTAAAAACTCATCTATTAACCGTCTTTGTGCTGCTTTCAGTAAATTCAAATTTTCCTGCGTTGTCGGGTCTTCCAAATTAGCCAGTAGCGTCTGCGTCCAATCTAGCAAAAGCTGTTCTAGCTGCGTTTCCATCTCCTCTAACAAAGTGCTCGCAGGTACATTTATCACTTCACTAGTTGGTTTAAAATGACAGTGAGGACATATCGCTGTAGCTTGCAAATCCTGCTCGGTGAGTTTAGCACAGGTCTTCAAACTAGCTAGGGTATTTTGCCAGTCTCGCAACTGACTAGCAGGCATTAAATCTATCGTCGCTAATTTTTGTAAACTTTGCGCTTGGGGATGTTGGGTTAATTTTGTTTTGCGATCGCTCTCCATCACCCCTAACCGCGCATTAGTATGTAAAGTCATGTAACCTTGAATGTATCTTTGTTTAAGTTGCGTCAGCTTTTGTAAAGTTTGTGTGCGAATTGCCGCAGTCCGTTTTTGAGGATTTAAAATATCTGTGATAATTTCTGACTGTATTTGCCGCATCTCGATTAACCAAGGATTATCCACAGGTAACACAGCTTCGGCTGTAGTCAGGTAAGATGTGATCGCCCCCAAATTAGTAACTAAATCTTGGAGTGCGTTAATTTCTGCTAGAGTTTGCAAACCGCGACGATATGTTGTAATTTCTTGCTCTTGATTACGGAAATTCTTTAATTTCCCAGGAGTAGTAAAAGCTTGTAGCGACTCCAAAAAAGTCATAGTTCGGTCTAAACTGGAGCGATATTCATCCTGCAACGCATCCGCTAACAGATTTTTACCCCAAAAAGTTAGACTTTGCATTTGTCTTGCTACCACCAAACTGTTAACTGTTGTAGTCACAGCTTTTTGTAATTCCTGAACCGGCTCATCTTTACCCTGCGTTACTAACTGAGCCATTCCCGGCGTTAGTCCCAGTAATTCAAATAAGGCTCTAAGTGCAGGTAAATTCCAATCTTTAGGTTGTTCGATGTGCTTAAAATTAACTAAGTCCTCAACCGGGGTAGCTACCAAAGCGTCCAAATTATTCGCATCAAAC
The DNA here is from genome assembly GCA_038214545.1 of Cyanophyceae cyanobacterium. Taxonomy (GTDB): domain Bacteria; phylum Cyanobacteriota; class Cyanobacteriia; order Cyanobacteriales; family Nostocaceae; genus JBBQRU01. The sequence goes on along the minus strand of JBBQRU010000081.1, from coordinate 12,641 downwards.
TTCCTCCCCGGAACCGCCAAAACCACATCACCGTTATAAACTAATACCGCAGCCAAAACCGCAACCCACTCAGGCTCTAATCTATACTGATTGGGAGCCATATATTCCACACCCAATACATCCTGGATAATTTCTCCACGGTTGAGGACTTGACCAGAACCTTTTTGCTGTAATAGGTTTAGTATATAGTTAGCATATTTAGAACCATGAATATCTAACCTGTCACCATCCAGCAATTCCAAAGCATCAAGCACGGCGATCGCTTGCTGGTTTTTGTTACTACCCTTAAGAAAACGCAACGCATCCTGTACAGCTTGGTTTCTGTTGGTATTCGTAATCAAGACATTAAAAGTGGGATATTCTGGCGCTTGGTCTGTAAAATAACCATTTAAACAACCAGAAGCCACAGCATTTAACATATCGCGGACATTCGCACGCCCACCACTCCCGACCCTCGCACCCTTCATCCATTCCAAAAAAGGTTTAGTTTTACCTTGGTAGGTGACATGAAAGGCTGTACTCATATGTTCTTGCAGCCAATTTACCAAGTTTCGCAAAAAAACCTTAGATTTATCCTCATAACTTTTCTTCGCTTGTCCAGAAGAAGTTGAAGCCAAATCTAATGTAGCAGCATACTTATCTAAATTCTGCCGGAATGTATCATCTCGCTTAGTTAATTCTAAGAAGACCTCATCAGCCTTTTTTTCTTTTTTGTAATCTGGTGGGTCAAAAGGCGGAATAAAATATAGATAAAAATCTCTGGTAGGAACTGCAGTTGCACGTTCATTTGGCGCACCAAAGAACAAATAGCCTTGGCGGGTAGTTTTTTTCGGCGTCCACTCTAACTCATGCTCCCAAATGCGATAACCTGTGGCATAGGTTTGCTCAGGACGTTCTGGGACTATTTGTTTCAGAGCTTCGTAATAATACCTATCTAACTGTCCGTTATCTAAACTCTCGGCTCGCTTCTCAATTAAAGCATCGAAATCATCAGTTTTCTTCAGGTCGATATAGTATTGACGATTATCAGGATTCGCGGAAATAAACTGACCGCTAACGGTTTTGTGAATCTCCCGCAACACCGTCTCTACCTGAGACAATAAATCATCCGCAGCATCTCCTCCCAACTCTGCAACTATTGGGTCATACAAACATAAACTATCTCGTAACTCATCCGGTGTTGCACCCAAAGGAGAATAAATATCCCCCACAGTCAACCGATGTATCGAAAGTGCGGCAACAATTCGCTGCGCCATCGGCTTATAAGCCGGACGGGTAAAAGCTTGCTGAATGCGTGCTTCCAATATCTGAGAACAATCTATCACCGCCCGAATATCAGGAACCGAGCGGAAAGATGTATTTTCTTTGAGGATATTCCAATAGTTATCGTAGGCAATTAAACCCGGAGCATTATCAGGCACATTTGTATTCAGTAATTTCCGCATGGCTAAAGATAGTGTCCGGAGAACTTCTCGTCTCTCAGCAATAGTAATGCGCTCAAAAGTATCAATATAATCCGGGTGGATCGGAAAAAGCCTGATAAATTCATCCAACCGCTCGTTCATATTGCCATAAAATTTGGCAAACGGTGTGAGATGTTCGCGAATTTTCACTAATTGGTCTGCGGTTTTCTTTAACAGACGTTCCGCAACTACATATTTTATATCTCTACGAGCAATTAAAATTTGATCAAAACGATCTTTCACCCGGCGAATTGCATCAGCTTCAAAAGCAAAACGGGAATTGTCAAATAAAGTCTCTTGTAAACCAGCTATGAACCGAAATTTCAAATCTTTGCAAATTTCCCCAAGTTCCCGCAAAAAACTCAAGTCGAGAATTAACGCTTGGTCTTTGCGACTGCGGAGATAATCCAACAATTCATCCACCACAAACAACAAACCAAGATCAGGAAACTGTTGGTGGAAAGCAACCATCATATCTTCAAAAACACCCTTATGATTAGGAATTTTATTCCGTGGTGGAAATTTAAATTCAATCCCCCAATCAGATAAAGCTTCCTCCAACTGGGATATAACAAACTCCCGCAAGTCCATTGTTGTAGAACCCAGTTCCGTGCGAATTACCTTAAACTTACCAGCAATGGGAATAGCACTTTCGGCAACTTGGGGATTTTGGAGATAATCAGAAAGTTCTTGATGTTCGGCAATACTACTTAATACTGACATCAAGTGAGACTTTCCAGTACCGTAGTTTCCCACAATCAAAATGCCCTTATTATCTGCTGGCTTTTCAAATTGTAAATTCGGGAAAACCACAGAAGCTAACCGTTCCGCCATTTCCTGGGAAATCACATAAGTAGCAACCAGTTGCTTTGCTTCAGCCAACTCGCTAGCATCCTGTAACTGAATTACAGTCTCGATCGGTTCAAATTGAATTAAATCACCGTATTTCATAGCACCTTGTTATATCTACTGGCTGAAGTTAGCTTCTGGTTGTTCTAGCTTAACCACTAAAAAACCATCTATGGGATAACTTTTATATTCGGGATGCCCTGTGGAAGCATAAATTAGATGATTATTTTCTATGTCACCGCTCCACACTGCAACTATGGTGCGATCGCGGGCTAATTTTTGCAAACACCGTAAAGGATCAAGTTGGAGCGAAGCATCAAACAAAATCTCCAAATGTTCTAAGAAAATTACCTGGTTATCAGTATTCCCAATTATTTGTTTTAATAGCCCTTCCGCTTTCAGGGATCGTTGTTTTTGTGTCAGTTCTAGCAACAGCCGACTCAATTCAAGGTTAAGGTTTATATATCGGCTATTGGTGGATTCAGCTACCTGCCGAAAGTTAATTCGTGTAGTAGATTGTACGGAAACCACAATCAACCGATGATACTGTCCCACAACTTGAGAAAAGCAACTGCTGATTTTTGAAGATATCAATTCACCTTTGTTATCACTCACAACCATTAATCATAACCTCCACTCAAATTCACACTGAGGTTAGATATACAATTTAACCCAAACACGAATAAGAATTCTTTGCGTCCTAACGCCTAACGGCTGACGCCTTCACAACGTTTACGGCTAACGCCTACGGCTAATGCCTACGGCTTCGCTAACGGCTAACGGCTAACGTCTACGGCTTCGCTGACGCTAAAGCGCCCTTTGTGGTTCGTTAGCTACAATACGATAACCGCATCGTATTGGTTTTGCTATGGTACAAGCTGCTGCTGCTACTAAGACGGATTTAGCTACACTCGCGATTGAGTTGATCTCTCGGTCTGGGTGTGAATATGGAGATGTGAGATTTAGTACTTATAGGTCGCAGAATCTTTATGCTCGCGATCGCTCCTTAAGTCAGTTGTCAGATAATATTAGTTCTGGTTTCGGCGTGCGGGTGCTATTAGACGGTGCGTGGGGTTTCGCCGCTAGTCACAATCAAACAAGTGCAGAAGTGACGCGCATTGTCGCTTTGGCGGTAGATATAGCTAAAGCTAGCCGAGTGTCGCAACAGACGCGGGTGGAGTTAGCGCCGGTAGCTGCTTACCGCGATGCTTACACTACACCGATTCAAATTGACCCTTTTAGTATCCCTGTCGCAGAAAAAGCTGAATTCTTATTACTTCTTAACGAACAACTCTTAGGGTATAGCGATCGCGGCATCAACAAAGCATACTCTTTTTTACGATTCACCCGCGAAGATAAAATCTTTGCTTCTACAGAAGGCTCATTAATTGAGCAAGTTATTTACCGCAGCTATCCAGGATTTGGTTGCACTGCTGTCGCTAATGGTGATGCTCAAAGCCGTAATTATGAACGTCCGCCGTTGAATCTCGGTTACGAGCATATTAATACAGCGGATTTGCTTTCGCAAGTGGATCGGGTGGCAATTGAAGCGATCGAGAAAGTCCACGCGCCTAAAAGTCAAGCTGGTATCGGGACATTGATTCTCAAACCCAGCCATTTATATTTACCTATACACGAGTCTGTCGGACATCCCACAGAATTAGATCGAGTTTATGGCTACGAAGCTAACTTTGCTGGCACTAGCTTTGCGACTACAGAAAAATTAGGTAAACTTCAGTATGCCGCACCTTGGGTCAACTTCCGTGCCGATCGCACTCAATCGGGCGGACGCAGCACTTTAGGCTACGATGATGAAGGAGTGCCTGCACAAGATTGGTATGTTGTCAAGGATGGAATATTAGTAGATTATCTCACCGACCGCGAAACAGCACATAGACTGGGACGAGGTAGCAGCAACGGTTGCGCTTATGCGGATAGCTGGTCTAGTGTGCCAATGGTGCGGATTCCGAATTTAGGACTAGAACCGGGATTAGAAGGCGGCAGTCATACCGCTACTGTTGCGGAGATGATTGCAGATACTGAGGATGGCATCTTAATTGATGGTACTGGCAGTTTTTCAATTGACCAGCAACGGCGTAACTTCCAATTTGGCGGCGATGCCTTTTGGAAAGTGGAGAAAGGCAAAATTGTCGGTATGCTGAAAGATGTTACCTACCACTCCATGACAACTGATTTTTGGAATAGTGTCGATGCAATTGGTCCTGCGGCGGAACGCGAACAGTATGGGACAAATATATGTGGTAAAGGTGAACCAATGCAAGTAGCACAAATGACTCATGCTTGTGTACCAGTGCGGGTGCGGAATATTCAGATTGGGCAAGGTTAGGAAAATTTAGTCTGGCACAAAATATTTATGAATGTAACTCCATCTACTTTCTTGAATGAAGAGCAAGCAAGATCGCTAATTGAAAAAGTGATCAAACAATCGGCAGCGGAAGAGGTGTTTGTCAGTATTAGCGCTGGCGAAGAAAGTCTTAGCCGCTTTTCGGAAAATCAAATTAGTCAGAATATTAGCAGCAATCGGTTTAACTTGGCGATCGCTAGTTACTTTGGTAAAAAGAGTGCAACTGCATCCACAACAGATTTAGATCCAGATGCAGTTACTACCACTATCCGCAACTCCGAAGAATTAGCCCGAATTGCACCTGAAGATCCGGAGTGGGTACCATTACTTGAACCGCAAAATTACGAACAGCGCACTCCCGCCTTTGATGAAACAACTGCTACCTTGTCGCCACTAAAACGAGGAGAAGTTATCCAGCAAGTATGTGCTACAAGTACCAAGGCTGGTGCTGCTGGTTCTGGTACTCTAAGTACACAGGCATATTTACGGGCAATTGGTAACTCGCGCGGCTTAAGTGCCTGTAACCAACTGACAGAGGCAGATTTTAGCTTCACTGCGAAAATTGATGGTGGTTCTAGTTGGAGTCGCCGGACTGCTTCGGCTTTTAGTCAGCTTCCTGTTGAGGAACTAACAAATCAAGTGATTTCTCAATCTTTTGCCTCGCGCCAACCTCGCGAAGTCAGTCCTGGTACTTACCCAGTAGTATTTGCTGGTGCGGCTTTTGTGGAGTTACTGCGGTGGGTAATTGGGAACCTGGATGCACGGGCTGCAGATGAGGGACGATCGTTTATGTCTGGTGCTGATGGCAATCGTTTAGGTGAGGCGATGTTTAGTCCTTTAGTACAGGTACAACGCTATCCAGGACATCCGTTATTGCAGTTAGGTACATTTAGTGGTGAAGGATTAAGTCGCGATCGCACTCCGATAATTACCGACGGAGTTCCCAAAACTTTATCTTACAGTCGTTACTGGGCAAATAAACAAGGAAAACAACCGACGGGAATGCTATCACCGATTGTGATGGATGGCGCTGATCGCAGTTTATCAGACTTGATTGCTCAAACAGAGCGCGGTATTTTTGTGAGTCGCGCTTGGTACGTGCGTTATGTCAATCCCAAAACTCTCGTGGTGACAGGAATGACCCGTGACGGTACTTTCTGGATTGAGAATGGTCAAATTGCCTACCCAATCAAAAATCTCCGCTTCAACCAAAGTTTACCCGAAATGCTGCGAGATGTAGATGCCCTGAGTTCTGTGGAACGTTACGGTAGTACAGTAGCGCCTGGGGCACGAGTTCAGGCGTTCAACTTTAGTAGTGTGACCGATAGTGTTTAAATCTCAAAAGGCTTCAATTGCTGATTGTGCCATTTGCCATCTATTAACTCAGTCACCAACGGTCGGATGATGAATTTAAGTGGATCTCCTGGTTGGACATCTATTCTTAAGCAAGAGTGCGGACGGCGCATTCGGGAACCTTCACCGTGACGACCGACGAATAGATGCGATTTCGCCACCAAACGACGTTCTCCGGTATCACTAAAATATTCGATTAATTCCGATCCTTCTTCTCGTTGGCGACGGATACTAAATCCACTGCCACCACAGATGATACAGTTCATGTCAGAGTCACCATGTCCAGTATCCACTGTGCGGAGATACTCGAAGCAGTGGGCGTGACCGCTTAAAATTAAATTTATCAGCGGACGACCGGGAGGGAGTGATCCAACCGCCTCAACCACATGGTCGAAAACACGCCGGAGGTTGCGACGAATTCCTAAGGTCTGTTTTTCCGACCACTTTGTGGCTTCGGTGACATAGGGAGGATGGTGGAGGTAAATTACCCGTCCACGTACTTCTGGGTTATTCCAGGAAGCAATTAGTTTTTGGCGCAACCAATCAAGTTGTTCAAAATCGATGATTGTTGCTTGGTCATTTTCTAGTTGGGTTTTTGTGTGCTCGATTTGCTGTAACCTTTTGCGGAGGTAAGCCAGCTTTTCGGCTGCTTCTGGTAAATCTGGAGATAAGGTTTGGCAGACGGCAAGAATTTGCTGTTTTTCTTGCTCTAATTCATGTCTTTGTTTTTCTGAGCGATCGCTTGTCTGATCGTGAGGCAATAACACGTTAAATGTACTTGAATCTAGAGCAAAGAAATCAATCCCGCCACTACGGAAAGTATAATATCTATTCGGTAGGCGAGTAAAGCTTCCTGGTTTATAGCTCAGGGCAAGACCTGTATCAGTTTTGGCTGTGTAATATTTATCTAAATGCCGCGCTAAATCTTCGGGAGACGCGATCGCCATCAGGTAGTCTAGAAATGCTTCCGCATATGCTTGACCTTGATGAGAGCCATGCCAGCCAATATTTGGATTTGTTTGCCGGTTTAGCAGGCGGCGCAGTGGTAGGGTACTCCCGGATATCAAACCAGCCAAATATGGGACATCATAGTAATCATGATTACCGAGTACGGGGAGGAATGGCTGGTTAAAGACCATGCGATCGTAAGTGAGGCGTTTGTAGTTTTCGCCACCAACGAGAAACTCTCGATAAGGCTCAATAAAGTTGCGCTGGTAGTACTCTTTAGAACCGACTGAGTACACCACATCCCCAGTATGCAACACAAACCGGCAAGCTTCGCGCTCGGCTAATATCAGTTCCGCAACTTGGCGTTGAGGATCGTGCTCTCCATCTAACTCAGAAAGAGTATCACCCATCACCAGGAAAGAAAACTCAGGATTGTCGGCGATTCCGTCGTCAATCACTAGCCGGGTTTGATCGATTCCTCTTTCTTGAATAAGTGGATTTTGCCACCTCACCCGCTCATGCATCTTGGCGATTTTAACAGCGATCGGTGCTTCGGATATAAGTTTCATTCCTTTCACTCCCAGATTCCGAACGGCAAATTGGCATTCTACTTTATTCCACTTAGTTGATTGTAACGATTTATTACCCCATTTAGGTGAGTATTGCTTGATTTTGTTGCGGGCGATCGCGGCGGTTATTTAATTCTCCATAAGCATATGTACATAACGATCTCGACCCTGTCGCTTTGCTTCATAGAGCGCCTTGTCTGCGATAGCAATTAAGTTTGCTGGATAAATATTGCTATTTGGGACTACAGTACCAATTCCCAAGCTGATTGTAATAAATTCACTGACTTCTGAACGAGCATGAGGCAATTTGGATTGATGAATTGCTTGCTGAATTTTATCTGCCATAACGATCGCTCCTTTAGCGTCTGTTGACGGTAAAATGACAGTAAACTCCTCTCCACCATAACGAGCAAGTAAATCTGTTGGACGCTTTACCACAGAAAGCAACAATTTGGCAATTTTTTCCAAACAACTATCGCCGCCTTGATGACCGTAAAAATCATTATATTTTTTAAAATAATCAACATCACATATAATCAATGATAAAGGTTGTTGCTCACGTTTTAAGCGATTCCATTCTTGCAGTAAATACTCATCAAAATAATGGCGATTGGCAATTTGAGTTAACTTATCGACTCTGTAAAGACGTTGAAGTTCTTGATTTTTTTTAACTAGTTCATCTTGAGTGAAATTAAGAATTCCTAAGGTTTGGCTGAGATCTTTAGTTCGTTCCTGAACTTTGTCTTCTAAGTTGCGGTTAGACTTCGCTAATTCATCTGTAGCTTGCTGCAAAGCTGTATTTTTCAGAGCAAGCTCTTGGGTAAACCTAATGCGCTCTGCTTCTGCTTGTTTGCGCTGCGTAATATCTTGAAAAGCAGCGATCGCATAGATAATTTGACCTTTGTTATCGAAAATGGGTGTTGCTAAAACTTCTAAAGGAGTAACTTTATGCGGCAGATGCAATTCAATATCATCAATAGCAGTACTTTCACCGTTCAAAGCTCTGACAATTGGCTGTTTTTCAGCAGGGTAGTATTTTTCTGTTCCCTGCATATAAACTTGGTAAACCTCAGACAATTGAGAAGTGTCAGAGAGGGAAACTACTCCTTTGCCTAAAATCTTTTGTGCAGTTTGATTAGCATAGTAAGGTTGTCCCTGAGAATCGTTCACAAATATACCTATTGGTACAGCATCGAGAAACTTTAGTAACCTTTTCTCACTTTCACGTAATGCTTCTTCAGCTTGCTGACGCTCACTGATTTCTTGGTTGAGATTTTGATAAAGTTGAGCATTTCTGATTGAAATTGCTGCCTGAGAAGATAAAATTCTTAACATTTCTAATCTCTCTGGGGTGAAAGCACCTACAGCAAGATTATTTTCTAGGTAAAGTAGGGCAAAAAGCTCACCTTGGTAAACAATCGGCGTACACAATATAGATTTAGGTTGATTTTGAACAATATAGACATCTGTAGTAAATATTCCCTCATGGGTTGCATTCGTCAAAATGACATCTTCTCTAGTTCTAACTACATAGTTGATCAAAGAATTAGGCAACTGTTGGCTAGTATCAGTTAGCAGTGATTGGCATACTACTATCTCTGTAGTATTTACAGAACCTTGAGCCTCAATAAATAGCTGTTCTTGCTGTTTTAAAATCAGGAAACCAGTTTCTGCGCCTGCATTCTCGATAACTATAGTCATTAACTTTTTTAGTAACTGCCCTAAAATAATTTCACTAGCAATAGTTTGAGAAGCTTTAATAATTGTTGCCCAATCTAAGGCTTGTGAATTACTGCTTATACTAGAGGAATTAGAAATATTATTTTTAGCTAGTAATGAACCTTGTTTTGCAAAAGTAATTATCTGTGAATATTTTGATTCTAAATGTTTAGCTTTGGCAATAGCTCCCCAGCAGATATAACCATAGTATGCTTTGGTCATATAAGTTCTAGCAATTTCCTGCCGTCCTAAAGCTAAATAGAATTTAGCCGCCAATTCATAAGCTAGCGCTTCATCTTGGATATATCCATTTTCTTCACTGCCCGCTATTGCACGGTCGTAATACTCCATAGCTACAAGTGATTGTCCCAATACCCTAGCCTTTTCAGCTTCCACTAATTCATATTTGTGCTGATAATTCATCGGAGCGTGTTCTGCCCAGTATCTCATCTTTTCTTGATTTTCATCTACTTGGCTCAAGTATTCATTTAACTCATTTAGTTGTTGGTTTTCAGACTGCAATAAATTATCATAAGACTCAGCCAGCAATGCTAAAGAATAAAACCAGTTATGTATCGTAAAGATAATTTCAGATTGAATAAATTCAGCATAATTTAATGCAGTTTTTGCATATTCTAGAGAACTTTGATACTCTTCAAAAAGATAACAAAGAAATGATTTATAAAAATAAGCATCAAATAATGAAATTAAATTATTAATTGACAATAAATAAGGTAAAGCTTCTTCTTCATTCAGAATCTCACCAATCAATTTAGTTTCAACCGCAGATTGACTGACTAAATTAGCTACTGTCTGAGCGCATATTTTCGTTAGATAAAGTGGATGCTGCTGCTCCAATTTACTAATAAATTCAATATAAATCGCTTGATTTTGGGCAACAAGTTCTAGATGTTTCCCTGCAAATAAAAGATGACAACAGTAAAAATTAGCTGCATGACACGCAAACTCAATATCTCCAACTTCTAGTCCACTTTCAATTGCCTCACACAAAGTACTTATCGTTGCTTGAATATGCTCTTTTTTATAAGTAATATTAATATTAATTGCTACAAATGCCTTAGATTTAAACTCTTTAGCATTTAATTGATCTAATATTTTTAAAGCTAGTTGACCAAGTTGATAGGCAAGATTAATATCTGGAACTATCCAAGATGTAATAACACCATAAATTGCGTAAGCGTAAATAGATGGAGGTGAATTGCCGTATTGCCTAGAAAGTTCAACCATCGTATACAGTATTGGTAAAGCCATTGTACTTTGCCCAAAACAAGCAGGAGCATAAATAAGAATTAAAAGTTCCATTGCTACTAACTTATATGGCTCGGTCATGATTGATAAGCTAGCCAACTGCTCAATGTCAAGATTTTGTGGTGGTGATTCTACTAAAGAAATACCTAGCATTTGCAAAACATTTTGCCCAATATCTAAAACAGTGTTGATTTGATTTTGGGCTAAGTAAACTTTTATTTGTACTTGGTAAAACTTGACATTATCTAGGAGATTATGAACTTGTTTTAGTGCTAATTCACATAATAATAACGCTCTGGTTAAATTAGCATTTAGGTATTCTGCTTCTGATATTTCTATATAAAAGCTTAAAGTCAATCTATATTGATTTTGCCAACTATTAAAATGCAGTATTCCTAGACCTATATTTAAGTAATTAACAGCAGCATCATAAGCTATAGCGGCTTTAGCTTTCTGACCGGCAATGAGATTTAATTGAGCTAATTCATCCTTGTCGATTTGAGTTGTTAGTAAGTCAATACCAAAATTTAATTGATTAACTAAGGTAAAAATATTATCTGTCTGTTCCTCTGCTGTGGTGTTCTTGAGTAAGAGTTGACCAATCTTTAAATGAGTATTTTTTCTTGCTGATTCTGGAATCAGAGAGTAAGCTGCTTGTTGCACTCGGTCATGCAAAAACTTATATTGAATTTTGATATCGCTAACTTTAAAAATGTCCGGTTCTGCCTCTTCAAACACAAGAGGAATTTTGTAATTTGAAGATAAAGGTAGAATTAGACCAGCTTGCAATGCGCTCCATAAATGAGCAGCGGTTAACATATTTGATGTTTCATTAACCATTGCTAAAATTTCTAAGTTAAATTGGTTGCCAATACAGGCTGCCAACTGTAAAAGATTCTGCGTGTCTGGTGGCAATTTACGGATATTTCTAGCAATAAGTTCGACAATATTATAGTCAATGATGCCAACTGCTTGAATTTGTTCAATGTCCCACTCCCAGCTATCTGTAGCTACCTGATAAATCAGTAAGTGTTCGCTATATAAGCTTTTGAGCAACTGAGTTAAGAAAAAGGGATTACCTTGAGTTTTATTAAAAACTAACTCTGCCAATAACTCAACTCGGCTAGTAACGATCGCTTGATTGAGCGTGTCTGCTACTAGTTGTTGAACATGCGTGAGTGACAGTGGTTCTACGGTAATATTATGAATCGTAGTATCGGTTTGACGCAGCTTTTCTAGCGTTTGTATTAATAAGTGAGTCGGGTTGACTTCGTTATCTCGGTAGGCTCCAATTAGAAATAGGTATTGACTGTTATCATCTGTAATTAAGAGCCGTATTAATTTTAAAGATGCAGAATCTGCCCACTGTAAATCATCTAAAAATATGACTAATGGATGTTCTGGCTGGCAAAAAACATTTACAAATTGTTGAAAAACGCGATTAAATCTATTTTCAGATTCAGATGCACCTAGTTTGGGTACAGCAGCTTGAGAGCCAATTATTAACTCAACCTCCGGAATCACATCAATCAGCACTTGACCGTTGGAACCAAAAGCTGCTAGTAGTTTGTTTTTCCAAATATCAATTTGCTGCTCGTTCTCTGTTAAAAGCTGAAAAATTAAATCTTGGAAAGCTTGAATTAAAGCAGCATAGGGAATACCTCGCTTCAATTGGTCAAATTTACCTGTAATAAAATATCCTCGTGCCGCAACAATAGGTTTGTGAACTTCATTAACAATTGAAGTTTTACCAATACCTGAGTAACCTGAAACTAGCATGATTTCTGTTGATCCCTGGCTGACTCGCCGGAAAGCATCCATCAGTATAGCAACTTCTTGTTCTCTGCCATAAAGCTTCTGTGGTATTGAAAGTTGGCTACCGCGATCGCGCTGACCGAGGATAAAATTTTTAATTTCTCCAGTATTTTGGAATTGTCGCAAACAAGTTTCTAAATCGAATTTTAATCGGCTCTACCGCTCCCTTTATGGTAGTCATGTCCAGAATTAGGCTGAAAGTCTTACAGGATAAGGTCTTTGCTGTTATTTCAGAGATCTTCCTGTTATTTCGTCCAAAATACTTGCAGGACAAAGCTTTCGAGGCTTTTG
>JBBQRU010000080.1:0-24402 GCA_038214545.1 Cyanophyceae cyanobacterium | reverse complement strand
ACAGGTCGCAAAATTTTTCTCCCACCAATCCAGCATAGCTCGTCACCTTTAGCACCGATTTCAATTACTGTACCGTATATGCTGTGCTGTTTCCCAAATCCTTTGTGAGTCTGCTTTTTGAGACTTAACGGGAAAAGTCAGGTTGAGAGATACCTTTAATTTGATCGATAAAATCCATAGTAAATAATCCTATATTAATGTTTGTGTTATGGCACTTCTTAGTCGAATGAGATAAAATGTAAAATCGGATCTAACAGTAAAGGGATTGACCGTACCTCACTGGTGTAAGAACTGCTATATGGTTGCTATTTTTCGCTCTTAATCATCTAAACGCAGCAAAAGGTGGAAAAGTTCCTTTAAATAAAATCAGCAGGTTAAATACATGCCAAGCTGAATCCAGAAATTTCCAAGGCATATACTTAGTTACAGTTTTAGCACAACACTTACTGACTGTCAAAAAAATGTCATTTACTCGTAAGCAGTAGCAGACAACTGACTAACCTTATCTGGATGCTTAGGTAAAATGAACTGTAAACAAGCCAAAAACTGAGATGCTTAAGGTTTAAAGTCCTCAAAAAACTGAAGTCTGTCTAACATCTATGTTTGAAAATCTTAAGCATAAACTAAAAAAATCTTAAGATTACTTTTTTTAGCAACCTTAAGATTATATTTTTATTTTTTGGTAATTTGTTCTATAAGCTAGTTCGCTTAACCGAGTTCGGTACTGTACGCACTGTATCCGTAGGCTAGAGTTTCTTTCCTGGAACCTGATGGCTTGAGGTTTTTGTTAATTGCTTTCGCAAAGGGGACAGGGATACCTTTGATTTTTTCTGGCAAGATGGCATATTCGCGGGTTGGTTCCACGGTATATTGTGGACACTTGGCTTTAATTCCCGAAGCGCTTAACATCGCCTCGATTTCGGCGGCGGAGTGTTGTTTAAGATAAACGGCATTTTTACTGACTGGGTTGAGACTTCTCACGAAATTGTGAATGATGTGAGAAGGACATGACTTGTTGTGGAAGGAATGATTGAAAACAAAGATTCCGCCCGGTTTGAGGACGCGAGAGATTTCGGCTAGGAGGTTTTTGGTTTGTGCTTCGGGAATGTGCATGAAGACACAGTTGGAAATAACTAAATCAATAGAATTATCGGCTAGAGGTAATCCTTCGGCTGAGTTACAAATTGGGTAAAACTCAGCATCTGGGAAAAAATTATATTCTTCTTTAAATTTTACCAAGCGCTGGAGTAAAGTCTCCGAAATATCGATACCGTAATATTTATTGCAGCGGAGATTCTTGTCTTTAGAAAGAGAAATGGGGATACGACCGTAACCACAACCAATTTCTAAAATCGAATCAACAGTCTTATTATTGGGAAATTTATCCCAAGTACCACCTGGTTTACCTGTTAGGATAGTATGATCTCCTTGAACGGGATCGATTTTTTGGGAACCGTAATAAGTCTTGCCAATTTTATCCCAGGTTTGTTTTTGCTTGGTGCTATTCAGTTCTTCATAATTTTTAGGAAAATAAATACCATCCCGAAGTTGAAATTCGTTTAATGTTTTCATTTCTTCTACTTGACTCATGGGTCATACCTCATTAATACTTATTTTGATTCGGAACCTCGTTGCTACCCTGAGAATGCGAAAACAAGTAGTTTTCATCATTCGGCTATTTTAGTCATGCTCATATCACTACTAAATCGGTATATATACTGGTTTAGCTCCGATAACAATTATAAATGACTTTACGATAAACTGTAGAGTGTGTAAGACCTTCGCGACACTTCAGACTGCAAAGCCAAATAGCTCAAATAGGATTGCTAGCCAGGGTTATTTCGTTATCCATGTAATAATATAAAACCCCTCACCGACACTACCGATAAAACTATTGATTTTGTCTAACCCACGCAGGTGGGCTTTGTACGTGTAGCGATACCCTTCTAGGGTGTTGTAGCAGAATAAAAGCCAATAAAATATTGATTCTGTCTAGCCCACGCAGGTGGGCTTTGTAGGTGTAGCGACACCCTTCCAGGGTATTGTAGCGGGTTAATCAGAGCTAGTATTGTCTTGAAAACTTTTGACAATCCGGGAAAGTTCCGCCTTCTCATTCACACCAACACGGCTAGGAGAACCACTGATAATTCCTTCGTAGTTGTGGAAGGAATCTTTGATTTCTGGACCGTCAGCATTAATAACGTATTCGCGGATACCTTTGTCGTGCCAGGAACCACGCATTTTAAAGACGTTGATGGCGCGGGACATTTCACCACGAATTTCAACGTATTGTAACATGATAATGGTATCGGTAATTGTCGAAATATGGGAATCTGTAATTGAATTAGAACCCATAAACTGATCGGTGGTGTTAGTAAAAAAGCCTGTGATTTCCTCTTGCTTGGCGTAACCTGTAACACCAATCACGAATTGGCGGAAAGCGTTATTGCTGACTCCTCGCGCCATTGCTGAAAGCGAGTCAATGGCAATCCGTGCTGGCTTAAATTCGGAAATTTCTGACTTGATAATTTGAAGATGATCCTCTAATCCTGTTGATTCTGGATATGTGCAAATAATTTTGAGTAAGCCGAGATGTTCTAGTTTCTCAAAATCAATCCCCCAAGATTGAGCATTTCGAGATAATTGAGCGCGTGATTCTTCGTAAGCAAATAAAATTACCCGTTCGTGATTGAGACAGCCTGTTTCAATGAACTTACTCACCAATAAAGTTTTACCAGTCCCTGTAGCTCCTGTCGCCAAAATAATCGAATCTTTAAAGAAACCACCTCCACACATTTCATCGAGAGTTTTGACGCCTGACGATACACGCACAGTAGAAGAGCGTTGAGTGAGGCGCATCGCTCCCAAAGGAAAAATATTAATTCCTTGATTGGTCATGGTAAAAGGATATTCTCCTTTCATGTGAGTTGTCCCACGTAATTTGAGAATTTCCATTGTCCGACGGCGACGTTCTCCTTCTAAAACGTTACGCACAATTACGACATTATCGGAAACAAATTCTTCTACCCCAAAACAAGCAACAGGACCGTATTCTTGCTTACGTTCTGTTGTGATGATGGTGGTAACTTCAAGTTGTTTAAGGCGAGCCACAAGCCGGAAAATCTCTCGGCGTAAAACTCCTGCGGCTTCATATTGTTGAAAGATGGCGGTGATGGAGTCAATCGAAACTCTTCTGGCTTTATATTTTTCAATATTATATTGCAGTCGCGCAATTAATGCTGAGAGATCGAAGTCACCAATCACATTTTGACCTTCAGGATCGGGTGAAGCATCGAGAATAAAAAATTTGCCTTCATCAATGAGACGTTGTAAATCCCACCCGAAGCTCAAAGCATTTTTGATAATATCAGCGGGAGATTCTTCAAAGGTGACGAAAACTCCTGGTTCATCAAAGCGAGTCACACCTAGATAAAGAAACTGAACAGAAAATAAGGTTTTACCAGTTCCTGATGTCCCACTAACTAATGTTGTTCGACCAACAGGTAAGCCGCCATGACTGATATCATCAAAACCCTCAATCATTGTGCGGATTTTTTCGACACCTGTATATCGGAGAGAACTGTTTTGCTCGACGTTTTCGGTTTGTTTCATTATTTATTAATGGTTATTCTATATTAATGCTGACTAAAAAAGTATCTAATCGTCGATTTCTTCTTGAGACGCAAGTTCTTCGTACAGTAAGTCTAAACCAATCAACACTTTCTCTCTGTCGGAAAGATCGCCAATAATTTTTCGCACCGGAGGTGGTAAGATTTTGGCTAATGTTGGTGTGGCTAAGATTTTATCTTCTTCCGCTAATTGCGGGTTTTTTACCACATCAATCACTTTTAGAGAATAAACGCCTTGAAATTCTTGTTCTAAAATGTTTTTAAGCGTTTTAAGTGCTCTGATGGAGTTGGGGGTGTTTCCTGCCACATAGAGCTTGAGGACATATGTTTTTTTTGAGCGCATCCATATCTTTAGCTAATTACAATAAGCGGATATACTAAGGGTTAAAGATGCTATTTACGCGTAGCAGCACGATATACTTCGCATAGCTGAGCTAGGATATCGATCAGTGTCAACCTGTAATCAAGTAACATTTCGTCGCTGCGTCCCTCCAATTTTAGTTGTTTGGAAAATTCATCAATTATTTCCATATGAATTTCAATTACTTGTGGTATGGGAATGTTCGCATGGAAGACTGTATGAATAAATTGATCTATCTTCTGTCTCAGTGTTTTCTCTTTATCAAAATAATATATGAGAATGAAAAGGTAATCTGATTTAAGTTGAGGTAAAAAATCTTGTTGGTTGGCGGGCGTCATCGGCTGAAAAATTGACTCGGATACTGGCTTGTGACATCCTATCTCTGTGAAAAATTCGGTTGGGAGCTTTTTAATCGGCTTTGGTTATGGCTTCTACGTAAATCCTCGCTCCTCCTGAGATATGTGTCTGACTGATGCCATGAAAAAAAGTAACAATACCCAATTAGGTAAGACGGCTTAACCTTATCTGTATAATTATAGATTTTTGTGACACTCCTCAATAAGATACTTAAACTAATTTAAACGATTATCGCGATTGTCAATCATTATAATTCCCTAAGGTTCTAAATCTCAGTCACGAGCCATAATTGATCTATCTATCTGTGGTTCGCAGCCAGAATCAACACTCCTTCAGACAAAGCCGATGGTTTTTAGAAGCGAGGAGGGTGAGGAAAATTGCCTGCTTTTGAGCCTCAGCCAGAGTGAAGAAGGTTGCTCCTATTGCGTACTAGATCCCTCCCCCTTGCTATATGTCGATGCTGAAGTATCCGCTCTCAGATTTTATTGCTACTGTAGCCATCTGTTGTCAGACTACAACTCTGGCAGCGGTACTGGATATATTGGATCTTGAGCAATGCGATCGCTTGTTAGTAGTCAGCGAGCTGCAATCTCCCATTGGATTATTATACTCAGCTCGGTTAATCCCACAATTGATGGCGGTCAATCACCAAGATGCAGCGGCGGAGATTTGCCTGGATCAAGCGATTTCAGCGCTGGGTCTAGACTTGATAGAGCCAATCATGGCTTTACCAGCAGATCTCAGCTTAGAACAATTCAGCTTATACCTCTCCTCCCAATCACAAAAAAGCAATAACTGTCATTATGCTTTAGTCGATGCGACAGGAAAATTTGTCGGACTGCTGGATAGTTCCCGAGTATTACAATTTTTAGCCAAGCGCTCGCCCAGCCGAGGAAAAAAACATCCTCCCGCGATAGCGCATCAGCGTCAGCGATGCGTTGCGAAGCCGAAGGCATTAGCCCTTGGCGTTAGTGCTTCATCCCCAAGGGATATCGCTAGTAAATCAGGACTGAAAGCCTTAGTCCAGTTGTTAGAACTACTACCTTGGCCACTGATGTTGGAAACTGCAACCGGCGAGATAGTAACGCAAAATACCGCGTGGTGGCAGCAATTAGGAAGCTTGAACGATCCAGAAGGAGTCAGACAAGAAGTCAAATCTCTGCTCTCTATCAACGAGACGGAGAATATAGAAAATAGTAGTGATGCGACACAAAAGTTTCACAATGTTAGTAAAAAAGAACATATAACTAAACCCCGCATCAACGCACATCTGGCATATGAAGCACACCCCCATAGCTTGACTTCCCCAGTAGAGGGAGAACAAAAGCGCAGCAATCGCCGCAAAAAAACTGTACCGCTACCCTCAAATTCTCAGATTGATGACGATATAGCTACTTTAACGAATCGGTGTTTTATCGGAACAGAGCCAGATAGCTGCACCTGTGTTTTAGAAGTCCAAGATGGTCAAGAGCGAGTTTGGCAGTTCGTGAAAATTCTTTTAGATAGCCCAGAACTTCAAACTTCAATCGCTGCTAAAACTGATATATGGCTAGTGCTAGCAACAGACGTTACCGAACAGCAACAGCTTTGTAAAGAATTAGTAGCCAAGAATGCTGATTTGGTTCAACTCAATCGGCTCAAAGATGAATTTTTGGCTTGTATTAGTCATGAACTCAAAACTCCGCTGACAGCAGTGCTGGGATTATCTAGCTTACTCAAAGATCAGCTATTGGGAGAACTAAATGAACGCCAAGCTCGTTATGCCGGGCTAATTCATCAGAGTGGACGTCATCTGATGACCGTCGTCAATGATATTTTGGATTTGACGCGGATGGAAACAGGTCAAATGGAATTGACATTAGGTCCCGTGACAATTCGCAACGCTTGCGATCGCGCCCTCTCCGATGCCAAATCAATCCAAGCTGGAACAAGCAAAGCATCCGCCGCCGCTCAATCACAGCCTAAAGAAGAGAGCCACAAATTTACGCTTTCAATTGAAAGCGGATTAGATCGGATTACCGCCGATGATTTGCGGTTGCGCCAAATGCTCGCCCACCTCCTCTCCAACGCCTTGAAATTTACGGAAACAGGTGGTGAAATTGGGTTGTGTGTAAGTCGTTGGGAAGGATGGGTGGCTTTTACAGTCTGGGATACAGGTATTGGCATCCCCGAACAAAAACAACACTTAATATTTCAAAAATTCCAACAACTAGAAAATCCTCTGACTCGCCAGTTTGAAGGTACAGGTCTAGGACTCGTCTTAACTAGAGCCTTAGCACGGATGCACGGTGGTGATGTCACCTTTTTATCTAAAGAAGGAGAAGGTAGTCAGTTCACACTTCTGTTACCTCCAAGTCCACCTAGTGAATTTAGATCGACCGATCCAGAATCGGGAACGCCAAAAAGTGAGCCATTGATGGCAGAAAGGCAACCTAAAACCAAAAGCCAAAATCCCAAACAGAATAACCGCTTAATCTTGGTTGTGGAAGCAGTGGCTAGAGACATAGATGAGTTGACAGAAAAACTTACAGGTTTAGGTTATCGAGTCGTAATTGCGCGTTCCGGCTGTGAAGCTTTGGAAAAAGCCCGGAGATTGCAGCCAGGAGCCGTTTTTCTGAATCCTGTGCTGCCTTTGCTATCGGGTTGGGATGTGCTGACGCTATTAAAATCAGACAGCCAAACTCGGCAGATTCCGGTGATTGTGATGGGAACACGCGCGGAAAAAGAACACGCAGTTGTCAACCGAGCTGATGGATTTATAGGTTTGCCTGTACAAGAAGAAATCTTGCAACCATTATTGGCAAGATTGTTCCAGACGCCACCATCAAATAAAATTGGTAGCCACAAGGCGTCAATTACCCCGACAACTAAGCCACTAACAATTCTCCACTTGGTTAATCCTGGTCAAGACAGCAATTCATATCCCTCATTGCTAAATCATCGCATTCTGGAAGCTGATGACCTAGAGCAAGCGGAACTCTTGGCGCGAGTTTGGCATTTGGATGTGGTTTTGCTTTCGGAGGCAATTCCTAATCCCGAAGCTTTCTTGCAAAAACTCAGTCAGCATCCGCGTTTGGCGTCTCTCCCACTCGTAACTTGCGATATCACAACTACTCAGGCGGCGAGTGGCTTGACTAAGTTATCTGTGTTTCCTTGCTTGATCCCATCCTCGAATTCGAGCGATCGCATCGGTAAAACTGATACCTTATTGTCTGTTCTCCAAATAGCAGCTGGTAGAGGTTGTCCGCCGACTATTTCTGTCATCGATTTAGGGCAGTTATCTGATCCTCATAATGTTCATTCTAAAGGATCGGAGTGGTTTCAAGCATTACTACAATATCTCCAGACTGCTGGTTACAAAGCAACAATGAGTCGCTCGTGTCAGGAAGTACTCCAACAGATCCACCATAAGAGTGTGGACTTACTTATAATCTGTCTTGGAGAATCAACTATCCATCCTCAGGTACATGCAGCACTTACCGCTTTAAAGCAAATGGGTGACGATTTACCACCAGTTCTTGTGTTAGATCAGCGATTGAGTCTCGGTGAAGTTCGTTCTTCTTTTCATCAGCGACTTCCGCATTACAGTCAGAAAAAAGGGGAAGATAACTCCCTCCCCCTATTGCCTACGGCAGAATATTATGATGAAACTGTTTTAGGTGCGATCGCCACCCAGATCCTCCCACCATCTATATCTATGGAAGAATTATTAGCACACATTCACACAGCTTTAAGTGAATCGGAAGTTATTGAATAATAAACAACCATTCAGAAGTTTGGGGATTCCAACGCGGTAAGGGTGTTTCACCCACGATATAAGGACCCCAGTAACGGCGGGAACTACCTTGAGCAAAAGCTACTAGCACGTCTCCCTTCTGCAATTTCAAACTGTTGTTAGGTAATGACAAAGCTAGACCTTTCTCGCTGCCTTCTTGAGGAGCAAAATCCCAATGCGCGGGAACAGAGGAGGATGCTTGTCGCATCAGCACAGCAACTCGCAGTGGTTGATCTGTTTGATTACTAACACGTAAACCACCTTCATGTACGCCGGATTGAGCCGTTAGTTGACCATATGCCAATTTTTTGACTGGTGTGGCGGCGATTACTGGTGTGGCTATTGATGTATTTTTTGTTATCGGTATAGAGGAAATTTCTGGTTGTGTTTGCTCAAACGACACACTGACTTGAAAGAATGTCAGAATTAGTCCCATCAGCCCTAACCCTAACAAAGAAGCAGCGATGATCCCCGGATGAAGTGATTGCATTTTCAGACGCATAATGGTTAAAAATAAAGGTTTTTATGGCGATGGTAATCAAGTTATCTCAACTTCAAATACGATATGGATAACCTAGGAGAGAAAGTTCTGGGATTTTTTGTCACATTTTGTTACAGCCAGCAAGCGGGATCACTTTATTTATGCAAAATACTCGTCTCAACAACCTTGTTGACACCATCACTCTGGCACTCAGACAACAGTTAATTAACCCCTGGCGGCGGTTATCGCTGCTAGTGATTAGTCTGTTATTCGGATTTTTTCTGGGAACAGCAATTCCTACCACAGCCGGACAAACTGCTGAGTGGGACATAGTTGCTGCGGCAATTGTAGTTTTGCTGACGGAAATTATCAACCGAATTTTTTATACTCGTAACAGACAAGCAGGCAAATCACTGTTGGTAGAGTGTTTAAATACTCTAAAAATAGGTCTTACCTATAGCCTGTTTATTGAAGCCTTTAAAATCGGCTCTTAATCCCACAATGAGAGTGTCTTTGACAATCATTCATTCTTTGCAGCAATTAAGACCGTGCGTCACGCTCTCAATCGCATTTATCAACGACCAAAACTCAGGGTATATATACTCTGAGTAATTATTCGTCTATACAATGCACCACACACTATTCAGATTCGCTACATTAATGCAATCTGAATGTAACTATCAACGAAATTGCGAATATCCTTAGTCACTGTTTTAGCCACAGTAAAAAGGAGATGGCACTGTTTGAGTCTAATGCTTAAGTGGATTTTAGCATAAAGACTGAAAAAAATGGCAGCAACATAAATTGTTAAAATAGGTGAAAATTTCGTTCCCTCACAGCAATGTTCAATATCCTGGCAGATGAATTCTGGGTGCAAATGAGTGGGATCGCGCCGGAAAATCTGGAAGACAGAAAAAGGTGGCTAAAGCAACTGCGAGATACTGTCTCCCCCCTCTTGGCGGAAAAGGGCTTACTGTTGTCTATGGATACCTTAGAGAATTTGTGGATACCTTTGGCAATTAGCCTTGCAAGTCAGCGCCAACAGCTAGGACGCCCATTAATTCAAGGAATCTTGGGTGGACAAGGCACAGGGAAAACCACGATGTGCGCGATTTTAACGGTAATTTTAAAGCAATTGGGGTGTAAAAGCGTCAGTTTGTCTTTAGATGATCTGTACAAAACTCATAGCGATCGCTTGTTATTAAAACAGCAAGACCCTCGCTTTATCTGGCGTGGTCCACCGGGAACTCACGATATTGAACTGGGTTTAACGACACTTGAGGCGATCCGTTCCTCTAAAGTGGCGGAAATCCCGCGCTTTGATAAATCGGCTTATCTTGGTGCTGGCGATCGTACTGTCTCGGAAAGAGTGACAAATGTCGATATTCTCTTCTTTGAAGGTTGGTTTGTCGGCGCACAACCTATCGATCCTCAAGCTTTTGCTACAGCACCACCGCCGATTATCACACCAGAGGAGCAAGAATTTGCCCGCGACATGAATACCTTGTTGCACGATTATATTCCTTTGTGGGAGTACCTAGATAGTTTGATTGTGCTATATCCCACAGATTACCGCTGCTCGTTACAGTGGCGTCAACAGGCGGAACAAAAAATGATCGCCCAAGGTAAAGCCGGAATGACAGATGCGGAAGTGGCACAGTTTGTAGAATACTTTTGGCGATCTCTGCATCCAGAATTATTTATTCAACCGCTGGTGAGATCTTCCTTGGTTGATTTGGTGATTGAGATTGAGAGCGATCGCGCCATTGGTGCAGTTTATCGACCAAAAGGGTAAATTGAGTCAATTCCTGAGATAATTAAGCTGTGAGAATAGAAAGCGATGTTAGACAGACTCATCAAATACTTTGTATACGCTACCAAAGGGCACGTTACAAGAATACAAATCATCAGGTTTTTGTATTTGGCTGACCTTTATGCTGTCAAATGGACTGGAAATCAACTTACAGAACTAGATTGGTATTATTATCATTTTGGTCCTTGGCATGAGGATATAGATGTGGCTTTGGATAAAATGAATGGCAAGGAAATTAGTATAGAAACCGAAGGCATGACAACGCTCATTAGACTTGGTGCAAATGCCGAAAATCTCGACAGTCTACAGCTACCTCTTAGCCTGAAGTTAGTGCTTGATAATATTAGAAGAGAATGGGCTGGGTCAGGACAAGATAAAATGAAACAGTTGTTAGATTATGTCTATACCACTGCGCCAATGCTTGGAGTTAAAGATAAACATAAACCAGAAGAGAAAGTTAGACTTAATTTACAAGCCGAAAGAGAAAAATTAATTAGTGAGTTAGGGTAGGATTATCAAGTGGCTGGCTCTAAACCTAGGCAAGGTTGGATATATTTTCTAAAACCCGATCGCGTATCGCTTCGTTGTCAACTCGGTCATTATCACATGTACAATTTAGAGCAACCGGGTGAAATTTCCTGCAAAACTAATTCTTGCACACAAGTAATTGATTTTAGTAGGGTATTTCATGGAGAACAACCTTATATTATTTGGATAGGCGATATTTTTCTTAATGACTTCAACTATACAGATACAGTTACTGTTATTCCTTTAGCTTTAAGTACGCAAGAACAAGATAAAGGCTTACCAACAGCGTACCCAATTAATGCAACAGCCAGAAATGGACTTGGGAAACAGTATTTTGCTTTGGTGCATCAAATTTGTGCTGTTGACGATATTTGTTTTAAAGATGCCAAAGGAGATTGGTTAAATAGAGTTGGACAAATAGATAAGCCTGATAAACAAGCTTTAGAAGAACGGTTAGCATATTTTATAAATATCCCAGGAAATCTTAGTGATGACTGGTTTGTAAAAAGCGCATTTCCCGAAGTTTTAAATAACTTCTTTAATCATCTACCTGAAGATATAAAAAAATATAATTATAAGTATTAACGGGTGGCGTAACTAATGAATTTAATAGCCAGATTTTTTTTAATAGATGTAAATATCTCACACCTTTCAAAGCAGCATATCATAATGGCATAATTAAAATATCAGTAGTTTCATTACTGGGTAAGTAAACAAGATGAGTCTACAAATATCGATTCCTGATTCTGTTCTTAAAGCTATACGGCTACCAGAAAAGCGAGTAGAACAAGAACTATTAGCTGAATTAGCTATTGCTCTTTACTCTCAAGAACTTTTATCCTTTGGCAAGGCTAGAGAATTAGCTCGAATGGAAAAATATGAATTTTCTAAGTTACTAGGAGGACGAGGTATCGACAGACACTATGAGGCAGAAGAACTTGAGGATGATTTGAAATATGCCTATAGTGAGTAATACTTTCATCATAATTAAGACTTCTGTGATGTATTTTTTAGTAAGACATTGCTGGAGTCAAAAATTTGGAGATGGTAGGACTGTGCGATCGCGCGTCTATTCATAAATTGTTAAGTTTTCAACAATCTTGTCTCTTATAAGCAGAAATATACATTTATTGTCCGCATCAACGTAACTTACTGCTTGCGATTCTGACATTGCAGCGGGTAACGTTTTTTGCGCCACGTCGTCCAGCCGTCCGCTACTTGCGTCTTACTGTTGTACTTAAGATACCAATCATCTTGCTCTCTACCCAAATAACGAATACCTAGTTCTTGCCGTCTGGTCGAATAACGTTTTGCTAAACTAACCCAAGGACTGCCGTTATCACTAAACCGACCCACGACACGGACACCATCCGTACTCGTGCAAATATTACCATTGCATGTTGTTTGCGGATCGTCTACTACATACCACTGCATCTTCGCCGGACGACCGTCAATATGGCAGTCCCATTTACCGAAGAACCATTCTTGTACTACTAGGGATGCATCAGCACTGTTTAAAGCACCAAAGAGACCCAAGGCACAAATACCAGCACCAAGAGCCAATTTATGTATATTTTTCACACCATAACCTCGTTCGTACTTATAAGATCAAACGTCGAGCCTTAGTGTTGTATGCACTTTGTAGTAAGAAGATAACAATTCTTTACAAAATATCTGCCTCATGCAATGTCGTGCGTCGCGCCCAGAAATGACCACTTTGGCTCCTTCTTGGCTAAATAATTTAGCTGTTGCCAAGTGCTAACAATTAATAAACGTCGTCGTGATTTCCTATATTCAGTAATAAAATCGCGTTTTTTTCATCCTCTGGATTCAAGACAAACTCGAAAATAATTCGGTAATTATAATCGATTGAGCATGACCAAATATCAGCTAAATCGCCTTTGAGTTTATGGGTTCGTAAACTAGGGTGAAATGGATTTTCTGCTAACTGCCGTAACGTTTGTTCAATTAAAATACGTAGTTGGGGATTTTTGCGAACTAAACGTTTAAAGGCACGAAGAGATTGAGAACTCCAACCAACTTTCATTAATCATCTAAAGCCGCTAAAAAATCATCAACCGAACCAAACTTAACATTACCTTCAGCATAATCTCGACGGACTTCGGCAACTTCTCGTACTAATTGAGAGCGTCGTGAGGCGGACAGTCGCTTCTGAAGGATGTCCAGCAAAATTTCTTGCGACTCTATTGGCATTGATTCTACAGCCTCAATCACTTGCTGAAACGACGATGTTCCAGAGACATTGCTCATCTTTTAAGTATTGTTAAGTATTAGCACTTAATTGTACCACTTTTTCAACTTGCGATCACCTGAGAGTGAAATCCTTACAGGCTTAACCCTAACTTGAAATGCCATATTTTTGCTGCATTTCTTCCTCAAACTCTCCGAGAGAAGTGGTTCTACCAGCTTCTATGTCAACAAATCCTTGTTTAATTCCGGCAATCGTTTCCAATTTCTCCAACGCATCCAGCATCTGTTGGTAAAATTCAGCGTTCTGAACCACAAGTTCGGCTTTGCCATTAACGGTCAGGACTAGAGGTTTCCCTGTCTGTTTCATTTGGGCGATAAATTCCAAAGTGTTGCGCTTAAAGCTTGAGAGGGAATGAATGTCTCGACTGATGTTAAACATAAAAATAATTATGCATTAAATTTGCACTCAATTTAATGCTACCGTATCCGAATGTTTTTTTGGGAAGCATCGAATTGGTGAATTTTGGGAAAACTTCATCCTGAAGACCTATCGGGAGGGTTAAATACAGGTTAACTATTTCCGGCGCTCGCTCGGTTTGGTGGTGCTGCACTTCGCGATCGCCTCAAAACTCCAATGGTCGTAACGCACTCTTCTTCCATTGCGTTCTCAGATCAATTAACACGCTTTATAGATTCTTTGCTAATTACTGGCGTTGCAGCCATTGCGATCAAAATCTACCATTTCAAATCAATAAAGAGCGTACCAACCCACTCAAATTACTCTGGTTGACCTTCCTCGTCTTCGGCAATGGTCCGTTTTGTCGCAAAGCCCTTGAGAATGATGCCTCGAATCAGAGACACCTCCTCATCCAAGCTCTTGGCATGATCTTCGTATTTTGCGGCTGCCTTTTGTAGTTTATAACTTCCCATCCGCTCTGCCATTTGACGCGAAAACGTCACCTTTTCCTCCATTGCCCGAACCGCCGACCAAAGAGCGTTTTCTACATTCTGGGTTTGCTCTGATAGAAAGATGTTCGCTGTAAAGGAATGCCCGATATGACAGCGATACCGCAGCGGCGCTTCTTTGCCGATCTGCCAAATGCTGCCGTTACACTCAGGGCAGGTGTAGGTCGTTCGAGTCCCGATCGCTTCGACGTTCTTCAAAAATTCCTGGGTGTTCATCTCCTGTTCAGCAATTTTAGATTCGACTTCTATCTCTTCAGTCACTGGATAGGCTTCCTCCGATGCTGCGGGTTCTTTCGATAGGCGCACTAAAAGGTCGGGAATTTCGGTAAGCGGCAGGCAGTAATCAACCTTAACAAACTGCAAGGCGCTCTTTGTCATGCTGGGGTATTCGGCTTCTTTCGGGTCTTGCACGATCGCGACTCCACCCCGTTTCTTCACCGCTTGCAACCCCACAGTGCCATCATCGAGATAGCCCGTCAGCACCGCCCCAACAACCCTCGGACCATAAGCGCGAGCGGCGGAACGAAATAGCGCATCGATCGCTGGTCTAAATCGGTTTTCTTGCGGTCCACGCACGACCCGCAGGTATCCTTGATTCACCAGCAGATGATGATCGGGCGGAGCAACATAAATTCGCCCTTTTTGAATTTTTTCTCCATCGACTGGATGAGAGGCTGGAAGGGAGCTAACGTCCATCAGAATTTTCGGGAGAATACTGGGCTTATCGGCTGCGAGGTGTTGAACAATTAATAAAACAGCATCCATGTCAGCAGGGAGAGCGCCGACGATCGCTCCCAAAGCTTTGAGTCCGCCTGCTGAAGTTCCAATCACAATAATGTCGTGTCCAAACATAGATTTCTTTCTATCCTTGTTGGCTCTCTTGGGCTTCTGGGGATAAGACAAACTTATACTTAGTAGCGCCAAGGCTTTTAGCCTCTTTTTGGCAAAAAAGCATATTATTTTAATACATTTTCAAGATAAACCCAACAGAGCCTCCTTGTCAATCTAAAGCAGCGCGATCAGGTCTATGTCTTGGGAATGTTTTAGCGCAATTAAAACCATAAACATACAAGTCAAACGCTTACTCAAACATCATTTCTAACAGCAGAATGTCATGCTAGCCCTAGTATATAAATCATCCAAATCATAACTTAATTAATCAGGTAAAAACTCTTCATCTAAACATTCATCGGCAGTAAACGGATCTACCCCAAAAGTATCAAGCGATAAACCAGTTTCATCACTGGCTTGCTTTCTGGCATCTTCATAACACTGTGGCAGAACTTCCTGGAAATATGGTTTTAAACTAGGACTATCCTTAAAAGTTCTGGTCAACCTGCGGCGATGTTCTCTAATAGTTCCTTTCCAACTATTCGAGCGTTTTTCGGGCTGGTATTTATATTTTAGTAGATGCATTAATAGAACAATTAAATTACTCTCAAGCCCGCGTTTTTCACTTCTTCCCATGCATTCAATCTCTTCAAGAAGATTTTCTAAATCTAGCTCAGAAAATCTGCCTTCTTTTAATTGTTTAGCTGTTGTCTCTAACCACAGATAAAAATCTTGGTCGTAAAGATGAGACTTTGTAAATATTGTTGGTTGAGGCGCTGCCATCTGATCTTTAACCTCCTAAAATCCAACCAGTAAACTTAATTTAATCATGCTTTTGCTATGCCCGTTACATATCTCAATAAACTGCTTTCGGGCGTATACCAGGTGGAACTTGAGACTTCGCGAGTATAAGCGTAATTGTATAGTAACAAGTTTCTACCAGACTTCTAGTAACAAGTATGCCTTTTATGACTTTACTGCGGACGATGGACGTAACTGGATTCGAACCAGTGACCTCTACGATGTCAACGTAGCGCTCTAACCAACTGAGCTATACGTCCTCAGAAACATAATAATAGCATAGACTTTAATCTCTCGGCAAGAGCAAAATCAAATTTTTTGACATCGGTTATAATTTGCGGTTGCATATCTGGGTTCATCTACGTTTGTATCATGATGTTGAAATCAATATTTTCTATTCCCGCGTTGCCGAGAACGGTGGTGACATTGTTGCTGGCGACTGTGATGGTATTACCAGCGGATGGGACGGTAACACGCTCCACTCAAGGTAGCCGCACCGATGTAAATCCTCCATTATCGGGACCAGTCTATGACTTGGGTGGTGGTGGTCCTGATGTTGATGAGGCGATTCAGGGGATGATTAATCAGGTGAGAGGATGTACTAATTGCTCTACTAAGCTGGATGTTGTGGTGATTCGCGCGGCGGGGACTGATGCTTATAATCAAGCGATCGCCGCGATGCAAGGTGTCAACTCAGTCCAGACTCTGATCGTCAATAATCGAGACGACGCTAATAGTCGCGATGTTGTAGACACAGTCAAAAAAGCCGAAGTTGTCTTCTTTGCGGGTGGTGACCAATGCGAATACGTCCGCGACTACAAGGATACAGATTTAGAGGAGGCGGTGAAGTCAGTTGCGACCCGAGGGGGTGGAATTGGCGGGACTAGTGCGGGGACAATGATTCAAAGTAGTTTTGTTTACAATGCTTGTTCCCGCGCCGTAGAAACCAAGCAAGCCCTAGCCGATCCTTACGAAGACATTAGTTTTACTTACAACTTCTTCTTGTGGCGCAACATGGAGGGGACAATTTTTGACACCCATTTCAATACTCGTGAACGGATGGGTCGGCTGATGACTTTTATTGCCCGTCAAATTCAAGATCGCAAAGCTGAGTCAGCCTTAGGTATGGCAGTTAGTGAAGGCACATCGGTGTTGGTAGATAAAAATGGCATGGCGCAAGTTGTGGGTAAAGGCGCAGCATATTTTGTTCTAGGCGATCATCAACCAGAAGTCTGTGAACCGCACTCGCCTCTGACCTTTTCTAATTACAAAATTTGGAAGCGAGTGAGCGGTCAAACATTCAACCTGAAAAATAGACCGACAACTGGCTACTATCTCCGGAGTGTCAAGCAAGGTCAAATCAGCGCGAATCCTTATTAAACCTTTTCAAAGCGCAGCCGTAAGGGTCATCCCGCTCATGCCCCAATTCTCATAAAACTGACGAAATAAAACTTCGCTGGCTGAGCTTAAGTCTCCATCGGCGGCAATGATTCCACCTTGGATGAGATTACCGCCATCGGTGCGGAAGCAGAGTCTAAATTCACCATTCTCATCTTTTTGGAGCACTAAATGACCTTTAGCTAAGACCTGACCAGCACGACTTGAAATAGCACCACGCATACAATTTGTTCTTCCTACAGATCGGGAACACTTAGTTAAATAATATGCACTTGGAGGACATATAGATAAAAAAGTAGGGACAGATTTTAAATCTATCCCTATTTTATCTGTAGCCTAACTTTGAGTGAGGAGTGACGACAAGTTCCACTCAATCACTCCTCACCTCTAAATCTGTTTCAACTTGCAGCTTGATCGATCGCAGCTTCAACTTGATTTAAAGCCTGAATGGCGGCATCAATCATCGCTTGTTTTTGGGGACGAGAATCAGTAGCTTTCGCCGCCCCGTTGACCGCCGCTAAAGCCCGATCCATCGCCACTGCTGCATTGGGAATCCCCGCTTTATCAAGAGCATCAGCTGCACTTTTAAGGGCATAAATGGCGGTTGAGAAATGTTGATGCTCTTCGATATGATTTTTTGACTTCGCGATCGCCTCAACAGCAACCGCCGCCACCTCTAAATTGTCGGCAGCTTTTTCGATGGTGGCGATGTCAGCAATTAATGTGCCTGAGGTGAAGATATTGGCTTCACCCTTGACAATTTTGACGAGAGCGATCGCTGGCATTGCCGGAAAACCTGCCAGCAGCAACCCAGCAATGAGGGAGTTGGGGACAACAATTGCCCGTAATATATTTTTGAATCTCATGAACATTACTGAATACCCAGGTGCGAGGAAGAAAAAGCGCGAATTCATTGCCGAATTTTTATAAAAGGGGTTGTGGGCATCATCAAAAACCAGTACAACCGTGCGTATTTTTTGGAACTTGTTTGATATATAAAAAGTAAATTTATAAAGATTTTTTGTCGCCAGTAAATTCACGGAAAAATATGGGAGATTAATTGGATTTATGAGTAGTTTCGCAGTTGTCGCAATAAAAAGTGGGACAAGCAAGCTGCCTATCCCACTATCAACTATTTTATGTAACTTTTGTTACTTAATAATCACTCGAAGAAAGTTGATTAAGTTCCCGAAGTCCAAGAATTCATGTACTCAATTTGGTCGCTGGTCAAGGTATCGATCTTGATTCCCATTGCTTGCAACTTCAGGCGAGCAATTTCTGCATCCACTTCTACAGGAATTGTGTGCAGACCGGGTTCCAACTTACCTTTATTCTTCACCAAATATTCACAAGCCATCGCCTGGTTGGCAAAGCTCATATCCATAACTGCACTAGGATGTCCTTCGGCTGCAGCCAAGTTGATCAAACGCCCTTCCCCTAAAACGACGATTGATTTACCACTGGGCAAGCTATATTCCTGAGTGAAATTACGCACTGTTTTCACGTCTTTGGCTTGAGCACCCAAAGATTTCAAGTCGATTTCGATATCGAAGTGACCAGAGTTACAAACAATCGCGCCGTCTTTCATCACCGCAAAATGCTCAGGACGAATCACATGCTTGTTACCAGTAACGGTAATAAACAAATCACCTTGAGCCGCAGCTTCTGCCATTGGCATTACACGGAAACCATCCATCGCCGCTTCAATCGCGCGAATTGGATCAATTTCGGTGACAACCACATCAGCACCAAGTCCACGCGATCGCATGGCAGTACCTTTACCACACCAGCCGTAACCAGCGACAACGATGGTTTTACCAGCTAGCAAGATGTTGGTAGCACGGATAATACCATCCAGAGTGGATTGACCTGTACCGTAGCGGTTATCAAAGAAGTGCTTGGTGTCAGCATCGTTGACATTCATCGCCGGGAAGGTGAGAACACCATCTTTAAACATGGCGCGTAAACGCACAATGCCGGTAGTGGTTTCTTCGGTGGTTCCAATTAAGTCAGCAATTTGGTGCTGGCGTTCTTGGATCAAGGTCGCAACGACATCACTACCGTCGTCAATGATGATATTTGGGCGGTGATCCAAAGCTGCTTGGACGTGGCGGTGGTAGGTGGCGTCGTCTTCGCCTTTTTGGGCATAGACAGGGATTTCATGATCGACAACCAAACTAGCCGCGACATCGTCTTGGGTGGATAAAGGATTGCTGGCAATTAAAACCGCATCCGCACCACCTGCTTTCAAAGCGATCGCTAGGTGAGCTGTTTCGGTCGTAATATGGCAACAAGCAGCGATGCGAATTCCGGCAAAGGGCTTTTCTTTGGCGAAGCGATCGCGAATTTGCTGCAATACGGGCATTTCCCGTCCCGCCCATTCGATTCTTTGTCTGCCTAGGGTTGCCAAGGACAGGTCTTTAACGTCGTGTAGTAACCGAGCAGAAGTTGCGGTCATTAACAAAATTCCTTAAATAGAGTAAAAAAGAGCACTAGCTTATTCTCGATTATGGCGCAATCGCCATTGTCTGTCAGTAGTTAGTTCTCTGCCTTAGCTTTACCGACGATGCCAAAAAATGTCAAGGCGCTTTGCGCGGGTGTGGGGTTTAGGGTCTGGGGTGTAGGGATGATGTGGAAAAATCGTCTAGGTGTATAACACGATTTTCTCCCACACCTGACACCCCCTTAAATTTGCTTTTTTAGTACTTGTGTACTATAATAAAAGAGTAGCGACCGACCGCCGGATAAAGGTTGAAATGCATATGAGACAGGCGAATGGCGGATTGAATCAAGAGGAAAGCCCAATGATAAAGCACTACATTCTGAGCCTCAATCCAACGGCAAAGCACGAGTGGGATCGTTGTATATTACGTGACACTCTGACTGCCAAACGTCCGGATATTGCTAAATTAATTGCCGAGGCGGTGGGAGCCGATACAGGCACTTATTTGGTGAGTGTGAATATCGAAGTCAAAGTTTTAGAACACGCGGCTGTACCGCAAGCAGAACAGTTAACGTTGAGTATTCCTGAGGTTGTCCAACCTCATTTCCAAGAAGCGGCGTAGTTAAGAAGAGGTAGGTGAATTGATGTCAATCCAACTCAGTCATTATCCATCAGCGATCGCTACTGCAGCCCAACGAGTCAATGAAATCGATTCGCAACTAATGGCAGTACATCAGCAAATCAACCGCTTTGAAGGTAATGCTGACCGCATTGCGGCTTTTGAAGCGGATTTAAAAAATGATTCTCAGCGCAAGTCACGGCGATTTGAAGTATTGCTGACAAATCAAGAATATCAAAAAGCGATGGACATGCAGATGCGCTTGACTAGCGACAAAGCCAACGCCCTCGCCCATCTAGAATATTTACGCAATCAGTTCAGTGTAGCGAAATTAGAAGCAAGACTAGCAATAGCCCAACAACTGACTGATTTTGAATCTCGCGAATTAGTGGGTTTGTAACAAAGAGTATTTTTTATACTAATTACCAACAGTAGGACAATCGTCTTGCTGTTTTTTCGTGGCTGAATTTAAAATACCTCTTATGGTACTTGACTATTAAGCTATAAGCATTGACAAATGAAACTAGGATGTATTATAGACGACAAATGACAACAGTAAGTTCAATCGAAATTGCTCAATTCCGCTCCCAATTAGCCGCTGACGAAGGAGTGATGGCAGCTTTAGATGTAATTGAGGATTGTGAGGGAGACCTAGAAGATGCGGCGATGTCCCTGGCAATTCGCGTTGGACAAGAACCAGGTAGAGCCAATGCCGAGTGGTTAGATGCCTTATGCCGCAAATGGCGAACCGTAATTTGCCAACCAGAATTTCGCCAAGATTTACTGAATGGTTCTTTAGAAGGCATGTTACGTCAGTTAACCGCCAACAAAACATTTCCCAAAATTTTAGCCGCACCAGTACTCATGTATGTGCTTAAGCAGGGCGCGAACCATTTTTGTCAGCCACTTGATGGGATGAGGGAGACCAGTGAGTCTAGAATTGAGTAAGTATCATCGATATACTTTGCCCTAGATAACTGCTGGTAGTGTGGTAATTGATGACAATCGCGCATACCTTCAGGTCGGCGCAACTATCGCATAACAATTTAGCATCTATGAATTATCTTGTCGCTGTTCTCCCGGATCGTATTCAAGCAGAAGCCGCTTATCTTGCTTTAGAAAAAGATGGCATACCTGTAAAACAGATCACAATTTTGGGTCGGGGATACAAAAGTGCGGATGAATTTGGGTTAATTGACCCCAAAGAGCAAGCTGTCAAGCAATCCCGTTTAATGGCATTCTGGTTAGTACCCTTTGGCTTTTTCGCTGGATTAACTTTCAACTTGATTACTGGCTTGAATACCTTTCCTTGGGCAGGTGGAGTCGGTAATGCTGTGATTGGCGGACTATTAGGTGCGGGTGCTGGGGCGATGGGTAGTGTATTTTCTGGCGGTACTGTTGGCTTGGTTTTGGGTGGTGGTGATGCGTTACCTTACCGCAACCGTTTAAGCGCGGGTAAATATATAGTTGTGGTTCAGGGTTCGGAAACTCAGAACCGCCAAGCAACTAAAGTTTTACGCTCTTTTAATCCCGAAAACCTCCAAGGTTATGTCGAGCCAACTGATGCCTAAATAATGACTATATTACTGACAACTGCTCGCCTAAAGTTGTTTCCTTGTACTGCGGAAATCGCCCAAGCAGCTTTAACTGATAAATCTCACACAGAAAGTCTGTTAGGGGTGCAGGTGTCAGATGATTGGTACACCTGTGAGGTGCAAGATTTTTTCCCAGAATATGCGCTTGGGAGTACGTCAGAGGAGCTGCTACAGGGTTGGGGGGTGTGGTTTATGGTTCACCAGCACGAACGGGTGTTGATTGGAGATTTGGGATTTGGAGGGAAGCCGGATGAGACAGGAACTGTGGAAATAGGTTATGAGGTGCTGGAAGCATATCGCCATCAAGGATATGCTATGGAAGCGACGCTCAAGCTTGTAGAATGGGCTTTGACTCAATCCGCTGTGAAACGAATTATCGCTCACTGTACACAGGATAATCTTGCTTCCATACAGATTCTGAAAAAACTAGGTATGCAGCAACTTGACTCAGTATATTTGCCTCAGTTTTCCACGACTTTAATGTGTAAATGGGAACTGATGAGTCCCGCTCAATTTATTCAGTAATGACCATGTTGCCAAGAGAAGAACTGTTAAAAGGTGTTGAAAATCGCGATAGTATTGCGCGGGTAATCGATCTGGCGGAACAAGCGATTAAAAATTGGGAGATTGTGTTCACTGACTTTCTCTCGCCGCCAGAGTTAATTGAAGCTCAACGGGTATTTGCGCGGTTAACTGATGTGCAATTAGAGGCTTGGGGTGGTTATCCGCAAGCGGAAAGAAAGCGTTTGGGGATTTCTCGGACAGAGGTACCTTTAGAGCCATCGCAAGTGGAAGTGGTAGCGTTGGATGTTGCGGGGAATTTTCTGTTTGACACCGCGAGTCACCGCGATTTTTTGGGATCGATGTTGGGGACGGGTATTATCCGCGAAAAGACGGGTGATATTATTGTGACTGGTGAACGTGGTGCTCAGGTAATTGTTGTCCCTGAGTTAGCGGAATTCTTGGAGCTGCATTTGGTACAGGTGCGATCGGTTCCGGTGAAAACTCAGCGAATGCCTTTAAGCGAGTTGAAGATTCGCGAACCGAAGAAAAAAGAATTAACCACAGTGGAGGCTTCTTTACGATTGGATGCGATCGCGTCTGCTGGTTTTGGGATGTCTCGGAGCAAAATGACTGATTTTATTACTGGTGGTGATGTCCGCGTCAATTGGAAAGATGTGACTCAAGCGAGTACGCATGTCAAATCTGGTGATTTAATCGCGATTCGTGGTAAAGGTCGTTTAGAAGTTGGAGAAGTTGCAGTTACTAAAAAAGACCGTTATCGCGTTAACCTGACTCGCTACGTTTAATTTGTTCGTAAAGAGTGGGAATACTAAGATTGGCAGTTAATCGGTATAGATTGTGTCTCTTCTTCGTATTTACAATCAAGTTAAATGGACAGCGATAGTCTTGGGAAGTGCGGCTGGGGTTGTTTGGGTAGTGAATTTACCTTACCCCATGATTCGTTTACCTGTTGCTAAAACAGTGCCAATCCTGCTGTTACCTAGTTTTATCAGTATGGATCATCATTATCGAGGAGCGATAGCCGCGGTTGAGCAAGCAGATCAGCTAATTAACAAAGCGACTGCAAATACTGATATTGAGCGAGGTGGCGAAAAGGTTGCGGAAGCCCAACAACATTTGGATAGTTTACCCGTTTGGTTTTTAGGCTATTATCCGCAAATATATTGTGGTTTTGTGGGTTGTGGCTGGAGGTTTACTCTCGATGAGTTTCAAACAGCCCGGACTCAAGTAGCGCGGATGGATGCTAAAGTTTTTCAAGAAAAGAATGCTTTCAAATTACTGACTCAAGCGGAAAATGCCCTCAACGCCGCAAAGTTACAATATCAACAAGCAAAAAATGCTCAAGAGCAACAGAGGGCGATCGCATCCTGGCAAAGTGCGATCGATCAGTTAGAGCAAATTCCTAGAGAGACTGCTTACTCAGGACA
This sequence comes from Cyanophyceae cyanobacterium, assembly GCA_038214545.1. GTDB lineage: Bacteria > Cyanobacteriota > Cyanobacteriia > Cyanobacteriales > Nostocaceae > JBBQRU01. The sequence continues at coordinate 642 of JBBQRU010000080.1, read as the reverse complement.
AAATGCCCAAAATAAACTCAAAGCCTACAAACGTGACTTCGAGCAGATAGTTCATCATGCTACAGAGACTACCCGTGATAATACCTTAATCGAAGCAGCCAAACCTTTTGCTATAGCTGCTGCGGAATCAGCCCAAAATCCACCGCATACAGCAACGCAGTGGGAACAAATCGAAAATCTGTGGTTGAAGGCAATTGAACAGTTACAAAAAATTCGCACTGAAGAACCAAGCTATGTAGAAGCGCAAAAATTACTAGCACAGTATCAAGTTAATCTCGGCATCGTCCAAACGCGGATGAAAGCGGAAACAGATGCTGTGAACACATTGCAACAAGCAAATCAATCTATCCAAAGGTTGATTACATATCAGCCAGCGAGTAATCAACTTCGAGGCGAGTTGCAAGGAATTATGACTCAGCTAAGAACTGTACAATCAGGAACAACAGCCTACTTGGAAGCACAAACGTTGTTACGCCTCGCCGAGAACAAATTGAGCCAAACTAAGTCAAAATAAGAGTCAAAGTCACTATTCGCGATTTCTCTTAATGGCAAGACTATGGATGTAGAGCAGCTACTCAAACGCTACAGTACAGGAGAAAAGAATTTTAGTGGCATAGATTTGCGCTCAGCTTTTCTTCATCA
>JBBQRU010000079.1:0-24500 GCA_038214545.1 Cyanophyceae cyanobacterium | reverse complement strand
TCATGTGTACTTTTTTTTCAAACTGTCTATCTTCACCTAATTCTGATGATTATCTACCAATAAAATTACAATTCAACAAAAGTTCTCTGATTTTTGTAGAGAACTTCATATTCTTTTCTTTTCAAAATGAGAATTGCTGTTGCCCTATATGATCCAAGGCAATTTTGGTAGTGAGGACAAACTGTATTTTGAAATGCACGCTTATTTTAGATTAGGGCTATCCTCTGTTTTACTAATTCAGCTGCTAACAAAATTGCGGCTTTCATGCTTGTCGCATCAGCAATTCCTTTTCCCGCAATATCAAAGGCTGTGCCGTGATCTGGTGAAGTACGGACAAAAGGTAGACCGATGGTGGTATTGACGGCGCGGTCAAATGCCATCAGCTTCACAGGGATGAGACCTTGGTCGTGGTAGAGTGCTAGGTAGGCATCGGCGGGAGTTGATTGAGCATTTCCGTACCAGGCTTGACCAGGTTTGACCCACATTGTATCTGGGGGAATGGGACCATCTAGTTGTAGGTTAGGTCTAGCGTGGCGTTCTTTTTCCAGCCAGGGAATTAACCAGTCGAGTTCTTCTGTTCCTAGTTGTCCTTGTTCGCCGCTGTGCGGGTTTAATCCAGCGATCGCGATCCGTGTAGTTTGTAAACCAAAATCTTTCTGCAAACATTCCACCAACAAATCCAGTTTCAAACTCAATAATTCTGGCGTTAATGTATCTGCTACTTGACGTAGAGGAATATGTGTGGTAGCAAGTAGGGTGCGTAGCGTCCAACCAGTGTGAGGCGATCGCGCGACAAACAACATGCCAAATTTCTCCACCCCAGCTTTTTCGGCTAAAAGTTCTGTTTGACCAGGATAGTGGTGTCCTGCGGCTTTCCAGGCAGATTTGGCGATGGGACCTGTGACGATACCATCAAATTGACCGGATATCGTGCGAGCGATCGCGGTCTCCAGATAAGCAAAACTAGCTGCACCACTTTGCTCATTCCCGACACCAATAGTCACGAACTGCGTCAAAGGCACATCAAGAATATCTAAATTCGCTGGATTCGCCATACCAGCATGTTCAGTGTAAAGGGATTGGACTATGGACTTACTACCAACAATGGTCAAAGCACAACTTTGCCTAATTTCTGGGTCGGCTAAAGCTTTCAGAATTACTTCTGGGGCAATTCCTGCGGGATCTCCGAGGGTGATTGCCAAACGTGGTAAATGAGTCCGCGATTCTACGGAATATTGTTTAATTTCCAGCATCTTATTTACTACCATTACCTTTCAATCTCTCAGATCTCACCAAACTGGTTTAAAATACGTTACGCGGGTCTAATACGAAAAAAGTTCGTTCTCGTGCTTAAACCATTCACAAAGGAGATTACTCATGGGCGGCGAATTGATCAATGCGACTGTTCTGTCATTTGGTTTAATTTTAGTAGGTATCGTCTTGGGTTACGGGTTATTGAAGATCCAGGGTGGAGAAGAAGAGTAAATCCGATGTTGTGTACGACTAGGCAAAAGGCAATCTTGTCCCCTAGTCTTTAACCATCTGAGACAGTCGGATGTTTTTGTAAAGTTTTGTTTGCACGGACGATTCTGATATCATATTTTTAACAAAAGTTTAAGATCATTACTAATCCCTCATGACATTATTAATCGTCGGTGCCACTGGCACCTTGGGAAGACAAGTGGCTCGTCGTGCTATCGATGAGGGGTACAAGGTTCGCTGTTTGGTACGTAGTGGCAAGAAAGCCGCCTTTCTCAGAGAATGGGGTGCGGAATTAGTGCCGGGAGATTTGTGTTATCCCGAAACAATTACCGCAGCACTCGTTGGTGTCACCGCTGTAATTGATGCAGCGACCTCGCGACCAACAGACTCTCTCAGCATCAAGCAGGTAGATTGGGACGGTCAGGTAGCTTTAATCCAAGCCGCCGTCGCTGCCAAAGTTGACCGCTTCATCTTCTTTTCGATTTTGGATGCGGACAAGTATCCGGAAGTACCGTTGATGGAAATCAAGCGATGTACAGAATTATTTCTGGCTGAATCCGGCTTGAACTATACCACCTTGCAATTAGCTGGTTTCATGCAGGGGTTGGTTGGTCAATACGCGATTCCGATTTTGGAAAAGCAGCCAGTTTGGGTGACAGGAGAATCAACCCCCGTCGCTTATATGGACACTCAAGACATCGCCAAATTTGCGATTCGCGCCCTAACTGTACCGGAAACCGTCAAACGAACATTTCCCATCGTCGGTACTCGTGCTTGGAGTGCTGGTGAAATTATCAATTTGTGTGAACGGCTATCAGGACGAGATGCCAAAATCACCCGGATGCCAATTAACTTACTCCGAACAGTCCGCAATGTCACGCGCTTTTTCCAGTGGGGATGGAATGTAGCTGACCGTCTATCTTTCACCGAAGTTTTGGCAAGTGGCAAACCAATGAACGCTCCTACTGAAGAAGTTTATCAAGTGTTTGGCTTTGACCCAGCCGAAACCACCACTTTAGAAAGCTACATGCAAGATTATTTCACGCGGATCATGAAAAAGCTCAAAGAACTCGATTACGAGAAAAATAGAACAAAAAAAGAGAAAACTAAAAAAACACCCTTTAAGAAACCTTCCTGAAGGAGTGGGGGAGTGGGGGAGTGGGGGAGTATTTAAAGCTGAAAGTTGAAAGCTGAAAGTTGAAAATATTTACTTCATAATTCAGAACTCATGATTTTAACTTCCCCCCTTCCCCCTCTCCCCCTCTCCCCCACTCCCTCTCCCCCACTCCTCTCCAAAACGTGTCAGGATCGACCTAACATAAAGTATCCTCTATAAATCTGGATATCGACCGTGCCGAAAGCAGGCATTATTTACAATGATGTTAAACCGATAGCGAGTCGCGTCGCTGTTGAAATAAAAGACAAACTTACTGCGGCTGGCTGGGATGTCTGCATGACTACTGGGGAAGGCGGTATCTTAGGATACTCAACTCCCGAAAGTCCTGTCTGTCACACCCCGATTGAAGGCTTGACACCGCCTGGGTTTGATTCAGATATGCAGTTTGCTGTGGTCTTGGGTGGAGATGGGACTGTGCTGGCGGCGTCTCGTCAGCTAGCCCCGCGAAATATCCCGTTATTGACTGTGAATACAGGTCATATGGGGTTTTTGACAGAAGCTTACCTGAATCAATTACCGCAAGCGCTGGAGTGTGCTCTCGCGGGAGAGTACGAAATTGAAGAGCGGGCGATGTTGACTGTCAAGGTGTTTCGCGGAGACTTAGTGATTTGGGAGGCTTTATGCCTCAACGAAATGGTACTGCACCGCGAACCATTAACTTGTATGTGCCATTTTGAAATTGAGATTGGTCGTCATGCGGCTCTTGATATTGCTGCAGATGGGATAATTGTTTCCACGCCTACTGGTTCGACTGCTTATTCATTGAGTGCGGGAGGACCTGTAATTGCACCTGGGGTATCGGTATTTCAACTAGTACCGATTTGTCCACATTCTTTGGCTTCGAGAGCTTTGGTGTTTTCCGATCGCGAAAGTGTGAATATTTATCCGGTAAATACTCCGCGTTTGGTGATGGTGGTAGATGGTAATGGTGGCTGCTATGTTCTCCCTGAAGACAGGGTACATGTAGAGCGATCGCCATACAGTGCTCGGTTTATCCGTTTACAACCGCCAGAGTTTTTCCGCATCTTGCGCGAAAAATTGGGTTGGGGTCTGCCACACATTGCCAAACCAACTTCGGTCGAATTACCATAAATTAGATTTTGGATTGGGGAGGAATGAGCGGATGGGAAATTCTTCAATTTAAAATCAGATTTGTGTGCGGCGAGCCGTGCTAAAAAACAGTGAGAACATTCTTGTTGGGTGTAAGGTCTACACCCCATACCCGCGCGAAGCGCAGCAACGAATCCGCTCATCCCCAATAAAAAAATCTAAAATTGATATGACTGTTGACCACAACCCTTGCGTTTTGCTAGTTGAAAGCGATGAGAGCTTGGCAAATCAGATTAGCTTGGATTTGAAAGAATCAGGCTATGATGCTGTGATTGCTCATGATGCAGTAAGCGGGATGCAATCGGAACGCGATCGCACCCCCGATTTAATTGTGATTGACCGGATGCTCTCGGGAGACTCAGGATTAACGTTGTGTACCAATCTCCGTAACACCGGCTCACGGGTACCGTTACTGGTACTCATGGCGCGAGATACGGTGGATGACCGCGTCGCCTGTTTGGACGCTGGCGCTGATGATTACTTTCTCAAGCCTTATCGTTCGGAAGAATTCTTAAAATTGATTCGTCTTTATTTACAGCCTGACATTACGACTAATGAGCAGTTAAAATTTGGTGAGTTGGTTTTAGATCTAGCTACCCGTCGGGCAATTCACCACGGAAGAGCCATAGATCTGACAATGAAGGAGTTTGAACTCTTAAAGTTCATGATGGAACATCCTCGGGAAGTCTTAACTCGAGAACAAATTCTCGAAAATGTCTGGGGTTACGACTTTATGGGTGAATCGAACGTGATTGAAGTGTATATTCGCTATTTACGCCTGAAAATAGAAGATGAAGGTCAAAAGCGTTTGATTCAGACAGTGCGCGGCGTTGGCTACGTGTTAAGAGAAGCCTAAATCTAAAATATATGGGTCGTTGGTTAAGTATGATTTCGCTGTTCATGGGTGTATTTTTAATTAGCTGTTCGCCGTTGACGTCTCAAACAGGAGCGGACACGCCTAATTCTCAATCTTCAGCGCCGGAGTTTTTGGGTCAAACTCTGCCAATTTCGGCACAAGCGGTTGTTCCTAATAACTCCAAAATTGATTTGGAAGTGGCGACTTCACCACAACAGCAAGAAATTGGGTTGATGTATCGCACGTCTTTGGCTGATAATCGCGGCATGTTGTTTCAATTCCCTACGCCACTTGCAACTAGTTTTTGGATGAAAAATACACTTATTCCCTTGGATATTGTCTTTATGCGCCAGGGAAAAGTACTGAAAACTTTTGCAGCGGTTCCTCCTTGCAAAGCCGATCCGTGTCCGACATATGGACCGAACGCATTGTTCGATCAGGTAATTGAACTGAGTTCTGGAAGAGCCGCCCAGTTAGGTTTACAGACAGGATCAAAGGTGAAAATAGAATTTTTACCCCTTTCTCCGAAATAGCTAAACGATAAAAGTCCTCTCTAGACAGATCCTCGATCCGGAAAATATCCGTCTTTTGGTGTAGACCTAAAAGTCACATAGTCTGGCACTATATATCCTTATCGCAGTTCAATTATGTGGTGGTTGAACTGAAAGGATCATTTTTCTAGGTTGGTATGGCGGCATCAACACGTAGTTCCATGTTTGTGCTTGAAATCGCTGGCTGAGTTAAGTGATTTTTATAACTATCGGTGGAGTCAGTTAAAAACAAGTCCGCGACAAAATGTAAATATAATTTACAATTCCTAGCAAATTATCTTGTTTTTCCGAGGAAAGTTAAGGTAGAATAGTTACTCCCTCTTTTTGATATCAAGAGGTAGCGGCAAATACAAAGAGTAGAAATAGCCACTGTTTATTGGACTTGAGTAGCAGTGACAGCTGAAATAGTGGCTACTCAATGTCTAAAGATACCAGTAGTACGTAAGAAAATAAAAGATAGGAGGTGGAGTAGAAATGGCCCCAACAACGTATTCGCGATTCATTCGTTTTCTTCAGGAAGATTTAGCAATTTCGACAGCATCAATGGCAGTAGCTTTACGTCATCGCGAGCAAGACCCTGGTCCTTTGCCGATGATTCTTTGGCAGTATGGTTTAGTAACTTTAGACCAATTAGATCAAATTTATGACTGGCTAGAAACTGTGTGAACTTCAATAAGTAATTTATTCGGGAGAAGCACGAATGCTAGATGTACTAAGCCTGAGGCAAAAACTGACTACTAGTTTAGACTTATCCACATGCAATTTAAGAGAGCGGGTTGATAGTTCAACTCGCTTTCTTAGTTCAGTGCAACAGCACTCCTAATCAGCAAGTCCCGCAGTATGATGATTTAGTGACCAACGGTGTTCAATCTCTACAGATGAAAATTTGCAGCTATCTTCCAAATGCTTTTGTTGAGCAGCAGCTTTGCGAACAGAAATAATCAGCTGATTAACTTGTTGGCGCATAGCGGGGTTGTGATTAACTGCTGACATAGTTTGTCTTTCTAGCATTTGCAGTAGCAGTTCATAGTGAATCGGCGAAGGCAATGGCAGTGGTTCCATGAAATTGAATGATAAAATTTGTAGATTTGGGTAAGTATTTTATTCTGCAAACAAAGTGGCGATAGCCGAAACTGGATCGCTTTGTTTGACCAAAAATTCGCCGATGAGTACAGCATTAGCGCCGATTGAGGCAACCAAATCAAGATCAGCTCGCACTTTCAGTCCTGATTCGCTGACTACCAGAATATTGCGCTTGAGTAATTGTTCCCTTCTCTTAGTGATTAATTGCACGGTTGTTTGTAAGTCAACCGAGAAATCTTCTAAGTTGCGATTGTTAATGCCGACGATTGTCACTCCTTCTACGTTTAACACGCGATCGAGTTCTTCGAGTGTGTGGACTTCAATCAAAGCTGCCATTTTCAGGGCGTTAGCAATTTTGATAAAATATTGCAAATCCTGATCGCTGAGAATTGCCGCGATTAGTAGCACCGCATCCGCACCTCGTAAGCGAGCGAGATACATTTGGTAAGGGTAGATGACGAAATCTTTGCATAGTAGCGGTAAGTCAGTAACCATCCGCACCTTCGCCAAATTCTCAAAGCTACCTTGAAAGAACTTTTCATCAGTGAGTACCGACAGAAAACTTGCACCACCACGTTGATACTGTTGGGCAATTGCCACTGGATCGAAATCGGCACGCAACACTCCAGCGCTAGGGGAGGCTTTTTTGACTTCTGCAATCAGGGCTGGATGTGTCTTGCCTTGCCGTAAAGCAGCGACAAAATCACGGGTGGTCTGTGTAGTTAGTACCTGACGCTGTAACTCGGCTAAAGGCAGTCTCTCGCGCATTGCGGCAACTTCTACTTCTTTATGCCAAACGATTTCCTCTAAAATGTGCTTGGGGGAGTCACCTGGTACGGAAATTTTATAATGTATACTCTCCACAGCAATAGTGGGATTAGGTGGACGGCGACGGATTTGCATATCTTGCTAACTGCCTAGATGAATACCTGCTATCCTGCGAGGGAGATAAATAGTTACAAATACTAAATTTTAGTAAATGTACCTACGCTTTTACCACTGAACTAAGGATAGAGATTATTAATTAGTCAAAGGTAATAAGTTCATAGTTTACAACTAAAAATTTGCTTGATGTTAACAGTCTGCCAACTCCTAACTTTATGAAGTAATATTTATAACTTAATCAGATTTAATAGTTCCAGAGAGTAATTCAACTGATCCTGATAGAATCACTTCTAGATTAGCAGGCGACATTCCCGATCAAACTCAGTGTTTTATCGTAATTCATGTGTGATATTTGTAAAGTTTTATCGATATTCTGACTCAAAAATAAAGCGCTTTGCTTGGGTATAGGGACTCCATCGGCAGAAAAGATTAGGGTGTAGGTGTGAGTAGAGAGCATTTTCCCCTCACCCCACACCCCACTCTAAGCCACAGCCCGCTTGTAAGCTTCGTCCAGCACTTCCGAGAGTGTAGGATGAGCATGAACTAGATAAGCGAGAGTATTGACAGATTCGCGCCTGGCGATCGCTGCTGCTGCTTCGTGGATCAAATCTGAGGCATGAAGTCCAATAATGTGGACACCGAGCACTTCCCCCGTATCTTTGCGAAATACGACTTTCGCCATGCCTTCGGCTTCACCTTCAGCGAGCGCTTTAGAATTACCTTTAAAGTAAGACTTAGTCGTCCCCACTTCAAAACCTTCAGCTTGACCTAAATCCTTAGCAGCAGATTCCGTCATGCCAACATAGCTAATTTCCGGGTGGGTAAAAGCGGCAGCGGGAATACTGCGATAATCAATCTCGCGATGACGGGAGCAGATATTTTCTACAGCGATAATACCTTGAGCGGAAGCCGCATGAGCTAACATCATTTTGCCATTAGCATCACCAATCGCCCACAGATGGGGTACAGGTTCACCACCTGACAAAACCGCCATCCGGTCATCGACGGGGATAAAGTTGCGGCGGTCAAGTTCTACACCCACCGACTCCAAGCCAATATTGTGATTAGCGGGAATGCGTCCGGTAGCCACAAAACAAGCATCAACCTCGATAGTTTCGATCACTTCTTTGGTTTTAAAATTAGCGAGTTCAATGACTACAGGAACACCAGGGGTGACGCTTTTGGCATATATCCCTACATGAGTTTCAATATCACGCGGTGTAATTAACAACCGTTCAGCTATTTTGGCAATATCCCGGTCAAACCCAGGCATCAATTGGTCTAAAGCCTCAATCATCGTGATTTCACAACCCAAAGCCGAGTAAACATCAGAAAACTCCAGCCCGATATAGCCACTACCAATAATTGCCACCCAATTAGGCAACCATTCTAATTTGACACCTTGATCACTCGTAAATACCGTTGTGCCATCGACTTGAATTCCAGGGGGGACAAAAGGAACTGAACCAGGGGAAAGAATAATATCTTTCGCCGTGATCGTTTTTTCTCCCACTTCTGTCATGACTGTGACTTTCTGTGAACCAGCAACCTTACCCCAACCGCGAATAATGTCAACTCCCAAACGTTTGAGACTGTTTGTTAAGTCTCCTTGAATTTTAGTAACTAAATTAAGAGCGTGATCGGCAATTCCTTGTCGGTCAAACTCGACACTACCTACTTGAATTCCCAGCGACTTCAGGTGGTGTGCGTTACGTAATTCTCGCACGCGTCCGGATGCAGCCAATAGTGCCTTAGAAGGAATACAGCCGCGATTCACACAGGTACCACCCATCTCGGCGGCTTCGATAATTGCCGTCTTCAAACCACAGCTAACGGCGTGTAAAGCAGCCCCATGTCCTCCGACGCCAGCGCCGACAATCACTAAATCGTAATCAAAAGCCTGACTCACGTTACTCTCCCGTATCTCTGACGATCTTTATTGTCAACTCGACGTAGCGCGAGTGCAAGTCCTTCCATTGTCCTTTTAGTCAAGCCTTGACGCGATCATCGAATATTTGGGTTAGACTCGGCTTAGTAAGAGGTAGTCTTGGCGACAAAATTTTATGATTGTGCGCTGAAGCATATTCCTGAGCAACAGCGGAAAATGCGCTCATTTCCCCTTAAAGCGGGAAATACTCTTGAATAGACCGAGTTGGGAAAATATTTATGAATTATTTGCGATCGCTCACTATTCCCACTTCCCGAACAGGCAACTTTTAGTTTATGCTTCTGCTTGATTTAACTGACGCAGGAGTGTATAAAAAGGTAACGTTATTATTTTATACTTCTACCATTTAAATACCTGGGAGGTTAGTATAAAACCTAGCGATGCCCTACCTGGTATCGGTCTCTAAACTAAAGGATTTTTTGAACCCAAGTCTATTATCGGACCGCATTAATAATCTCCCCTTAGCTGGGTATTCAAGTCTCTTAACGCGCTCTTAGACTTGTAACAGGGTTGATGCACTGCATTGAACTCACTCACAAAGATGTAGAAATGCAGCTGTCAATCACTCGCTCGTCCTGTGTATTTCCTACCCAACGGTAGGCAAGAAAGCGGATAGTGTTTGGAGTAACTTGCTCAGGAACCGATATAGTAAGTACCCTACTCGTTTTCAAAGTGCGAGTATTCATCTACAGTAAACGTTCCTGCAAATTTGATTACCGGCAATTTGATTGGCGGAATCACCAAATATATACATAGGGTTTTTTCGTCTTTTGTGGCTATTTTTACCTAAAGTCTGGGTGCAAGCTTGCAAAATATATACTTGACAAACAATTTATAAGGAGGCTCAATGGTAGTCCAAATAGCAACTGAACGCCTCATATCCCTAAACGGTGTCAGCAAATCCTATCAACAACCGAATGGTCAAGAGATCACAATTCTCGATCATGTCAGCTTAGACTTACGTGCAGGTGAGATTGTGGCTTTACTCGGTCCTTCAGGTTCGGGAAAATCTACATTGATGCGAATGGTCGCAGGGTTAATTCCCCCGTCCACAGGTGAAGTTTTGTATCACAACCAACCTTTGGTCGGCTTAAATCCGGGAGTAGCGATTGTTTTTCAAAGTTTTGCACTTTATCCTTGGTTGACAGTCCTGGAAAATGTCGAACTAGGATTAAAGGCACAAGGCATAATGTCAGAGCAAAGGCAGCAAAAAGCCTTGAAAATGATCGACGTTATTGGTTTGGATGGATTTGAAAATGCTTATCCCAAAGAGCTTTCGGGCGGGATGCGCCAGCGGGTAGGGTTTGCGAGGGCTTTGGCTGTCGAACCAGAATTGTTGTGTATGGATGAGCCTTTTTCCGCTTTAGATGTACTGACCGCCGAAAACTTGCGCTTTGAGTTGCTAGACTTATGGCTAGAACGACGAATTCCGACCAAATCAATCTTAATCGTTACCCACAGTATTGAAGAGGCGGTAATTCTCGCTGACCGGATTGTCGTCTTAGGGCGCAATCCCGGACGAATTCGCGCTAACTTGCCGGTAACTTTACCACACTACCGCGATCGCAAAAGTCCGGCGTTTCAAGCGCTTGTTGACCAAGTTTATAAAATTCTCACTAACCCAGACCTCAAGGAAATCGAAAAGCAAAAAGAAGTATCTATCGGTGATCCTAAGCCGCAAAAATCGCAATCTTTACCAGCGGTGCGGGTTGGTTCAATAGCCGGACTTTTGGAACTGCTAGAAGACAGACAAGGAGACTTATTCCGTCTAGCCCAAGAATTGCAACTGGAAGTCGATGATATTCTGCCAATTGTCGAAGCCGCGCAACTCATGGATTTAGTGCATATTCAAGAGGGTGATATCGTTTTGACTAGTCTAGGTAAAGAGTTTATCACCAGTGGAATTGATGAACGCAAACAGATTGTTCGCAACCAGCTGCAAACTCGGATTCGCTTAGTCCAAAGGATCAGTCATTTACTCCAAGCCAAGAAGAATCAACGCATTCCCGAAGAATTGATTTTAGATATCTTGGAAACCCACTTCAGCGCCCAAGAAGCCGAACAACAGCTAAAAACAGCAATTGACTGGGGTCGTTACGCCGAATTGTATAGCTACGATGAACCATCGGGAGAAATTTTTCTCGAGCATGTGGCAACCGAGGAGTTAGCAGAAGTCGGTGTTTAAATTTCCACAATTGAATCTCAAGTCCAAATCAAATCCAGAATTCACATGACTCGACCTCTGACTCCCGCTAATCAAACTCTTGGCAGACTGAATTGGGATTGGAAGGATGGACTGCTGATTTTTGCCATCTTAGCTTTAATCATGACAATCATCAGAACCGCCTCCCAATTTAGTGGTAATTATAACAACCAATTTCAAGTAGACATTAGCTTGAGTGTCTTGCCTAGTTATACAGCGCAAACTCTCTTGCGAATGTCCACTGCCTATGTAATATCTCTAATATTTACGCTGTTTTATGCCTATTCTGCCTATCGTTCGGCGGCGGCGGCGAGGGTTTTAATTCCGCTATTAGATGTGTTGCAGTCGATTCCAGTGTTATCCATCGCCCCGGCTGCAGTTCTTGCCTTAATCGCCATATTTCCCGGTCAGCGAATTGGGGTAGAACTAGCGGCAATTCTGTTGATTTTTACCAGCATGACCTGGAACATGACGTTTAGTTTTTACCAATCGTTATGTAACATTCCGCTAGAACTGCGTGAGGCGGCGCGGATCTATCGCCTGAGTGCTTGGCAACAGTTTTGGACTTTAGAATTGCCTAGCGGGGCGATTGGCTTGGTGTGGAACAGCGTTATGTCTTGGGCTGGTGGCTGGTTTGCGCTGATTGTGATTGAATCTTTGACTTTAGGTGATAAAAATTTTCGTCTACCTGGTTTAGGTTCTTACTTAGGTGCAGCCGCAGATAAAGGAGACTATGGCGCACTGGCGGCGGGATTAGCGGCTTTAATTGGGGTGATTGTGGCGCTGGATTATTTGCTCTGGCGACCATTGATCGCTTGGGCGGAAAAGTTTAAATTAGAAACGGTGGAATCTCAAAATTCTCCGACTTCAGCAGTTTTAGATTTCTTACGGCGATCGCCGACTCTACGGATTGTCAGCGAGCGATTGTGGCAACCTCTGACGGAAAAAATCGCCCACAATTGGTCTCATTCGCGAAGACGTACCGCCAAAGCCATCCCCAACGAAAATTCCTCCCCAAGTCAATGGATTAGTTGGCTGTTTGTTAGTGGGTTAGGATTGATTGTTCTCTGGGGAACTTGGGAAGCGGCTGTGATGCTGCGCCTATTAACTTGGAGTGATTGGCAGAAAGTTGTTACTGGGGCTGTGTGGACGGCATTACGAGTATTTACCGCTTTAGTTTTATCACTTTTGTGGACAGTGCCGGTAGGAGTAGCGATCGGTCGCAATCCTCGTCTAGCGCAAATCTTACAGCCGTTTGTGCAAATTGCTGCCTCGGTGCCTGCAACTGGTGTGTTTCCCGTGCTGCTATTATTTTTAGTTCACATTGGCGGCGGATTACAGATTGGTTCAGTGGCGTTGATGTTGCTGGGAACTATGTGGTATATCTTATTTAATGTGATTGCTGGCGCACAAGCGATTCCTTCAGAATTATGGGAAGCTGCTGTTGTTTACAAACTCCCGCGTCTTGAACGTTGGCGGACATTAATTCTACCGGGAATATTTCCTTACTTGATTACCGGCATGATTACAGCCGTTGGTGGTGCTTGGAATGCCAGTATTGTCAGCGAGTATGTTCAGTTTCGCGGTCAAACTTTAACCACAGATGGTTTAGGGTCAATCATTTCTCAAGCCTCTGCGGGTGGTAAATATCCTTTGTTACTAGCTGCTACAGCCATCATGTCTATCTTGGTAGTTCTGACTAATCGTTTGGTCTGGCGTCCTTTGTATCGCTTAGCTGAAGAAAAATATCAATTGCTAGGTTGATGTCAAGGCGCAATTTGGTACTTATATGCCCACATTTGATTGAATGGTGTGATGAATCCAAAGAGAAACGAGGGCAAAATGGCTACAGACAAATTGCCAGAAAGGGGCTAAACACTATAAAATTTGCTACCCCATCATTTTGTTTCTCATGCCTACTAGTTCCTGGACTCGTCACCACATTCTTTCTCTCAGTGATTTCACTGCGACAGAATACGATACCGTGTTGCAAACTGCTGCTAGTTTTCAAGAGGTGCTATCACGGCGCACCAAGAAAGTACCGACATTGCAAGGACAAGTTGTCGCCAATTTGTTTTTTGAACCTTCTACCCGGACTCGCAGCAGTTTTGAACTTGCAGCCAAACGTCTCTCGGCGGACACACTGAATTTCGCAACTTCGACGAGTTCGATCACTAAAGGAGAGACAATACTCGATACGGCGAAGACTTATTTAGCGATGGGTACAGATATGATGGTGATCCGCCATCGCGAAGCTGGAGTTCCTCAAGCGATCGCTAAAGAAATGGATCGTCTAGGTGTCAGAGTCAGTGTGCTCAATGCTGGTGATGGATTGCACGAACATCCTTCCCAAGGTTTATTAGATTTATTTACTATTTGTACGCTGCTCAATCCGACTTCACCGCGTCTGGAACTATTGAAGGGTAAAAAGATCGCTATTGTGGGGGATATTCTGCATTCTCGTGTGGCGCGGTCAAATATTTGGAGTTTAACTGCAAGTGGTGCGGAAGTCCATTTAGCTGCACCACCGACTTTGTTACCGGAGTTATTTGCTGATTATGTAAAGCAAGGGGGGAAGGATGATCGCCAACTGTTTCTCCATTGGAACCTAGAACCGGCTTTACGCGATGCCGATTTTGTGATGACATTGCGGTTACAGAAAGAACGGATGACGGCAAATTTATTACCCAGTTTGCGCGAATATCATCAGTTGTTTGGAATTACCCGCGATCGTCTCAAATTATGCCACCCGAATGTGAAAGTTTTACACCCAGGTCCCGCGAATCGCGGTGTAGAAATCAGTTCAGATATTATGGATGACCCAGAATTTAGCTTGATTCAAGCGCAAGTCACTAGTGGCGTTGCTGTACGCATGGCGCTGCTGTATTTGATTGGTAGTGGTAAAGGTTAGAAAGAATGTGGGGAAATATTGTAGTTTTATTTCTGGGGTATGAAGCTTCTTGCTTGTCTATCTTCGACAATACGGCTAGGTAAATCAGCTGACTCGGTAAGAAATCTCAATGGCAAGTTCAATAGAGTTTAATTTATTTGCACCTCGGAATCAAGGGGCTGTTTTGGTTGGCTCTTTTTCTGAGGTTCCGATGGAGAAAGGGGAAGATGGTTATTTCCGCACACACGTAGAACTTGAAGATGGTGTATATCAATACAAGTTTCGCGTACAAACAAAAAGCCCAAATTTTGCGCCGGATGAATGGGTAGAGGTAATCGATCCTTATGCTACTGATGTTGATGAGACACGAAATTATGGGATAGTACGGGTTAAAAATGGGGAACGGATTGTTGATACTTATGTCTGGCAGCATGACGATACACCATTGCCAGAAAATCATCAATTAGTGATCTATGAAATGCATGTTGCCGATTTTACTGGGGGAGAAATTGATCCGGAGCGGCGGGGTAAGTATGTTGATGCGATCGCTAAGTTAGATTATTTGCAAGCGTTAGGAATTAATGCGATTGAATTGATGCCTGTGAATGAATATCCTGGCGATTATAACTGGGGTTATAAAGTCCGGCACTTTTTTGCTACAGAATCGAGTTATGGTTCGACTGAAGATTTGAAGCGGTTTGTGGATGAGTGTCACGGTCGTGGCATGAGAGTATTTATGGATGGGATTTATAACCATACCGACGAAGAATGTCCGTTAATGCTGATCGACCGCGATTATTGGTATTACCATTACATGCATTACCCTGAAGATCCGGGTAATTACTGGGGACCTGAATTTAACTACGATAATTATGACGAAAAGTTAGATGTGAAACCAGCTTGGAAATATGTTGGTGATGTTGTGCGTTATTGGGTGCAAGAATATCATATTGATGGTATTCGTTATGATGCTGTGCGACAATTAGCTAATTTTGAGTTTCTCGATTGGCTAGCTCAGCAGGCGAAAAAAAATACTGCACCCAAACCGTTTTATAATATTGCCGAAAATATTCCTGATACCAGTAAAGTTACTATCCCGGCTGGCCCATTAGATGCTTGTTGGCATGAAAGTTTTCGCTACTTCGTGCTTCCGCATATTTGCGGTGAGAGATTTGATGCTGAAGAACTGAAGCAGGTTTTAGAACCGCAACGCCAAGGTTATGCCTCAGCGATCAATGTGATAAATTATTTGGCAACCCACGATCGCGAACATATATTGCGAGAATTAGGCGATCGCGGAATTTTTGCTGCCGATGCCTTTACCCGTGCTAAGTTAGGCGCGGCGATCTTGCTAACTGCTGTCGGTATCCCGATGTTATGGATGGGAGAAGAGTTTGGCGAACATAAGCGTAAAAGTCAAACGGTGACACAACCCAAGAAAATTGCTTGGCCGCTATTAGAGAGGGAAGCAAACCACGATTTATTTACATATTATCAAAGCTTGATCGCCCTGCGACGGCAACCAGCTTTACAAAGCGACAAGATTGAATTTTTCCATGAAAATGCGGAGGCGAAAGTCTTGACATATGTGCGCGGGAGTGATGTAGATTCTCGGGTTGTGGTTGTGGCGAACTTTTCTCACCAGAATTTTCCAGAATATGTAGTCCCTAATTTTCCTCAAGCTGACTCTTGGCAAGACTGGATGACAAAATCGACTATAGAAGTTGGGAAGAAAGGTATGATGACAGATCTGCCAGCATATACAGCCAAAATTTTTGTCTCGCATTCTTAATGTTTGTAGTTGCGCTTCAGCGCACTGTCCACAAATGCGGTACTGAAGCGCAAGTACTAACGTGGCTGTTTGCACTGCCTATAAATGCGCTGAAGCGCAACTACGAACGCTGTGATAATATGGAAAACTGCTGCATAGATTAGAAAATAAATTCATCATGACACTGACGCAAGAGCGCAAACAAGAGATCATTTCTGGTTATCAAGTCCACGAGACTGACACTGGCTCCGCCGATGTCCAAATTGCGATGTTGACTGCTCGCATTAACCGCTTGAGTGAACACCTACAAGCAAACAAAAAAGACTTCTCCTCCCGCCGAGGCTTATTAAAGCTGATTGGTCAGCGGAAACGTCTGCTCGCATATGTTCAAAAAGAAGACCGGGAAAAATATCAGGCGTTAATTGGTCGCCTAGGAATTCGAGGATAGGAATATCTTATGGCTGCTGAATCTGAACATGACCCGGCCAAAAATGAGCGCTTACCGTTTGAACCGAGCAAAAAGCGCTCAACGCCAGCTTCTTCCAAAGCCAAAGCTAAACCGACAACCCCAGCTTCTTCCAAAGCTAAAGCTAAATCGACAACCCCAGCTTCTTCCGAAGGAGCTAAACCGACCGCATCTGTAAAAAAGCCGCAACAACCAGTAGCCGCAGCTCCAAAGAAGGTTGAGCCACGACATTATACCAAAGAGGAAATGACTATTCCTCAGGTAGTTAGTCAGCGCATGATCCGCCGAGTGGCTGGGTTTTGTGGTGTGCCGACAACTTTGGGTATCATCACTCTGATTGCTAGCTATTTGCTTGTTTCTTATACCGACATCAAAATCGCCCCCATTGTCGTTTTATTAGTGAATATGGGGTTATTCGGTTTAGGCGTACTAGGTATCACTTACGGTGTTCTTTCCGCCTCTTGGGACGAGGATCGATCTGGTGGGGCGCTAGGTTGGCAAGAGTTTAAGACGAATTGGGGACGGATGAAGGATACTTGGCGCGAAACTCAGCAAAAGAACGTATAATCAACGGCTAATTATCAGCCAACTTAAATATTCAATAATGTTGGAGTTTACAATTCATAACTTCAACATTCTTGTTTAATGATTTATAATCTATAATCCGTGCTCCATCTAACAACTAAAACTCTTGAGCGCTATATTTAAAATAGTCTAAATTTTTAGTTGTTGGTAATTCAAAAGCAACATAGCGTAGCGGGAATTTTCACATGATTGTAGTGATGAAGGTGGGTTCGCCAGAAGCGGAGATTCTTCGCATTAATGCCGAACTCAGAAGCTGGGGGCTAACACCGGAGAAAATTGTCGGTCAAACCAAAGTAGTTTTAGGTCTAGTTGGGGAAACCGCTTCTTTAGATCCACGCCAAATTCAAGAAGTTAGTCCGTGGATTGAAGAAGTATTGCGAGTCGAAAAGCCTTACAAACGGGCTAGTCGCCAATACCGCCAAGGTGAGGCAAGTGAGATTGTCGTTAATACCCCCAATGGCCCGATTTCTTTTGGCGAACACCAGCCGTTAGTGGTGGTTGCTGGCCCTTGTTCTGTGGAAAATGAAGAAATGATTGTGGAGACGGCGATGCGTGTTAAAGCCGCCGGCGCACACTTTTTACGAGGTGGTGCCTATAAGCCTCGGACTTCACCTTATGCTTTCCAAGGTCACGGCGAGAGTGCTTTGGAGTTGCTTGCAACAGCAAGGCAAAAGAGTGGATTAGGGATTATCACGGAAGTGATGGATGCGGCTGACTTGGAGGTAATCGGCGAAGTGGCTGATGTGATTCAAGTTGGGGCGAGAAACATGCAGAATTTCTCCTTGCTGAAAAAAGTCGGCGCACAGCCAAAACCAGTGCTGTTGAAACGTGGGATGGCGGCGACGATTGAAGATTGGTTGATGGCGGCGGAATACGTTTTGGCTGCTGGTAATCCGAACGTGATTTTATGTGAACGCGGCATCCGCACCTTCGATCATCAATACACCCGTAATACCCTGGATTTATCGGTAGTGCCAGTTTTACGCAAACTGACTCACTTACCGATCATGATCGATCCTAGCCACGGTACAGGTTGGTCAGAATTTGTGCCTTCAATGGCAAAAGCAGCGATCGCAGCTGGTACTGACTCCCTAATGATTGAGGTTCACCCCAATCCCGCAAAAGCAATGTCAGATGGTCCACAATCTCTCACCCCTGAGCGTTTTGATCGTCTAATGCAAGAACTTGCCGTAATTGGTAAAGTCGTGGGTCGTTGGCAAGAAACCGCTGTAGCTACAGCATAATTCTTGTAGAGACGCAATATAATATCGCGTCTCTTTTTTTCAAAGTAGTACTTTCTTAGCGGCGTCGGCTACCGAAGCTGGATGAACCACTGCGTCGAGGAGCAGAAGAACGTCCGCCACTGCCAAAACTGCTGCTAGGACGGCGTTGGACACTACCAGATTGACCAGAAGGGCTGAGATTAGTGCTACCAAAACCAGAACCAGATGAGCGACCCGTATTACTCCGAGGAGTGGTGCGAAAATCTGGTTGATTAGATAAAGGTCTTCTAATCTGCCCAGTAGTGCGGAAAGTGGTACGATTTCGCTCAACTGCGGGTGGCTCGTTGTACCGAGTGCGATAGTTATTGACCGCTTCACCGTAGCTGTTACCATATCCGCCATAACCACTAAATACGGATACTCCCGGTTGATAGACGGGCGGTACATAATAACGCGGTCTAAACAGGAGATTACCGACTACTTGACCAGCTACAGCGCCAGCTGCAGCACCAGCAAACGGTGCCCAGAAACCATTTTCTCTTCGGACTACGACTGTTTCTTGTTGTCCATTGGCATTGGTTCTAGTTTCGGTGACATTGTGGACGTACTCAATTTTGAAGTCCGGTGTCAGGTATAAAGAAGGTTGACCGTTTTCCACCTTTAAGTAACTTTTGTCACCAGCTTTGACTTGTTCATCCGTGAGACGGGCAAGTTGTAAATCTTTGGTTCGATAATTCGGCGGTGAACCGGCTGGGGTATTGAGCAAAAACAAAGTGTACTCACCATCAGCATCATTGAATGTAGCCTGCTGTACAGGGTACTGACCATCACTAATTCTCGTGACAGGTGTATTTTGACTGACGTTGCGAGTTTGAGGGATATTATTTTGTCCTCCACCTCCGCAAGCGACAGTGGTAAAACACAAAGTCAGGGCGAGAAAGAAGACTGTAATTTTCCGTAATATTGTCATGGTTACTTGATGCTTACTCTATGAACGAGCTTAACAAAGGAATGGGTCGGGGATCTTCCCCTTACAGGGGAATCAATTCGGGAAAGTACTGCAATAACTGATCGTTAGTGAGTTCGTCGCCTAGCTGGGCTGGGGAGAAATGGATTTGAACGGCTCGGAGTTTGCCTTGATATTGCAAGTTAATCAAAGCTTTTAAGCCGCGTTTGAGGTCATTGACATTGGAAAGATCGGCTTCTAACTCTGGGACTTCTCCCTCACTGGCGACGGTAATCATGACGACTACGTTGCTGGTGACGGGGATAGATAGCGGCTGATTTGCTGGAGATTTGGGGCTAAAATCGACTTCGCTGAGGTAGCGTTGGGCTGAGTCGGTAAATAATTCGTTGACATAATCTCCCGCCTCGCCTTCACTCCAATACACCTCGCCTTCATTCGCGGCTGAGACCCAGTATTCATCAGCTTGCAGTAAAGACTGGCAAATTGTGACTAGGGCTTCACCTGTAACATGCAAATCGCCATCAGCATCCATCGCTTGACGGGCGGCTTGATTGAGAACTCCTAAAATTGGCGCAACATCCGATCCTCCGAGGTGGAGAAATATGCGACAGACCACAAACCGAGTCCTACCTATCATTTGATTAAAGCGATCGCGCATCATACACCTCCATGAATTAATGTCCGTTCATCAACTTACGTTACTCAGCTATATAATGAAAGTCTTTCACAAAATCGACCAGCATACTTAAAGGTGGCAAGAGAAACCTTGTGGCTTCGCTGGAATCATCGGTTGAGTTGTTTGCGGGATTGGCAATTTTTTTGCCAAAATGATAATGTTCATGGATCATCAGGGATTGGGCGTTGGAATTTGTGAGGATTGTTTGGGTTGGCGCTTGAAAAAAGCCGATTTTGGCAAGGACACCCGGAAATTTTTTCAGCGTGCGAATGGCATTGGCTTGGGTGAGCGATCGCTCTAGAACTTGGTCTAATTTTTTCACTTGAAGAGGCTGTTTGATTCCCAACCGCTCTAAATCTTGGGAGACAATAATTTGCACGGCTGTAAAAATATTTTTCTGTGTAGGCGTAACATCACTAAAAGGTAAAATTGCCATACAAGCGCTGGAAAATAAATCTTCGTCGCGCTGGACAGGGAATGTCAGCACTGTCCGCCGTTTCCAAATTTCAATACTTGGTGGTTGGGAAAGTAATGGGTATTGTTGGGCGATGTGATAGTAAGCACCAGCGAGGGCAAAATTAGCTTCGTGATCTAAAGCGCAATCAATAATGATGCGGATGGTGGGTGGACTACCATTGAAAAATGCTCGCGCTTGTTCGGGGCTGAATTGTTGAATTAAGGAGCGATCGCCTGTGGGACTCAAGTCAATCCATTCACAAGTAATTCCTTCTGTTTTCAAACCAAACCGCGATACTGCGTAAAGTTTTGCCCCAGTTAAAATAGCTTCTGTTAAATCTGCGCCTACCCACTCGGCTTTAATTAATCTTGCCTGAGTTAAATCAGCATGAACTAAACTAGCATTAGTTAAATTAGTATTACTTAAATCTGCCCCGAGTAAATTAGCGCCACTCAATTTGGCATCAGTTAAATCTGTCCAGCGAAGATTCGCCCCACTTAAATCAGCCCAGCGGAGATTTGCGCCACTCAAGTTAGCACCGCTGAGGTTAGCACGGCTGAGGTTGGTCTGTCGGAGTTCGGCTTGACGTAGATTCGCGCCACTTAAATCGCAGCGACTCATATCCGCAACATTTAAATTAGCTTGCTCTAAGTTAGCTCCTGTGAGCGTACTACCTCTCATGATTGCTTCGCTAAAATTAGCATGGCGAAGATTTGTTTGCCGAAGTGTCGCCTCTCGCAGATCAGCGCCGCTGAGATTCGCCTCTGATAAGTCAGCACGGCTAAGGTCAGCGCGAATTAGTTCGGCGCGGATAAGTCTCGCCCGCATCAATTGAGCACGACTAAGATCAGCCCGAATCAAATTAGCGACGTTAAGAGTAGCGTGATTAAGGTTAGCATTGCTGAGATTTACTCCACTCAATCTTGCCACATTCAACTTGGTGTAACTGAGGTTGGCACCTGTGAGATTTGCGCCACTGAGATTTGCCACACTTAAATTGGCTCGACTTAAATTCACGCCGCTGAGTTTAGCACTACTGAGATTAGCTTCACTCAGGTCAATACCAATAAAGTCTCTGATTCCGGCGGCGTATTTTTCTAGCAGTTCCTCAACAGTCATTCCGGCTACCTCTTTGATCCCAAGCGCAACTTGATGGTTGGTAAAATTGCATTGCTCATGCCGTTAGATGTGTGAGTGATTCGTTTAGACAGTTGGAATCGCATATGAATATCGGAATTTTAGGGTTAGGTTTAATTGGCGGGTCGTTAGGTTTGGATTTGCGATCGCTTGGTCATCATGTCTTGGGAGTCAGTCAGCGGACATCAACATGTCAACAGGCTATCGACCTAGGCATCGTGGATGATGCTAGTGTTGACCTGAAGCACTTGGCAGCAGCAGAGGTTATATTTATTTGCACCCCTCTGTCTTTAATTGTTCCCAAGATTGAGCAGCTAATAACTTATTTGTCTCCAGATACGGTGTTGACAGATGTTGGTTCCGTGAAAACACCGATTGTGGAAGCAATAAATCCTTTGTGGCCGAATTTTGTTGGTGGACACCCAATGGCGGGAACTGCGGAGAGTGGAATCAACGCCGCCCAACGAAATTTATTTGTCGGTAAACCGTATGTGCTGACACCCTCGACAACGACACCAACTGCGGCAACAATGCTTGTAGAGAAAATTGGGCGATCGCTCGGTGCGACGATTTATCACTGTCGTCCCGAAGAACATGACCGCGCCGTCAGTTGGATTTCCCATCTACCTGTGATGATTAGCGCCTCCTTAATTGCTGCTTGCATGAGTGAGAAGGAAGCAGAAGTTTTAGAATTAGCCCAAAAGTTAGCAAGTTCAGGCTTCCGCGATACTAGCCGCGTCGGTGGTGGCAATCCTGAATTAGGCGTGATGATGGCACGATACAATCGGCAAGCCTTGTTAGCATCGTTACAGCAATACCGCCATAATTTGGATGATTTAATCGATCTAATAGACCAGGAAAACTGGGAGAGTTTAGATCTGAAGCTGAAGTCAACTCAAAAAGCCCGTCCGGAGTTCATCAATGAGTAATAAATACTCCTTTATCAAACTTTTAACAATCTTGCAATACCTCTGAAACAAAACTGCCACAAAAAATGTCTACCATAGAAAAATGTAAGCCACTATTTAATTTAGTTATTCCCGACAAATGCAAAACCCTCAAGATCAGCAGCCAAAAGAGAAACGCAGTATTAACAAAGCAGCTACCTATCTATCACTGATGCTGCTAGGATCGGGTATGACACTTGCTGGTGGCTATTTGGCTTCCCATCAAACACAGTTACAATCAGAAGCATCTAGTGTAGCTGTGAGTCCGGCAATAGCCGCTCCATTACCAGCAGGTACAGATACTAACTTAATCACAAACGTGGTGCGGAATGTTGGTCCTGCAGTCGTGCGGATTGACTCTTCCCGGACAGTCACTAGTAAGATTCCCGATGAATTAAACGATCCGTTCTTCCGTCAGTTTTTTGGTTCTAGCGGAGCAACCACCCCAGAAAAGCGGGTGCAACGAGGTACTGGTTCCGGCTTCATCATCAGTAAAGATGGTCGCATTATCACCAATGCTCACGTAGTCGCTGGTGCAGACACAGTCACAGTCAGACTCAAAGACGGACGCAGTTTTAAAGGTAAAGTACTAGGTAAAGACGAACTGACCGATGTCGCGGTAGTCAAGATACAAGGAGACAACTTACCCTCAGTTGCCTTAGGTAACTCAGATTCTTTACAACCAGGACAATGGGCGATCGCGATTGGCAACCCTCTAGGTCTAGATAACACCGTCACCGCCGGCATTATCAGCGGAACTGGACGATCTAGCCGTGATATTGGTGGTCCCGATCGCCGTGTAGAATATATTCAAACAGACGCTGCCATTAACCCTGGAAACTCCGGTGGGCCGCTGCTGAACGAGCGTGGCGAAGTGATTGGCATGAATACAGCCATTATCCAAGGTGCTCAAGGCTTAGGCTTTGCCGTACCCATCAACACTGCCCAAAAAGTTGCCACTCAACTAGCAAGTACAGGTAGCTTCCAGCATCCTTACTTAGGAGTGCAGATGATCGGCTTAACCCCAGAAATCAAGCAAGAAATCAATGCCGATCCAAATGCAGGTCTGCGGATTGATACCGATCACGGGGTATTAGTTTTCAAAGTATTACCCAATTCCCCAGCAGCCCAAGCCGGGATGCGCGTTGGGGATGTCATCGAGAAGCTCAACGGTCAAGCAGTCACAGATGCTGGTAGTGTGCAAAAAGCCGTAGAGAATACCCAAGTCGGGACAGAGGTTAACATTCAGGTGCGCCGTAATGGGCAGAATGTCAACTTGGCTGTGCGACCTGGGGCTTTCCCTGCGGCTCAAGTGCAGTAAAGCTCACGTTTCGCTGACGCGTGAGACTCTTACGCGTCTATTCCCAAGTGTATCCGGTCTTCTGTTTCGGTAAACTTGTCTGCTGCAAGCTGCTCAGTAGCGAGTAAGGAAACGACAATTCCGACAATAAACGACAACGGAATACTCACCAATCCGGGATTTTTCAACGGGAAGGCGGCTGTTGCTTGTTTCAGTATATCTATTTGGATTGTCGGTGATAGATAAATCAGCAGTAAGGAAGAAATGGTGCCGACTAACATCGAAGCTACGGCTCCGTTGGTAGTGAAATGTCGCCAGGTCATGGAAAGGAGCAAGGCAGGGAAGTTAGCACTTGCAGCGATCGCAAATGCTAAGCCTACCATGTAAGCGACGTTTTGCCCTTTAAAGACAATGCCGAGAACCATTGCTAAAAAACTGAGGAGAATTGTTGCCAAACGGGCTACTTTGAGTTGTTCTGTTTCGTTGGCTTCACCGGAGCGCACGACATTCACCCATAAGTCGTGGGATAATGCGGCTGCACCAGAAAGGGTTAGTCCGGCGACTACGGCTAAAATGGTGGCGAAAGAAACGGCGGAGATGAAGCCAAAGAAGATATCACCACCGAGGTATTGGGCTAACATTGGGGCTGCCATGTTACCGCTTTTATTGATCGCTTTGATTGCTGGTTGACCGACCAACGCCATCGCCCCGAAACCGAGAATGAAGGTGAGGAGGTAGAAAAGACCGATTAATGCTGTGGCATAAGTGACTGAGGTTCGGGCTGTC
>JBBQRU010000078.1:0-24608 GCA_038214545.1 Cyanophyceae cyanobacterium | reverse complement strand
ATTATTTTCGTAGCGGTCATACACCACATAATAAGGGACTCGCAAAATACGCTCATACACTTCCCATTTTGTCGGCGGTTTGTTGACATCGCGCAAAGTTTGCCCCAAATCCTCTGCTTCTGTCCCTGGTGAAAGTAGTTCGACAACTAGAAGTGGAGTCACCCCTTCTTGCCAGATCACATAACTTAACCTGAGTTCTTGCTGTTGACTAAAACGAGAGACATCTACAACCAAAAACCAATCAGGACGCTTATACCACTGGGGATGACGGACATCATAGTAAAGATTGAGGTCAATAGCAGTGAATACTTCATCCGTAGGATAGTTAGACGGTTGACAAGTTTCCCGCAATAAAGCCGCTTGAATGCGATGAAATTCGTCTGGCAATCCTGTTTCCCCTACCAATTCACTCGGCAAATCGTACATTGTGGGCAGGGTTTCATGAGCCGGACGTGGTGAATTTGTTTGATACATGGCGCAAGATCTCTAGCCAACTGACTTTATTTTACTACACAGCACGATCGCGTGCATCAAAACCAAATCAAAGCTAATCTTTGTCTAACATTAATATCTTAGCTTTCACACTCGCTATCAATCTCAATATCCAAGGTTTCTTCATCAATCCGCACATAGAGAATATTTGGGTTACAGCATACCTGACAATCCTCAACATAAGTTTGCTGTCCGCCAGCACTCACGTCAATAAATGTTAAGTTTGGTTCGCCGCAGTGGGCACAGTAAAATTCAGCGGTGTTTTGCATTAACTTGCTGGTGATATTAAGGTAGGTTTAAATTGACTTGTAGCATCAGCCAAATGTTTGACTAATGTTGACTGCGGCAACGGACCGAGCAAATGACTCCAAGGTAATACTATATCTGTTGACCAGTCAGCATGAACATAAAAATCTAAATCGGGAATTTCCCCTTTTAGCTGTTTAAAAGCACGACGGTAACTTCCTAACGAATCGCCAAAACTCCGAGTAAGTTCTAGCAAATGGGATAATCGCCGATCGCCTCTCGACAACAAAGCTTGAATTATTGACCAATTGTAACTTTCTGGGCGAAACTCAATTCCTTGCGGTTTGAGTTGTTTTTGTAACTCCTGCAATCTTTTTTCCGCTTGCCGACTTACTCCCATCCACTGGAAAGGAGTATGAGCCTTCGGGACAAAGGTACTACATCCCCAAGTTAAACGCAATCCAGGAGCAGCTTTTTTTAGCGATCGCATCATCGCCACCGTGTCATCTAAATCTTCAGGTTCTTCACCCGGAATCCCCACCATCCCATAAAGCTTCAACCCCTTCAACCCGCCAGTCTTAGCATTCACAGCCGCTTGGACAATCTCTTCGGATTCTAACTTTTTGTTAACAATCCGCCGTAATCTTG
Organism: Cyanophyceae cyanobacterium; assembly: GCA_038214545.1. Classification (GTDB taxonomy): domain Bacteria; phylum Cyanobacteriota; class Cyanobacteriia; order Cyanobacteriales; family Nostocaceae; genus JBBQRU01. The sequence goes on along the minus strand of JBBQRU010000078.1, from coordinate 23,222 downwards.
GCGAACCACTTTCCACCGCAATTGTGAGTGATCGCGTGTCTCGTTTCGCCAAAGTCTCTGCTAATTTCACCGTCACCGTATTCGTCCGCACTGAAGCAATGCTCAAACGCACATCATCATATTGCGGCTGACCGAGATAATCTAACAACTCCGTAAATTCCGGATGCTGAGTCACCGAAGCACCCAACAATCCTAGGCGATTGGTTACAGCCAACCCGGAAGCGATCGCCGGAATCAAAGAATCGGTAAAACTAGCTGTCCGAAAAGGTAAAGTGAGATAACTAGCTAAACAAAAGCGACACATTTCCGGACAACTTCGCACCACCTCCACCATAAAAATGTTTTCCCAAGCAGCGAGTTCTGTCACCACAGTCGAAGCTGAGAGAACATTACCGCGATAAGTTTGCTTTTCGACTACTACAGGAATATCAGACGCGATCGGTTGAATCGATTTAATCCCGCCACCATATTCATATGCAACCGTATACAAACTGGGAACATAAACACCAGGAACTTGCGCCAGTGCTTTCAGCTGTGTTTGTCTGTCGGCGGTTCTAACTGCTTTATAAGCATCAATAAAATTACCCAACAGATTTTCCCCATCACCCAGCAAGACGACATCAAAGAAATCAGCAAAAGGTTCAGGATTCGCCGTCAACACCGGACCACCGCCAAAAATTAGCGGGTGCATATCTGTTCGCTTTTCCGCGCGAATCGGGTTCTGGAGCGATTCCAGCATATTGAGAATATTCGCATAATCTAATTCCCAAGACAGCGAAAAACCCAATAACTCTGGATTTCTAGGTAAGTGTTCACTAACATCAGTAAATAAGCGACTCACAGCCACATCGGAACGCGTTGCCAAATTTGCCCAGACTATTTGATAGCCAAGACTAGTGATCCCCACCGTATACTCGTTAGGAAAGGCAAAAATGACAGGGATAGCGTCTAGGTCAGGAGAAGCCGGGGTAAATAGCAAGCGTTCAGCAGCGAATACAGATGAAGTCACGGAATATCTAACAGCAAGTTTATCTATATTTTATTTTAAGCCATAGAATTATCAGGTTAAAAAGCAATGTCACCCCATTAGCAAGAATAATCGGCAAAGCTTGCAGATAAATGCCATACAGCAACCACAAAAACACTCCAGCAATGAAAGTAATTAACGTCAACAAAGAAACATCTTTAGCTGACTTCGTTTGCCAGGTATGAAACATCTGTGGTAAAAAAGCCAAAGTAGTTAGAGACCCTGCAAATAATCCTAAAACTGTAATAAATTCCATTTATACAAATTTTGCCAAGAATCTTGCGAACCACATTAGCGAAGCGCTAGCGAAGCGAAGCCGTTAGGCGTTAGCCGTCAGGCGTTAGGACACATTAACGCAGCGTCAGCGCAGCGTTAGCGTCAGCGCAGCGAAGGCGTTAGAGCACAAAGGAAGAAGGGAAGAAGGGAAGAAGGGAAGAATTTGGAAGACTGAGGATAATTAATACAGAAGTTAGGGCTTTTGTGTCTTTAGAAACTGCCGCAAACTTAGCAAACTGAAAGTTTGGCCTAAAGAAATTGGTAATAGAGATATTCCTTCTACGCGGGACTGTACCCAACCTTCTCCCCAGTACCATTCATGAAAACCGTCAATCCCTTGGCTGAGGATCAGACGTAAACATTCTGGCGTAGCTACTTGCACTTGGTGGTGAATCGCCACAGGACCAGTCCAACTAGTAAAAGTCAGACCTGAATGCAGTTGTTCCGGCATTCCCGCTTTAAAATGCTGTAAAGACCATTTTTGTACCATCTCTGGTTTCAGCAAACTATCGCGAATCATCGCAGCTGTTGCTTCAACTTCAATCCGAATTTGACTTTTTTGAAAGTTACCTAGCATTTGGCAAGCGTGGCGTGAGCCATATGTAATCCCTACTAGTATGCCAAAAATATCACCCATAAGTCTCCCCCCCCTGCCCTACTCCCCCACGACCGAACTCCCGACCTACAATAGAAAATAGAACGTAAAGAAATGTAAGGTTTTTCATGGCGGATCAGTTAATTCGCGCCACTGCAGCAGAGGGAGGGATTCGGGCCGTAGGTGTTATCACCACACGGTTGACAGAAGAAGCCCGCCAGCGGCACAAACTTTCGTATGTAGCAACGGCTGCATTAGGTCGTACCATGTCAGCAGGTCTATTGTTGGCATCTAGCATGAAGCGAACTGGGTCTAGGGTAAATATCCGGGTCAAAGGCAATGGTCCTTTGGGAGGGATGCTTGTAGACGCGGGTTTAGATGGAACGGTACGCGGTTACGTAGAAAACCCAGCGATTGAATTGCCACCAAATGACAAGGGTAAATTAGACGTTGGCGGTGCAGTCGGCAAAGGTTATCTTTACGTCGTGCGTGATGTTGGCTATGGCTATCCTTACTCCAGCACAGTCGAACTAGTTTCTGGTGAAATTGGGGAAGATATGACTCACTACTTAGTCAATTCTGAGCAAACCCCTTCCGCTGTTGTTTTAGGTGTATTTGTCGGCGCACAAGGCGTAGCCGCATCTGGTGGCTTGTTATTACAAGTGTTGCCTAAAGCCGCTACAGATGAAGCTTTGGTCGCAGCCTTAGAATCTCGCGTCGCCCAGTTAGAAGGATTTACACCATTACTGCTCTCAGGCAAATCTCTCAGCGACATCTTAAACGATCTGTTGTGGGATATGGGACTGGTGATTTTTCCCGAAACCCAAATGCTCAACTTCCATTGCGGTTGTTCTTTTAATCGCGTCCTCGGAGCACTGAAAATCTTAGGCGAAGAGGAACTGCAAGACATGATTAACAAAGATCATGGAGCGGAGGCAATTTGCGAATTTTGTAATGAAGTTTACCAGGCAAGCAGCGAACAATTGGCAGAACTGATTACCGAATTACAAACAGAATCTTCAGTTAGCGGCTAAAGTATTATTTAATACTCCATTTTTGAATGTTTACTGGTGTGATAGAGTAATGTTTTCCGCAATTGACTTTTCAATCGGACTCGTTAGGATGACAATTATAAGTTTTTCTACCTAGTCCGAGTCCGCTGTACGATTATTTTGGTGTGAGCAATGACAGAGCGGGGCATTCCTGAAGGTTGGTCTCCAAGAGACTCAAAGCCAGATCCAACCAGCCGATTATCCAATGGGGTCGGCGATACAACGCCGTCTCAATTCCCGAATGGTGGCTCCGCTCCTAAGTCGGTGCCGCAACACAAGACAAAGAATAATGAACCAATTACCGCCACCCCACCAAAAACAGGTGTCCGCAGACGGCGATGGGTGAATAACTGGGCATTGTGGGCAGTATTAGGAGCATTGATCCCCGGCAGTATTGCCTTTATTTCCTTTACAATGCTGCTGAAATTGCCAACAGCACCTAACTGTCCGGCAATTTTTTGGCCATTGGCTTCGGCATCAGTACGTTTACACTGTGCTCAGCTAGCAGCCTCTAAACAGACGGTTAACGATTTATTGCAGGCGATCGCTCTCCTCGAAAGCCTACCAGCCGACCATCCACTCCATAGTCAAGTCAACGGACTGATTGAAGACTGGGCGCAACAAATCTTAAAGTTAGCAGATCAAAGTTTTCAAGCCGGAAGATTAGATGAAGCGATCGCTACTGCTCGCAAAATTCCCGATAATGTTTCCGCGCACAAATCGGTAGAAAAACAGATTACCGATTGGCAAGCAACTTGGTCAAAAGCAGTCGGATTTTATCAAGAAGCAGAAGTTCAATTACGCAAACAACATTGGCACGATGCTTTTATGGCATCAGCACACTTGCTCAATGTCAGTAACAAATATTGGGCAACTACCAAATACGATCAGCTAAACATGCTGATTAACGTAGCGCGAGAAGACAGCAATAAACTAGCAAAAGCCCAAAGCTTAGCGAAAAATGGCGTCGCCCAAGACATCATGACCGCCATCAAGATAGCGCAGTCCATCGCCTCCACCAGCTACGTTTACCAAGATGCTCAAAAAGCAATTCCCGATTTCGGACACAAATTGCTCGACTTAGCTCAAAATAAACTAGATCAACGTAACGCCGACGAAGCGATCGCGATTGCCCGCGAAATTCCCAAAATTACGGGAATGGAATTGGAAACCGAAGACTTTATCAACATTGCCGAAGCCAATCGCAGCGCTTGGATGGGTACAGTCGCCGGTTTACAAACTGCAATTTCCCAAGCCCAGCAAATTGCTGACAATCGCCCGTTACACAACAAAGCCCAACAATTAATAGCTCGCTGGCAATTAGAAATTCAAGATGTAGCCCACATCCAAAGAGCCAGAGATTTAGCGCAACAAGGCACAATTCCTCAATTAGCTGTAGCCATCGGCGAAGCCCAACTCGTCCCCAGAAACAACCCCCGTGGTCAAGAAGCCCGCAAACAAATCAATCAATGGCAAGGTCAAATTGAGACCATTCAAGACCAACCTTACCTAGACCGCGCTGAACAACTAGCCTTAATGGAGGACGCAAACTCCTTACAAGCCGCAATCACTGAAGCCAGCCAAATCAGAAGCGGTCGAGCATTATACCAAACTGCTCAAACAAAAGCTAGAACTTGGACGCGAAAAATCCAGCGGATTCAAGACCAACCAATATTAGATCAAGCAAGAGCACTAGCTAGCAACGGCGACCTACCAGCGGCAATAGCTGCAGCCAAACAAATTACCCCCGGAAGAGCGCTTTCCGGTGACGCTGAATCCGTAATCGAAGATTGGGAATCCCAAATTCGGGCTCGCGAAAATTGGCGTAACGCTCAGCAAATCGCCTTGAAAGGCACCCCAGAAGCCATCGCCGACGCAATTCGATTAGCCGGTCGCGTCCCCAGAAGTAGCCAACTACGCAACGATGTCAATCCCGCAATTGACCAATGGAGTGAACAACTCCTGAGTATGGCGCGATCGCGTGGTGAGTACGATGTCCAGGGTGGCATAGATATAGCACGACGCATCCCCCGTGGTACCGATGCTTACAGAGCCGCCCAAGAACAAATCAGTATCTGGGATAAGTATCTTAACCCACCGGCTCCCAAGGTAGTGACAACGCCGGAATCAACTACGACTGATCGGTAATAGGCTCACCTTCATTTCTCCACCTCTATTTGCTTGACGACAGTTAGCGCCGAATAACTGACTCCGGCTGTCCCTTCTCCGGGATGGGTGGAGTCTCCCACTAGCCACAAGTGTTTTATGGGTGTGCGATTGGCGAAACCAAATGGACCAAAGGTGCGTATTCTTTGCCCAATGCCGCCGACTATGCCGCGATCGCGCCCTGTATAATGAGCAAATGTTTTTGGTGTGGCTGCTTCGACGTGGATGATTGTTTCTGGTTTTAAATGGAAGTATTGGGAAAGATGGGCGATCGCCTCGTTTGTAAATTTTTGTTTCAATGCTTCGTAGTTTCCATCCCACCAAGGTGTCGGATCGACGAAGGAAGAAGCAATAATTGTCGCTTTTCCTTCCAGCGCACGACCATCTCCATGATGACTGACGGAGACAAACAGAGAATTATTTTCGCCAATCGGACCATCTGCATTGTAGAGAAATTGTAGGTGTGGTGGACAGCCTGCGGGAATGGCGCTTTCTTCCACGCCGATATAGACGACAAATGCTCCGGAGGCAGGTGGTAATTTGGCGACGCGATTTTGATAGCCTTTGGGTGCTTTCTTATCTAGTAATTTAACTAGGTTTTGCACTGTGACATTGGCTACTACATGGTCGGCGGGTTCTGTCCACACTTCCTCAGTTTTCTGGTTTTTGATAACTACGGCTGTGACTTTGCCTTTTTGAACTTCGATTTTTTCGACTGTGTGGCGCAGCAGGATTTTACCGCCATCTCTTTTCAAGGCGGAAACTAAGCGATCGCTTAATACTTGCATACTACCTTGAAGATGAAATAATCCTTGTGGTGATTGCGATACGCTCAATGCTGTTGCGGCGTACAATAATGCTGTTTCTTCAGCATCTACCTGAGAGTAGAGTTTGAGTTGCAAGTCTAAAAATGTCCGCAGTCGCTGGTCGTGTTCTAATTTGTAAGCCCGCAAGGCATCGCCGACTGTAAATAAACTGTAGGGGACAGTAATAAATGTATTTGGACGTAATGCCTTAGTTAATTGCCATAAATCCCAGACGTTACGCGGTGGAAGAACTGGGTCGCGTCCTTGAAATTGCCAGCTAGGTTTAAATAAAGATGCTAATAATTGCCAAAAAGGTTCACTACCAGGAAATTGGCGCTGTCTTTCCTCTCGCCATTTGTCGGGGTCGCGCCAAACGTTAATGGGTGAGGTTTCGCCTGGTAAGTATACCGCACATGCTGGATCGCAATATGTGGCTTCAGGAATATCTATACCTAGTTCTGTAAAAATCCGGTGATGGATTCCTCCCGGTTCTAAACCTGCTACTTGCGTCGCCCCTACATCAAAAGTAAATCCGTGGCGTTTAAATGTCGATGCACATCCTCCAGGGACTAGTGCTTGGTCGAGGATTAATACACTGTAACCTCTATGGGCTAACAGCGCCGCAGTTGTGAGACCACCAATTCCGGCACCGACGACGATGACGCGGTTTTTACTGTTGCCAACTGAACTACTTGGCATGGATTTTAATTCATAATTCTTAATATAATTTATTCTAATTTAATAACTTGTTGACTGGCAACCAAATCACACAGAGGAGACCATGACGATGTCTAATTATCCCCGAAATATGGTTGGCTATGGGCAAAATCCACCTCATCCGCAATGGCCAGATAATGCTCGCATTGCCGTACAGTTTGTGATCAACTACGAAGAAGGTAGCGAGAACTGTATTCTACATGGTGATGTTGCCTCAGAAGCTTTTTTATCAGAGATTGTCGGAGCGCAAGCGCTGGCTGGGGTGCGCCACATGAATATGGAATCGATTTATGAATATGGTAGTCGAGCTGGCTTTTGGCGATTACATCGAATGTTTAGCGATCGCCAGATTCCAGTTACAGTTTACGGCGTCGCGATGGCACTAGCTCGCAATCCGGAGGCTGTCGCTGCCATGTTAGCTACAAATTGGGAAATTGCCAGTCATGGTTGGCGTTGGATTGACTACCAGTATATTGGCGAAGAAACCGAACGCGAACATTTAGAAAAAGCGATCGCTATCCATACTCAAGTTACTGGTAGTCGTCCTTTGGGTTGGTATACAGGACGAACCAGCCCTAATAGTCGGCGTTTGGCAGTTGAAGAAGGCGGATTTCTCTACGATGCTGACAGTTATGCCGATGACTTACCTTATTGGGTACATGACTACGGCAAACCTCATTTAGTAATTCCTTACACTTTGGATAACAATGACATGCGCTTTGCTACCAACCAAGGATTTAACTCCGGCGACCAGTTCTTCGCCTACCTGCGGGATGCTTTCGATGTTCTTTACACAGAAGGCGACACTGCACCGAAGATGATGAGTGTCGGGTTACATTGTCGCCTAGCTGGTAGACCAGGAAGGGCTGCGGCTTTAGCACGATTCCTCGATTATGTCAAGCAGCATCCACAAGTATGGTTATGTCGGCGAGTTGATATTGCTCGACATTGGCACACCCATCATCAACCAGAGGCTTCTTTATAGTTAGCCCAACCACCGTAGTTGGAGATGTCTGTCCAACCATGCTGAGTCACTAATTTTTGTGGGTACAGCATCGCTGTTAGCACTTCACCATCTTCCAGCACGATCTCGGCTGGATACAAATCAGGAGGCTCAGTAGACAGCAAATAATCATACTGTGTATTTGTTAATTCGTAGACTTCTCCGGGGATCGAAATTCCTCCCACCTCAACTTCGTAAATTCCCGGATGCCAACCATCAGCAACTGCGTGCAACCGATAGCGAGGTTGAGTGGTTGCTTCCTTAACAAATACCGCCGATTGAAGATTTTTGTGGTCGGGTTGTCCGCGCAAAGCTGAACCACAGATAAAAAAACGTTTTACTCCGGTTGGGGATTGGGTCATGATTTCTACTCAAATTTCAATTGCTGAATTGCCTTGGTCACGCGCTCCTGACTGGATTTCAAGTGTTGTTTGATGGCTGCGACTGCATCTTTTGAATTGCGATCGCTCACTGCTTGGTAAATTAAACGATGCTCCAGGCGAATTTCCAGAACATCCGGATTACTTTGGGTTGTCTGAATTCTCAGCAGCGCCATCTTATCAAATACTTGGTCGAGGAGAGACACTAGCCATAGATTACCAGAACTCCGCGCCAACAGCCGATGAAAACGACTATCTAAATCCAGCCGCTGCAACGTATTTGTCAGCGAGGGTAAACTCAACATCAGTTGCTCAGCTTCTTGCACCATCAGGTGAAGCGCCTGGAGTTGCTCTTGAGTAGCATTTTCGCAGGCTCCAACCACTGAAAGCTCCTCTAGAGCAATGCGACAATCATACAAATGCACCGCATCCGCGATCGAGATTGTCGCTACACGCATCGCCCCACTGCCATCTAAGACAACAAGATACTCTTGCTGTAATTGCCGTATTGCTTCACGAATCGGCGTCCGGCTTACTTGCAGCATTTGGGCTAAATGAGTTTCGACTAACCTTTCACCTGGAGATAATTCCCCAGAAATAATCGCCGCCCGTAATGCTTGATAAGTTTGAATATGTAAAGATTGGGTTCGCTGAACCGATCGCAGGGATGAAACCAAATGACCCTCCTGGTCTTCTTTCGTATGGCCCTATATCTATCTTAGTTTTTGATATTTGTATCTAATAATACATTATACTTTTTCATAAAATGTATATGTACACAGTATACAATAATAAAATAGTCAAAAAATAAATGGGCTGATGAAGACCTTAACCCCGACAATTAACAGCGATCGCCTGAATCTTAGCATTAACAAACTAGCTGAGATTGGTCAGCTGTCCAATGGTGGGGTAAAACGGATAGCTTATAGTCCAGAGGACATACTAGCTCGCCAGTTAATCCAAAAATGGATGGTAGAAGCAGGGATGACAGTGAGGATTGATGCAGCCGGAAATATCATTGGTACCTATGCAGGACGAGTTATCGGCGCACCAGCCTTAGTCACCGGCTCGCACATTGATACAGTACCTTCAGGTGGACGCTACGATGGGACATTAGGAGTACTCGCCGGAATTGAAGTCGCCAGAGTGTTACGAGAAAACTCAATCCAGCTAGCGCATCCATTTGAAGTTATAGTTTTTACCGACGAAGAAACTAGCATGATCGGGTGTAAAGCGATCGCCGGTACTTATATTCAAGATCCAGAATTTTATCGTCGTCGTGATGGGACATCAATCCAAACCTGTTTAGAAGCAGTTGGCGGTAACTGGGAACAACTAGCAACAGCAAAACGCAGCAAAGTCGATCTAGCCGCATTCGTCGAACTACACGTCGAACAAGGAGGCGTACTAGAAACAATTGGCAAAGAAATAGGCGTAGTCCAAGGAATTGTCAGCCAAACTCGATATGCGATAGCCATTACAGGTCGCCCCAATCACGCCGGGACAACACCAATGAACATGCGCCGCGATGCCCTAGTAGCAGCAGCACAAATAGTCCTAGCCGTCAACCACCTAGCCACAGAAACACCAGGCGATCAAGTAGCCACAGTCGGTAGCCTAAACGTCTGGCCCAACGCCGCCAACATAGTTCCAGCCCAAGTCGATACAACCCTCGATATTCGGGACTTATCCCTAAATCATGTAGATAACTTAGTCGAACAGTTGCAACAGCAAATTCAAGCGATCGCTAAAGCCACCCAAACCGAAATCACCATTACCCCCACCTTACGAGTCGAAGGCGCACCAGCCGCACCCCACATCCGAGAAAAAATCGTCCAAGCTTGTCAGCAAATCGGCTTAACATACAATTATCTCCCCAGTCGAGCCAGTCACGATGCTCAAGAAATGGGAAAAATCACCGACATGGGAATGATTTTTGTCCCTAGTCGCGAAGGTATTAGCCATTCAGAGGAAGAGTATACATCTCCTGAACAATGTACCCAAGGAACAGAGGTATTATTAAGTACTTTGCTCCAATTAGACAAATTTTGAAACGCGGAGAGCGCAGAGGGAACGCGGAGGAGCGCGGAGAACCTCTGCGAACCTCTGCGCTACCTCAGCGAACCTCCGCGTTTCCTTCTTCTTTCGGTAGGTAGAGGTTATATAATCCACCTACACCATATACCTCGTAGATAGTAATTGGTTTGCTGATACCTTTAGGTTGGACTTCTCTTTGTGAGGCAATTTTTACGTTTGATTTGACTTCTTGAAGTGTCTGCTCGGAAATGAGAATTTGACCGCCTTTGGTGTAGGATTCTATGCGATAGGTGAGGTTTACTTGACTGCCGACTATGCCGTATTTGGTGCGTTTGTCGGAACCTATATTGCCGACGACAACTTCACCTGTGTTGATCCCGATACCCATTTCTAGTTCTGGTAAGCCTAAGCTTTTCATCTTTTTGTTGACTGCACCCATCGCTAATTGCATGTTACAGGCACAGGCTACTGCTCTGAGGGCGTCGCCGTCTCTGGGTTTCGGGGCACCAAATAGTACTAAAATTCCATCTCCCATGAATTCATCAATCGTTCCTTCGTAATTATTAATTACGTCTGCCATGTGTTCGAGGTAGATGTTCAGAATTTTAATTACTTCTTCTGGTGGTAAACGTTCTGCTAAGGAGGTAAATCCCCGGAGATCTGAGGTGAGGATGGTAATTTTTCGGCGATCGCCGCCTAGTTTGAGTGCTTCTGGGCTTTCTAGTAAGGTGGCGACGACTGTGTCGCTGAGGTAACGTCCGAAGACTTGGCGAATTAAGAAGTTTCTTTGTTCTAGGTCAGTGTTGGCTATGGCTAAATCTTCGGTGCGTTCTTTGACTCTACGTTCTAAGTCTTTGGCAGTTTGTCGGAGTTTGCCAACTACGAGTGTTACGCCGCACAGTCCTAAGCCAGAAATACCTCCTAACATGATAAAGGTTTGTTGTAGCTGTTGGTGTACCTTGGTGACGAAATTATCTAGAGGTTGCGTAATTTCCCAGACTCCAGCCACATCCCCGACTTCCCAATCTTTTTTCGGGCTTTCTGGGTGGGTGTTATGGCAATTGATGCAGCTGGCTTCCATGATATTAGCTTCGCCGTAGCGTAAGGTGAGGTGACCATTCTGCTGCTCAAAATGAGAGAATTTTGCTTGGGGATTTTTTCTTAAGGCTTTGAGTGCATCTCGCTCAAATGCATCTCTCGCTCCTCCTTTTGCCCGCCGTAACGGAAATGGCAGATCGCTGTAAAGGCGGACTGACATATCGGCATTTTTTTCGCTGATATGCTGACCGAGTTCAATCGCAAAGGTTGAGGGTAAGGGAATTGCGCCTTTTTCGGTTAGGTAAGTGTGGGTAACTATAATTCCTGGGACTGTTTTGGCGCGATCGACGGCAGCAGTGTTGTAGAGTTTACCGGCTTGAGTTAAGGTTTGGATCGACAAGGCAGCATTTTGAATTGCCTGAGATTTGATTAAGCTGGATGAAAGCTCAGACATATTGCTAATTGCTATACCTATAGCTACACACAACATCAATAATAATACTAAGGTGGTTCGCTGGAAGAGTAGCTGAAAAACGTTTCTCCAAAGGGTAGTTAACAATTTCATAACTCAAAATAAATTATTTTGACGATCAGACAAAAACATCACTAAGTAAGTAAGCACAAATAAATAAAGGTTTGTAGTAGCGCTTTAGCGCTCTCTCATCTCAAACGCTTCAGCGTCTAGTGAGATGCAAAAACTAATTGTGAAAATCGAGCTAAAAGAAGAATACAAACATATTAGTTGTAAATTATTATACTTATGTAAGTAAATTTATTGTTTTAAATTAGCTTGAATGCTAATCACTATAATAAGGTAAATCAACTTACACCTAAAAAATGTGAGCCTTGAAACCCCCATGATCGCAATGGATATTGAGCAAGCACTTAAATTTACGGATGCGCTCCTGAAAGCTAGGTTGGGCACGCACTTGAGTGACCTGCAGCAAGCTATGTTGCGGGAGTCGTGGTCTTGGCAGCGTCAAAGTTACGATCAAATTGCGGATACTTATGGTTATTCTCCGGCTTATTTAAAGCACGATGTTGGACCTAAGTTATGGAAACTGCTTTCTGAAGCTATCGGTGAAAAAGTTAATAAAACGAATTTCCGGGCGGCGATTGAGCGGCGGATTCTCTTAGATGCTAGCAATTTGGTTGCGGTGACAACTAGTGTAGAGGAGGAGGTGCAGACGCGCCAAGATTGGGGAGATGCAATTGATGTCGATTTGTTTTACGGACGACTTGCCGAACTAACGCAATTACAACAGTGGATTTTAGATGAGCGGTGTCGGGTTGTCACCTTGTTAGGGATGGGAGGCATGGGTAAAACGGCGCTTTCTGTCAAGCTGGCGCAACAATTACAAGGTGAGTTTACATGGGTAATTTGGCGATCGCTACGTAATGCGCCACCACCGGAAGAGACTTTGAGCGATTTACTCAAGTTATTATTGCCGCAACAAGACGCCGAAGACGATATTGCTCAAAAAATTTCGCGCTTAGTAGATTACTTGCGATCGCAACGTTGTTTGCTAATTTTCGACAATGTGGAAACAATCTTGCAATCTCAAGATATCCAGGTGACTCTCAGCTATCGTCAAGGATATGAAGCCTATGGTGAAATATTTCGCCAAATCGGAGAAATTCGCCATCAAAGCTGTTTGGTGCTGACGAGTCGAGAAAAACCTCCAGAAGTGAGTTTGTTGGAACTCGCAAGCGGTAGTGTTCGCACTCTCCAGTTAGCTGGGTTGAATTCTGCCGATGGACGAGAACTCCTACAGCTAAAAGGTTCTTTCCAAGGCTCTAAAAACGAATGGCAGCGGCTAGTTAGCGCTTATGCTGGCAATCCTTTAGCATTAAAAATTATGGCGACGACGATTCAAAAATTATTTGATGGTAATATTACTGATTTTCTCAACCAGCAGACCTTTGTTTTTGGCAATATCCGGAGTTTAATCGATCAGCAATTTGAACGGCTTTCTGATTCCGAAAAAACAGTAATTTATTGGTTAGCCATCTATCGGGATTTTACCACATTTGCTGAATTAAAATCTGATATTTTTCCGCAGAAATCGCCACAAGATTTAATCGATGCTTTAGAATCCTTAGAGCAACGCTCTTTGATTGAGAAAGCAAAGCTGGTATCAAGCGATCGCATCCAGTTTTCGCTGCAGCCGGTAGTTATCGAGTATCTAACTGAGCGATTGGTAGCGCAAGTTTGCCTGGAAATTCAGTCAGGCTTCAAAACACCAGCAACACTGAAGAAGATGTTGTGTAGTCACACTTTGCTGAAAGCGCAAGCTAAAGACTATGTGCGAGAAACACAAGTTCGGTTGCTATTAAAACCAATTCTTGACCGCTTATTAATTGAGGTAGGTAAACAGAGCAAATTAGAAAAACTGCTGGTTGAATGTTTGAGTGAATTACGCAGCAAATCGGCACGAGAAACTGGATATGCCGGTGGTAACATATTAAATTTACTTTGTCAATTGCAACCGTGTTTAACTAATTACGACTTTTCCGATTTAGTGATTTGGCAAGCTGATTTACAGCGCGTGCATTTACACGAAGTCAATTTTACCAATGCCGATTTAAGCCACTCTGTATTTGCGGAAACCTTCGGGCTTGTGTTTGGTGGTGTTGCTTTTAGTCCCGATGGCACTTTGTTAGCTACAGGGGATGCAGAGGGAGGACTGCGGATTTGGGAAGTGGCGACAGGACAACTTTTATGGAATTTTGAGGGACATGTTGGTTGGGTTTGGTTAATTGTTTTTAGTGCAGATGGTCAGACTTTAGCCAGTTGTAGCAGTGACAAAACCATTCGGCTATGGGATGTCAACACAGGTGAATGTCGGAAAGTATTGGTCGGACATACAAGTTCGATTTGGTCAATAGCTTTTAGTCCTGATAGTCAAACAATCGCCAGTGGTGGCGACGAACCGATAGTTAGACTGTGGGATGTGGATACGGGTGAGTGTCGCCAAATTTTATCAGGTCATACAGGTCAGATTCTTGCAGTTGCCTTTAGCCCTGATGGTCAAATCGCCAGTGGTAGTAGCGATGGTACGATTCGGCTTTGGATGGATGAAGAATACTGTCAGACTTTGGTTGGGCATAGCGATCGCGTGTGGTCAGTGGCTTTTGGTGGTAATAATATTTTGGCAAGTGGTAGTGCCGATTCTACAATCCGACTTTGGGAAGTCAACTCCGGTCAGTGCCTGAAGATCTTATCAGGACATGGTGATTCGTTGCCTCAAGGCGATAGCTTTACGAACCGCGTCCGGTCTGTGGCGTTTAGTCCTGATGCTCAAATGCTTGTTAGTGCTAGCGATGACCGCACCGTCAGGGTTTGGGAAATCGTTACAGGAAAATGCTTGCAGATCCTTCAGGGACACACTAATTCAGTTTTCTCTGTCGTTTTTAATGCCAATGGTCATACCGTCGCCAGTGGTAGCACAGACCAAACCGTGCGGCTATGGGATGTGAAGATGGGTCGGTGCTTCAAAACTTTGAAAGGCTATAGCAACTCCGTATTTTCTGTAGCCTTTAGCCACCAAGGTAATTTCCTAGCTAGTGGTAGCACGGATCAAAATGTGCGGCTGTGGGATGTAAATACAGGATGCCATAAAACCTTAACCGGACATCGTGGCTGGGTGACTTCTGTCGCTTTTCACCCCGATGGTCAAATGCTTGCAAGTAGCAGCGTTGATCAAACTATTCGTATCTGGTCAACCAGTACCGGACAATGTTTGCAAATTCTCCAAGGTCACACCAATTGGGTGCAATCAGTTGCTTTTAGTCGCGATGGACTGTTAGCTAGTGGTAGCGACGATCAAACAATTCGCTTGTGGTCGCTGGATACAGGATGCCGCCAGATATTTTCTGGTCACACAGCCTGGGTTTGGTGTACGACTTTTAGCCCCGATGGAGAAATCCTCGCCAGCAGTAGTGAAGACCAAACGATTCGTTTGTGGTCTGTTGACACTGGAGAATGTTTAAGAATTTTAGCAGGACACACTAGTCGAGTCCAAGCGATCGCCTTCAGTCCTGATGGGCAAGTTATTTGTAGTGCTAGTGGAGATGAGACAGTGCGTGTCTGGTCAGTAAAAACCGGAGAATGTCTACAGATACTCACTGGACACAGCAACAGTGTTTGGTCAGTTGCCTTTAACAAAGCAGGTAATATGTTAGCCAGTGGAAGCTTAGATCAAACAATCAGAATTTGGGATCGGACAGGGACTTGCTTGAAAGTGTTGCCGGTTTTAAGACACTCGCTGCGATCGTCATTAACTTTCAGCCCAACAGAGACAGCCGCAATTGCCAGTGGTAGTAAAGACGGAACAATTCAAATTTGGGATGCCGAAACGGGTGAATGCTTACAAATGCTAAATCCCGAACGACCTTATAGAGGTACTAATATTACAGGAGTGAAGGGAATTACAAAGTTTCAAAAAGATGCTCTTAAAGCCTTAGGCGCAATTGAGATTTAATGGACTGCTACGCATAGCGGAACGATGATCGGCAGAAACCGCCTGAGTGTGTCTACCCAACTGTGACCAAAGCGGCAGTTGAACTGCGGGATTCACGCAAATCATTGGCAACCAAGAAGCACCCGGAAACTCATCCTCTACACCTTGCAACTTCCGACGTGCTTGCTGAACTGCTAAATACAAAGATAATTCTTCCCCCGCAAAAGCCGAGAGAAAATGCTCAAAAAAAGTATCAGCTATTTGAGTTGGCAAAGGTTCCCGCATCACAACAGCAACCGGAATCTGTATTCCCACCGATGCCAATCCAGAGCGAGAATTAAAAACAGCCAACTGTAAACCTTTATCCACCGCAGCCTTCAAAGCCGACTCCAACTGCAAAATCGTCATCCGCTGAGCTATATTATCCCCATCATCATCAAAAAACAACAGATCCCAACCAACAGGATGCCAAAGCTGCGTAGTCAACTCCGCCTTTGTCGGATTCACAAGACAGACAACCTCCACATCAAAACTAGAGAGAGTACTCTGCGACTTTGCCAAATCGAGTGAATCACCGAGAACCATCAAGATCCTCACCTGACGATTCCCCACAGAAACCTTCGCAGCTAAGTTACGCTTATACTCTAGATAAGAAACAGAAGTTTCGGAGAGTGGAAAATCACCCACCAAATTCCAACGATGCCAAGGCAAACAACGTAACAACTCATCATCCGTTTCAATAATCACCTGCAAAGCCTCTGTCGGGTCAATAATTGAGCGTAACTGCAACTCAATATTCAAAAACCCTCCACAAGCCAACCAATTATTCATACAGCGGTGAAGTTCACTGCATAAATCCTGAAAATCGATACAAGAGACATGAGTAATCCCACTCATCTCTATCTCCAAACCCTCCCCAGAAACAGGTACAGAAGGACGTTCCCGAAAAACGTGATTCAGACTTCCACAACCCTGATAAACCAAACGCCACTTTGCATACAACTCCGCTAAATCCGGCGCTGGTGGTAAACTACCAACAAACTGTTCCGGCAAAAAATAACCTGCTGTCCGCAATTGAGCAACAACCTGGGGAAACCCCCGATACAAATCACCACTACCAAGATTAATCACCAACGACTGAGTACCCATTGTTCGCCTCACCTGTATTTATCTAGGCACAATCACTCTATGGGTCACTCTCAAAAAAAACGATGGCTATAACTTGAGGAAAGTTAAGGAATCCAAAAACGCGGAGGAACGCAGAGGTAGCGCAGAGTTACGCAGAGAATTCCTCCGCGATCCTCTGCGCCACCTTTGCGAAGAACTCCGCGTTTGAAACTTACCTAATTGACTCAGCCAAATAAATATGAGTACACGAAAGACTTACTGATTTCCGCAAATAAATTAAGTGTAAAACTTCCCGGATACCAAATAACTCAGTACGAAAAATAATACGGTAGTACCTGTATATTAAACATCAATGATGCCCAAAACCTTCTCGAACATGTTATTAAATTTACATTTTTATTTGTGACTTAGTATCCAATAATAATTGGCATAGAAGATTTTTTACATCATAATCACAATGGTAAATATAGGCAAGTACAAAGATGCAAATTGATTTTCACCACGGAGTTACTTACGTTGTTGCTCGTTTAGCTGGATTTACACATGCTCAAGCCGATATTGTTGCCTATAGCGCTCAGTATGTAGATGATGCGATTAATGCTGGTTTAATTAAATTTGATAACGACTCTTTATTTTGTCGCATTAGTTCCGCCCATAAAATGCTAGATTATCGTAACTTTCAGGACTTAGCTAATCATCGGGTATGGATTCCTTTTCATTTTTTACCGGGAAATGGTAGTCTTCCTGCCCATGAAGATCCAGAAGGTACATTTATTGAAAAACTTATTTGTCGTCCTAATAGTTATGTCGCTAGAGACATGGTACGCGAGTGCATAAATCGCCGGCACACTCTGTATGGATTACACAGGCTGGGGATTACAATGCATGTGTTTGTAGATACCTGGGCGCATCAAGGCTTTGCGGGGATTAACCACGTCATTAATCAAGCGAGAATTCTGGTTGATGGTAATGGTAATCCCGATCGCAAACTCATGGATCGTCTCAAAACTTATTTTGTCAATGAAGCTTTACCACTAGGACATGGGGCGGTACTCAGCCAGCCTGATAAACCCTTTTTAAAGTGGGGTTATACTAATGGTCGCGGTGAGAAAGTTAGCAGAGACAATCCGCGAGACTTTGAAGAGGCTGCGGAAAATATGTGTATGGCGATGCAACGTTATTTAGCTGGCGACCCTGAGGCTGAAGTAGCGGGAATTCCGGCTGATGACAAAGCTATAATTTCACACATGCTGCGGAATATCACTGATGACGATCGCGATGTCAGGCATCAAAAATGGTTAGAGGCAATATCTGTAGGTAAATTCAGCTTTGGCTGTGCAGATGTGACTTATATTCCTAAAGGTAAAAACTCTTGGAAGTATTATGCCTTAGGTACAGAAAAAATGGTGGATTCGGACAACGAGATATTTCCCTACAAGCCAGAATTTTTAACCAGTAATTGGAAATTATTCCACGATGCCTTGCAAGCACATCATTTTTACATTATTCACGAACTCTTACCTCAATACGGTATTTGTGCTGCTTGAAAGCAAAAACATCAGCTTTAATTTCGGGAATGTCAGTAATAAAATTGGATCTCTGTATCATCTTTATGCGTTTTCGCGAAACTTAAAGCTTAAAATTCAGTAGTGTTTTGAACCGTGTCAGATAAAGCTCAGTAAAGGATTTACTTTATAATGCGCGATGGTTCTGTTCCGCCTCTACCTGAATCTTTTTTGTTTGGTGTTGCTACAGCAGACCACCAATGTGAATCTTATGACCCAGGTTGCGAAGATATTCGCGATGTGTGGGAACAACGTCGCGCTTTGACGCCTAGGGGAAAAGCCACTGATTTTTGGGATCGCTATCCTGAAGATATCCTGTTGGCAAAATCCCTCGGCTGTAAAGCCTTTCGCTTTTCAATCGCCTGGTCGCGAGTTGAACCAACTCCTGGTAATTTTGACGAAAAAGTCTTCAACCATTACCGCCACCTATTACAGACTATTCAAGAGGTGGGGATGGAGCCAATCGTGACTTTACATCATTTCACTTGGCCAATTCATGTTGAAGCTCGCGGTGGACTAATTGCACCAGAGTTTCCCGCAATCTATGCTCGTTATGTGGGAGAAGTCGCCAAACGCTTAGGTAACCAAGCCCGTTACTGGATTACATTTAATGAACCAAGCCAGTTAATCTACGGATATACTAAGCCTTGGTGGGAGCAAGCTTATTTTATGCCACCTGGTTTGCCGGTAGGTAGCAGTTTCGCTGACCAAATGAGCGCAGTGTCGGCGCTGATGCGAAACCTGTTTTTGGCACATACTACAGCCCGGACGGTGATTAAACAAGTTAATCCTCAAGCAATGGTTGGTGTTAATCCGATGTTGCTGGGTTTACCACTTTGGCTGCAAAAGCTGGTTGACGGGAATGTGAAAAATTTGCGTTCTCAAGAAAACTTAAATAATCAAGGAAAACGCTTCACCGAGAGAGCTTTGGTAGAGCATGGTGATGTGGATGTAGCGATCGCTGCATTGACAGTAACTCGCGATCGGGAAAATCAAGTAGCTTTCTCAGCCGTTTATTACACTGCACATCAGACGCTGTTAGTCAAGTACAAAAGAAATATTCATCAACTAGAAGACCTAATCGGACGAACAGTAGTTGTAGTTAAAGGCACCACCGCCGAAAGTACCGTCCGGCAAAGATTGCCTCAAACTATTGTCCACGTTGCCCGTGATTATCAAGAAGCGTTGAAAATAGTAGATTACGACGAAGTTACCGCCCTCTTAGGTGATGACACAGCCCTGCGCCTAATTATGCAGCAATATCCAAATCAGTACCGTTTGACAGGTGGCAAACTGAGCAAGGAACCATATGCGGCGGCTGTTGCTCAAGGTAATCAAGAATTGCTCGACGCCGTTAATTTTGCAATCCAGCACTCTCTAGCATCCGGCTCATGGACACAAAATTATGCTCAGTACTTTCCCGGTCAACACATACCCCAACCACCGCAATTAATCAGCCTATCTCTAGCTGATACTAGTAGTAATACGGCAGTAAATTCAACACCATTACCTTTAGCAAAGGCGAAGACAGTGCTGCGCCGGATTCAAGATCGTGGTTATATTGTGATTGGTGTCAGAGAAGACATGCTGGGTTTTGGCTACCGCGACCCTCAGACCAAAAAATTGAGTGGATTGGAAATTGATTTAGCAAAGGCTGTTGCTCAACACATTTTTGGTGATTCGAGCAAAGTTGTCTTTTATCCTGTAAAACCACAACAGCGAATTTCCTTGGTGCGATCGCTAGTCCAAATCCTCGATCCAATCCTCAAACCATTAAGTATACTCTCAACATCTTTAACCACGAACTGGTGGCACTTAGGTATGGCGGGTCAATTACCGACATTCCTCTGTCCCGCAGAATGTATCGGTCAGCAAGACTTTGTCGGCTTTGATTATTACTGGGGTATTCGCAACCTAGGAATACATCGCATTCAACAATTAATGGATGCAGCCTTTGGTCGCTTCAACCGCGCCCCAGTTTGGCCAGGAGTACTTTACGACATGCTGAAATTCCATGCTCAACTATTTCCTGACAAAGAAATTTTAATTATCGAAAATGGTTCAGTAGATATCGCTGATGGAATCGATCGCGCCACTTATCTTCGTCAACATATCCGCGAAGTTCAGCGTGCTCATCATCATGGCGTCAAAGTCGCTGGCTACGTGTGCTGGAGTATAACTTCCAACCGCGAGTGGGGTTTAAAATTCAATCAAAACAGTGATTTTGGACTATACCACATTGAACTAGATCGCGACAAAGACCTCAAACGAATACCAACCCCCGCAGCCCAAGCATACCAGGAGATTATTCACAACCGGGGAATATGATCTATGTGAGTCCTTTCCCTTGAAGTTGTTGACACCGAAGAACTTACACCGGATGAAGAGCGCGATCGCCTCCACCTAGAACGCAAAGTAGAGCGGGCGCTTTTTGAGTGAAAATGAGGCATCATTATAATAAACATCTCCGAGGCAACGATGATGCTACTCACCTTGGATCTCAGTACCACCCACCTTACTGACGAGCAGTTCTATCAACTCTGCATCAAAAATCAAGACTTGCGTTTAGAGAGAACGAACTCCGGAGATTTAATTGTTATGTCACCTGTTGGCGGAGAAAGCGGAAGCCGCGAATTAGAATTTGGAATCGATCTAGGCGTTTGGAATCGTCAAACAAAACTGGGCAAGGTTTTTAGCTCATCTACAATTTTTAAGCGGGACTGGTGGTGGAGATCGTTCGCCCGATGCGAGCTGGGTCGAATTATCCCGGTGGCAAGCACGAGCGTCCGAACAACCACCCAACCATTTAATTTTTGTAGAGTTTAAGCTGTTGCTCTTTTCAATAGCTCCCTAATGGATTTACCAAGAATCCTTTTCTCCTCAGCATTTTTACGTAAATTAGATATTGTTGAACTATCTTGCCCCTTTTCTTCTAAACTTTTAGCTAATGCATTAATAGCCTCTGCTTGTTCTTCTACTTTTTCTTCTTGTAAAATAAATTCACATAATTCTTTTATACGATGTTTATCTTGAGGGAGTACCTCTTGAAAAACCTGCTTGGAACCATCAAAATAAGCTCCTGTTAATTTTCTTAATTCATCTAATGCATTTATTAAAGGTTCTTTTGACTGCCCTTCTAACAATACATCTGCTGTTTGCAGAGCAGAATGACTCAATCTCAAAAAAGCCGGAGACTTGATTGCTAATAAATAGCCAATTATTCCAATAAAGCCGAAACAAAACAAATTAGTTAAAACTTCTAATGGGGAATTTTCTTGGATATTTTTTTCACATTCTGCTCTTTCATATACAGTTTCTATGGACTGGCATTTTTCAGTTGAGGAACAACTTGTCAAATTAACAAGTACAAGCATTACTAATATAATTTTGCTTGATTTAATGAACAGTTTAAATTTGTCGAACATTGTTCTTACCTATAATATGTGCAAGCGTAAACGTAGATGTCTTTTGTTATTAAGTAAAGATAGTTAATGTCCCTTCAATTCACGGACGCATTATCATTCTTATCGTGTAAGCTTGTAATTTGGCTGGCGAATTATAAGCAAGGTTTTCCGGAGCGGGTTCTTGTTTAAGTTTTCCCCTTTTCAGTGGCTTGTCTGATTAACTGTCGATCAAGCAAATCTTGACACAAGGATACTAGTAATGCCACTATAATGGTTTGCCTTCTTGGGGTACGAGCGCGTCACATTCTTAATAAGCGTTAATTTAATGAGTATCGACAGAAGCCCAATATTTATTCAACATCTATGCCTAGAATTTTTATAATATCTCGTTTTTCTTTTGATAAATCTTTTATTAGCGCATAAGGAAGATTAATTTCTCTTTTAGGAAGAGGTGGCGTAAGAGATATAAATTTTGATATCAAAGATACACTGTTTTTCATACTTAATAACTCGCCTTGAAGTCTATCGAATTCTCCGTATCCAAATTTGTCTTGACCAATAATTGTAATAGCATCTACTAATCGTGGAATTGCCTCTACGTCTTGTGCAAAACATTTTCCCATAAAACACAATTGTTCTTTTGTAAAAGGATAACCATTTAAAGTTGCTACTTCGAGCAAACTTTCTAAACTTTGAACTTGTATAACTTGTTGTTTCAGTTGTCCGTCTGTTTCTATTTTTTGAAAAAAATCAACAACATTTTCAAATTTTGGCTGAATTTGATTTAAATTTAATGTTTTTTCAGCATTAGTATTTGTTTTACTTGCTGTACTTACTGTACCAACTGTACCTGCTGTATTTGTTGTACTTATTTTACTGGCTGCACCTATTGCAGCTACACCTATTATGCCCAAGTAAAATATCCCTTTGGCTAAGATTGTCATTGGTCAATTTACCTCTTTGTTAACATAACACCATTTTAATTCACTTACACACTCCTTTTTCTCTACATAGAATGTGCATCCAGTTGTTAATGATAGAAAAGTTAAAATTAGTATTAGAGATAAATATCTGCTTTTCCATATTGAAGGTATGAAATTAATTACTGATAACATTTTTGAGCTTTTATACATTTGCAACGGCACCTATTTTTATCGTAGAATTATTTTAGTTTAACAATTTGTAAAAAACGAATTAATATTTTTCTCTCGTCTCGATAATTTTACTTACTTAATGTCTTTATAATCTTTAAATTACTCATGTTGGTTAGTAGCCAAAGTTTTTTCAATCGTCATTTAGTTTTAAAGCTAAAGATAATTACTTAAGTAGCTAAAATTAGATTATTTGCTACATAGTAACTATTTAAAAGCATGACATACCACCGTAAATACGCGCATCTTATCCTTTTTATTCCTCTTGTTAAATCGGTTCTACCGTTCCCTTTATGTTAGTTAGACCAAACATTCGCCTGAAAGTCTTACAGGGTAGGGTTTTTGCTCTTAAATCAATCATCTTTCTGTTATTTCCGATAAAAGGCTTGCAGGGCAAGCCTTCCGGGGCTTTTA
>JBBQRU010000077.1:0-24683 GCA_038214545.1 Cyanophyceae cyanobacterium | reverse complement strand
GATATTGTGTTGAAGTTGATGGCGAAAACGGCACAAGAACGCTACCAAACTGCTTTTGGACTCAAGCACGACCTGGAAAAGTGTCGCCATGAATATATCACAACTCAGTCGATACAGTATTTTACCCTAGGCGATCGCGACATTTCTGATCGTTTCCTGATTCCCGAAAAATTATATGGTAGAGATAAGGAAGTCGCCACAATACTTTCCACCTTTGCGCGGGTGAGTGCGGGTGCAAAAGAATTGATTCTAGTGGCTGGCTTTTCTGGAATTGGTAAAACCGCCTTAGTCCAGGAAGTGCATAAACCCATCCTCAAACAGCGCGGCTACTTCATCAAAGGCAAATTTGATCAATTGCAGCGTCATATTCCCGCCATTGCCTTAATTCAAGCTTTACAAAATCTGATTAAGCAACTATTGACGGAAACTCAGGCTCAACTCCAAAATTGGCAGAAGGAAATTTTACGCGCTTTAGGTGAAAATGGGCAAGTAATTGTCGATGTGCTGCCAGAATTAGAACTCTTAATTGGCAAGCAACCACCTGTACGCGAGTTAACACCAAGTGCAAGTGAACATCGGTTTCGCTCGTTATTTACAAAGTTTATCCGCGTATTTGCGACTTCCGCTCATCCTTTAGTCATTTTTCTCGATGATTTACAGTGGGCAGACTCCGCATCCTTGAAACTATTACAATTATTACTCACCACCGCAGATACAACTCATTTATTAGTGATTGGCGCTTATCGAGATCACGAAGTCTCCCCAGTTCATCCTTTAATGCTGACTTTGACGGAGATACAGCAAGACGCTTCTCTCACAGTCAGTCAAATTACTTTAGCCCCTTTAGACCGCCAATCCCTGAATCATCTCATTGCCGACACTTTAAGCTGTCCACCGCAATTGGCAATGCCTTTAACAGCACAAGTCTTTCAGAAAACCCAAGGTAATCCTTTTTTCAGCCATCAGTTTCTTCTATCTTTGCACGCAGATAGATTAATTTTCTTTAACTGTGGTTGGCAGTGTGATCTAGGACAAATTAAAGTGCGATCGCTTAGATCTGATGTTGTCGAATTTATGGCGACAGTCTTGCAGAAGTTACCGGATCATACTCAAAATACACTCAAGTTAGCAGCTTGCATTGGCAATCAATTTGACTTAGCTACCTGCGGGATTATTTCTGGGAAATCAACCTGGGAAACAGCAGCCGATTTATGGCCCGCATTAGTATCTGGTTTAGTTCTACCAACTAATGAAATTTACAAATTCTATCAAGGCGATGATATCCCACTTGAGCACAATTACCAATCAAATTACAAATTTTTACACGACCGCGTGCAACAAGCCGCCTATTCCTTAATTCCCGAAAACCTGAAAAAGTCCACTCACTACCAAATTGGGCAACTTCTATGGCAGAATACGACCGTCGCCCAACGAGAAGAGCAAATATTTGCCATTGTCAATCAGTTAAATTACGGTATATCTCTAATTACTCAAGTAGCAAAAAGACAAGAACTTGCCGAATTAAATTTAGCAGCCGGACGCAAAGCCAAAGCCGCTACTGCTTATGTTGCAGCGGCGCAGTATTTGACAGTCGGTAGAGAATTACTCAGTGATCATGCATGGGTACATCAGTACGATCTGACTTTAGCCCTATTTGAAACAGCCACTGAGGTTGCTTACCTCAACGGTGATCCTGTCGAAGATCTATCAGCGATAGTCCTGCAACAAGCACACACTTTATTAGATAAAATCAAAGTCTATGAGGTAAAAATTCAAGCTTGCGCCGCCCAAAGTCAACCACATGCCGCAGTATTGATTGCCTTACAAGCATTACAGCTATTAGAAGTCAATTTTCCCCAAAAACCCGATAATTTACGGATTTTATTGGCGCTGGTGCAAACCAAATTGACTTTGCTACCGCGTCAGATTTCCCACTTAGTAGATTTGCCAACAATGACCGATCCTTACCAATTGGCAATCATGCGGGTGATGCGAAGTGTTGGTTCTCCAGCTTATCAAGCTACTCCTTGGCTGATGCCTTTAATCGCTTTCAAGGGAGTTAACTTATCGCTCAAATATGGTAACACCGCCGAATCTGCTTATGCTTATGCTAGTTATGGGGTGATTCTCTGCGGTGTGCTAGGAGACGTTGATGCTGGTTATCAGTTTGGCAAATTAGCAATGCAAATTTTGGCACGTTTTCAAGCCAAAGAACTCACAGCCAAAACTGTAATGGTAGTGACTAACTTTATTAATCATTGGCAAGAACATGTTAACCAAGGATTAAAACAGTTATTAGATGCCTATCAAATTGGTTTAGAAACAGGAGATTTAGAATTTGCCGCTTACGCCTTACATATTCGCGCCTACCATGCCTATTTTCTTGGTCAGGAACTCAGTGGACTCGAACAAGAGATTCTCGCCTACAGTCAGGCTATCAGTCAGTTTAAACAAGCAGCAACTCAACAATTTCTCGCTCTTTATCGGCAGGTAACGCTAAATTTATTAGGAACCGAAAATCCTTGTGTTTTAATTGGGGAAAGTTATAACGAGGAGGTGAGATTACCTCTAGCCATCCAAGCAAATCAGCAAACGGAAATTTTCGATATTTATTTTCACAAATTAATTCTCAATTATTTATTTCACCAATACGATCGCGCTGTAAACAACGCAGACATGGCAGCAAAGTATTTAGACGCTGCTAGAGCATCACTCTCAATTCCCTTATTCCATTTTTACGACTCTCTAGCGCAACTGGGATTATACAACACTGTTGAGCGTTCCCAACAACAGCGAATTTTGCGGCGAGTCCACGCCAATCAGCGAAAACTGCGAAAATGGGCACAGCAAGCCCCGATGAACCACCAGCATAAGTTTGAGTTAGTCGCCGCCGAATGTCATCGAGTTCAAGGACAACACTTGCAAGCAATGGCGGCTTACGATCGCGCGATTGCTCAAGCCAAAGAAAATGGATATATCAATGAAGAAAGTATCGCTTGGGAAATAGCCGGTAGATTTTATCTCGAATTGGGAAAATCTACTATTGCCCAAACTTATCTCACTCATGCCTACTACGCCTATACCCGCTGGGGTGCTAAAGCCAAAGTTGCAACTTTAGTCAAGTCTTATCCCTTTCTGCACCCAAAACTACCACAACCAGTAGTGTCTCAAAATACCTTCGACATGGAAACCTTGATTAAAGCTGGGTCAGCTATCTTTAGCGAAATCCATTTAGAAAGTTTTCTTTCAACCTTGATGCAAGTTCTGATTGAGAATACTGGTGCTCAAAAAGGCGCTTTATTCTTGCTCGAAGATAATCAACGCCGGCTGGTGGCGACCGGGGAAATCGAAACCCACAGCCAGATAGAACTTCACCTAATTCCAGAAACCTTACTTAATTATGTCGAACACACGCAAGAAACTTTAGTAATTGACGATCTCAGTGCTGATGTCACATTCACTACTGATACCTCAACAAAATCAGTATTGTGTACCCCGTTGATTAATCAAGAACGGCTGCTAGGGATCTTGTATCTGGAAAATAACTTAACAACAGCAGCATTTAGTCGCGATCGCTTGGCGATTTTAAAAATACTCACTTCCTTAGCCGCAATTGCGATCGAAAATGGGCGATTGGTCGAACGAATTGAAGATTACTCCCGCACCCTAGAAGTAAAAGTTTCCCAGCGCACCCAAGAATTACAACAACTCACCGAGGAACTGCAACAAGCGGCTAACGCGGCTGATACTGCTAACCGTGCTAAAAGTGAATTTCTTGCCAACATGAGTCACGAGTTGCGAACACCACTCAACGCCATCCTTGGTTTTAGCCAAATTATGAGCCAAGAGGCGCTATCTCCGGAACATCAAGAAAATATCGCGATTATTAGTCGTGCTGGCGAGCATTTGCTAGGCTTGATCAACGAAATCATCGAAATCTCCAGAATTGAAGCCGGGAGTATTAGCTTTCATGAAAGCAGCTTTGATTTACTAGATTTCTTAGACAGCATTGAACAGACTCTCCGCCTCAAAACCCAGAACCGATTACAACTGGTGTTTGAATTGACCCCAAATGTACCGCAATATATCCGCACCGATGAGAGTAAGTTACGCCAAGTCTTGCTCACCCTTTTGGGAAATGCCGTCAAATTTAAAGAAAAATGTTGTGTCACCCTGGGTATTTCTCGGGAACTCTCATCTCTCCACTTCGAGATCGAAGATACAGGAATTGGCATTGCCGAAACAGACCTGTTGTCTACCGCTACACATAGTCATGGTTATAAATATCAACCAGGAGTAGGATTAGGTTTACGAATTAGCCGCAAATATATACAAATCATGGGTGGTGACATTTATTTGAAAAATGCTCCGCTTCACGGAAGCCTAATTGCTTTTGATATTCCCATTGACTTACAAGCTAGTATTGAGACTACATATATTCAACCTCCAGAGACATCAGCGCCTCAAAAGAGAGAACAGGTTGATTGGGATAATTACTTTTCGCAAATGCCAGTCGGATGGGTGAAAGAAGTTCATAGCGCTGCTTGTTCTGGTAGCGACAATCAATTATTCGCTTTAATCTCTCAAATCCCTCCTCAGCACACTTCATTTAAAAATGCCCTCAATGATTTGACGAATAATTTTCAATTTGAGATCGTGATGCAATTAACTCAGGAAATAATTAAACAATATCCCCAGTCTGTTTGCGAGCAGCTTTGACTGTGTAAATACGGTTACGTCCGGCAATTTTTGCTACCGCTAAGGCTTGATCTGCGGCGCGATAGAGGGATTGCAAGTCAGTCCCATCTTCAGGATAAACCGCGATGCCAGCACTAAAAGTGATCGGCAATGACTGCTTATCAACTGTCATAAAATCTTCCTGATGCACAGCAGCTTGAAATTTAGTCAGTCGTTGCATCCCATCAACAGCGCTAGTACTGTACATCCCAATCACAAATTCCTCTCCACCCCAACGCGCGACAACATCTTCCCGGCGAAACGATCGCTTTAATAATTGTCCCATCTGACGTAACACCACATCTCCTGTATCATGACCGTGGCGATCGTTAACCTGTTTAAAATGGTCTAAATCCAGGATTACTAAACACAGTGTTTTTTGATGTCGCTGACTTAACCGCAGAAATTTATCTAAATCCTGGGTTGATTTGTAGCGGTTAGAGACTTTGGTCAGCGGATCGGTTTCCGCGAGATTTCGCAGGAGTTGAATCCTCTCTAAGCGGTTAACAATGCGTGTGACTACTTCTGGTCCGACAATCGGCTTACTCACAAAATCATCGCCCCCAACTGCAAACACCTGCTGCACTAATTGGGGATCGCTACTGGCTGTGAGAAAAAGTATTGGTAATCCACAAGTTCGTGTATCATTACGGACAATTTGACACAGTTCCAACCCACTTAAGTGAGGCATATGAATATCCAACACGAGTAAATCCGGTGAAGATGTTTCTAGCACCTCCCAAAATCGGCGCGGATCTTCAAGGGTTGTCACTTTCAAACCCCACGGTTCTAATAAGCGTCGCATGGTCACAAGTATCAGCGGATCGTCGTCTACGACCATAATATTCGCTTCTGCATTCATCTCACTTTGTTGCAGTACTTGATTAATTACCTCTAGCACTTGAACTGGAGTGACAGGTTTTTGTAAAAAGGCGCGTGCGCCTAACAAAGCGACTTCGCGGCGATCGCTTAAACTATCTTGATCTGTAAAGACTAATACTGGTACTGTTGGCTTCTGCTCTCTTAAATCTGTTAAGAAAGTCCAACTGTTCTCCGTGGTGCTGTTCACAGCCAAATCAAGTAGCACTAAAGTTGGCGAATTCCAAACCATCATATCTCTAGCTGTAGACAGATTTGTGGCTATTTCTGCCCAAATTCCTTGATTGTTAGCCTCAGTGACGATTTTTTCCGCTAATGCGCGATCGCGATCAATAATTAATAACAAAGGATCGCGATCATTTATTTGCGGAACTAAGGAAACAATATTGCCGCTTTGTTGAACTTCGGTACGTAAGGCGGCTGCTAATTCAGACACTTTGGTAATTTGACCGTGCAAATTCTGGCGATCGCGCAATAAGCGTTCTATTTCCTTAGCGATCGCTGAAGCTTGATTGGCACCAAAAAGTCCTAATGCACCCGCTAACATGTGAGCTTCTCTTTCGACCGTCGCCCGCATTGCCTCATCTAGTAGCTCTGGAAATAATTCTACCGTTGTGACTAAGACTTCTACCTGAGCGATCATCTTGCTTTTGAAATGATCCCAAATCCCTGTCAAAGGAATGAAGGCTCGATTTCCACTCACAGGTGGTTCTTGCGGTTTCAAACGGTAGCCGATGCCATAAACTGTGTCAATCAAATCAGCAGCCCCCATCGCTGTTAATTTTTGCTGCAAACTTCTAATATGTGTCCTGACCACCTCTTCTGCTGCAGTTTCTTCAATCCACCACAGGTGAAGGGTAATAGCACTGCAACTGAACACATGATGCGGGGAACGCAGCAACAATTCTAAAAGAGCATATTCCTTTGCCGTCAAGTTCACACTCCGCCCGTTACAGGTGACTTGGCAACTTCGAGGTTCAAGTCGCAAATTAGACCACTCCAGTACTGTTGTGGTAACTGTATCTTGATGTAGTAAAATGCGAACCCGCCTCAGCAACTCTTCTCGATCAAACGGCTTCACTAGATAATCATCAGCACCCGCATCTAACCCTTGCTCTCTATCTTTGCTGCTATCTCTACCTGTGAGCAGCAAAATTGGCACTAGATCGCCTTGATTTCGCAACTTTCGGCAAAAATCAATTCCACCTAGCTTAGGTAGCATCACATCCAATAAAATTAAATCATAGGTAACAGTCTGCGCTAGTTCCCAGGCGGTTTGTCCGTCTGTAGCGATGTCGATACCATAATCTTGGTCTTCAAGAATTGCCGCGAGTGCTTGCCCAACAAACTCGTCATCCTCTACTATGAGAATCCTCATGCCAAAGCTATCCTTTTCATACTGCCAAAAAAGTTAAGGCTTGACAAAACCCACTTTCTGTACCTTTTGACTCTAACTGCTGAAAACCAATGATAGCGAAAGTTATAAGTAAGTCTAAATTAACTTTAGTTAGAAATTTTCTAGATACTTCTCATAAATTCATAAATATTCACTTGTATCACAGTTTTACCTAATATCAACTCTAGTTAAGTACTGAGATTTTGAGGCTACTTTAAATCACAAATTTATTTCCCTATCTCAGTAGACTGGATCAAGCCCCACTGTCCATTAATTAACCAATCTGGATCGGATTGTTTGAGTTCAGCAATCTGTTCGGCGTTGATTCCGGCGACTACTTCCGATTTTAGGGTGCGAAGGGCTACCATTGGTGAGGGTAAGTAGCAGACGATATCGGCAAAGTTTGTTGTATAATCCCATTGGCGATCGCCTAATAAACGTCGGTAATTAGCATCACCTTTAATGATCATTAAGTTACTTGATAACTCGCTTCTGAAGTAGTCAGGCATTTCCCAAAAGGCTAAAGGCGATGTCCAAAAGTTATCTGCTTTCATCGCTAAATGACCATGTACAATATATTCTTGCAATCTTGCGCCCAGAGATGCGACTGCAGGATGATCAAAAGCCGCTAAAAATGACGTTGTCTCATGTAAGTCTTTGATGGTTGCATCAGACACAAAGGTCGGGTGAGGTTTGAGATGCAGGTTAACAAGACTGGCGACACCACTAGCTAACAGAAAATCTACCAAACACAAGTCGCAAAAAAGCTCAAATCCAGCATTATCAATGACAAAATCGATACGTCCGTTGCTAATTGCTAACCATTCCGCAACTTTAGGCGC
This sequence comes from Cyanophyceae cyanobacterium, assembly GCA_038214545.1. Lineage (GTDB taxonomy): Bacteria > Cyanobacteriota > Cyanobacteriia > Cyanobacteriales > Nostocaceae > JBBQRU01. The sequence goes on along the minus strand of JBBQRU010000077.1, from coordinate 16,829 downwards.
ATCATTGACTAAAATATGAGCAAGCTGGCTATTGATGTCAAAACGACTGCGATCTACTTGCGATGACCACAGACTCAAGTCAACTCGATTTCCCCATAACGCAAAATATAGTAGTTCTGGGAGTTGCAACTCATTGTTTAGGCGATCGCATACAGCGACGATTGAATCAACGGATGTTTCTAAACCCTGACGCTTCTGCACCGAGAAAGGATCAACACCTTGCTCCTCACCAGGACGAAAGTAATTAGTAATTTCTAGCAAAAGTCGATAAAAATAGGTTTCGGTAAAAAACCAAGGCACATCTATCCAACGCTTTCCTTGGTAGGGTGTGAGATATGCTGCCCACGCAGAGACATCTGCACCTGTGTCATCTACCAAAGGTGGTACATATCCTGATGTCAACTCGCTAGCTAGCTTCTCTAAGTTACGATTAATCGGCGCTGAAAAATTGTTGTCAACGATGACTTGGCGAGCGATCGCACTCAAGCGCTGAGTCACAGTAAAATGAGCAAAACCCTCCGTTCCTAATAATGGCGGCGGAATCGGTAATCTGGGACGAGAATTTGAGATCATTAAGCACCTGAATTATCCTAAAATCTCATCCACACTAACACTTAAGCCGCCCAACGCCGACAAAATCATCACTTCTCCTCGCTGATATTCCCGAATATTCTGGTAGCCACCGGGCAACGGTTCAAGGTAAACTTCAACTGATTGGTCATTAATATCAACTAACCAAACTTCCGCAATCCCCGCAGCAGCATAGTTAGGAATCTTTACTTCCCGGTCAAAATCAACGGTTGTATCTGCAACTTCTACAAGCAGGATTACATCTTCTGGTTGAGGATGGGCAGTTTCGTAGAAATCAGCACGTTGTCGCAATAACGTTATATCAGGCTGAGGCTCAGAATATTTATCTAGTTGCACTGGATCTTGAACATCGAGTATGGCACGCGTTCCTACCCGTTGTGAAAACAAACTAATTAATCGCCTTACACAAGCTGCATGTCGTCTACCTATTGCCGACATCTCGACAATTTCACCTCTAATAAGTTCTACACGGTCATTTTCTGTCAGGATACCCACCTCAGCCATTTGGTGATATTCCGTCACCGTAAATTTTCTTTTAGTTAGCTGTACAACCATGATTTCCTCATGTTTTCTGAGTAGCTAGATTAATTATGACTTATCGGCGTCACGGGTGTGAATTATAATGGTAAGCAATTATGGCAGTAGGGAACTAGACCCTCGGAAACTACATGCTTTTACAACTGCAACAAATTATTGTCAATCCAGGGCAACAAATGTTGCTTAAAGATATCAGTTGGCAGCAATTGGAAAACATCTTAGAGGAGATGGGAGTCAAACGTGCTGCGAAGATTTCGTATAGTGATGGTTGGCTAGAGATTATGGTTCCACTACCCGAACACGAGAAAGATAAAGAAGTTGTTGGAGATTTAGTTAAAATTCTTCTAGAAAAACTAGAAATTGATTTTGAATGTTTAGGTTCTACCACTTTTAAAAATCAACCAATGAACCAAGCATTAGAAGCAGATACTTGTTTTTATATTCAGAATAAAGCCGCTGTAATTGGTAAAAATCGCATCGATTTGATTATAGATCCACCACCTGATTTGGCGATAGAAATTGATATTACATCCCGCACCGCATTTGATAATTATCGCCGATTGGGAGTGCCTGAACTTTGGCGCTACAAAAGTCGGGGATTGGAAATCAATCTGCTACAACAGGGAAATTATGTTGAATCTAATTTCAGCCCTAACTTTCCCGGCATTCCAATTATCGAATTAGTTAATGAGTATGTTAAGCAAAATTTGACCTTAGGTAGAAGTCATGCTATCAGAGGTTTCAGAAATTGGATAAAAGAGAATTTATAACATATTTTTTAATTTGCCACATATTAATGTTATTTTATTTCCCCTACTCGACCTGTAAATCAATTTCCAAGATAATATTATAACTTTACTCGCATCTTCCAATTGAAAATTGCCGTTTCCAACTGGAATTTAGACTTTTGGGCTGGAAAAATGCTGTTTCCGACTGGAATTTAGACTTTTGGACTGGAAAATCGCTATTTCAAACTGGAATTTAGACTTTTGGACTGGAAAATCACTGTTTTCAACTGGAATTTAAACTTTTGGGCTGGAAAATCGCTGTTTCCGACTGGAATTTAGACTTTTGGGCTGGAAAATCGCTATCTGCGACTGGAATTTGGACTTTTGCACTGGAAAAGCGCTGTTTCCGACTGGAATTTAGACTTTTGGACTGGAAAATCGCTGTTTCCGACTGGAATTTAGACTTTTGGGCTGGAAAATCGTTGTTTCCGACTGGAATTTAGACTTTTGGGCTGGAAAAACGCTATTTCCGACTGGAATTTAGACTTTTGGGCTGGAATTTAGACTTTTGGGCTGGAAAATGAAGGCAACCTGTCTTTTATTCTTACCAATATCAACAGTTTTAGTTGTGGGCACGATGCTCTAGGAGATTGCAAAATGTTATAACTAATTTCAGATATGTTAGCGGAGTTTTATATGAACGCTCATAAGATAGACACTGTTTTAAGTGAAGATGGCACACTAACACTGCAAGATTTACCTTTTCATGCAGGCGATATGGTAGAAGTGATTGTTGTAAAAACTAAAACATCTCAGCCTCAACCAGCACCACCACAAAAGCCTCAATCGGATACCAACCTTTATCCTTTACATGGTACAGTGATCCGCTATGATGACCCAACTGAACCTGTCGCTTTAGAAGACTGGGAATTCCTACAATGATTATACTCGATACTCACATATGGGTTTGGTGGGTTGACGACAATGCACGGCTGACTAGAAAACATAGGGAATGGATAGAAGCATACCAATCTCAGGGTTTAGGAGTCAGTATCGTTTCTTGCTGGGAAGTTGCTAAATTAGTAGAAAAAAATCGACTTGTTTTCTCTCTTGCAATTAACGAATGGTTAGAAACAGCTTTAGCTTACCCAGGAGTACGGCTATTAGATTTAACTTTACCAATAGTAATTGAATCAACTCAATTGAGTGGGTTTCATAGTGACCCCTTTGACCAAATGATTGTAGCTACAGCTAGAATTTATAGATGCCCTTTGCTAACTGTTGATGCAAAGATTCTTAACTATCCCGATGTGGAAACTCTTAAATAGCCCTCGATATAAAGCCCTCAGAATTTATCGCTATTGTTGGGGAGTTCGATTAACTTAACAGTATTGGATCGCTGTAAGTTTTTGATACATGACCTTCGGTTATCTTGGCTGTTTCTAAAATTAATGCATCTCGCTCATGCCAAATTTCAAAGATTGTTTGTCTACCATCATTGAGAGTTTTGGGATCGATCGCATAAGTTTTCACAACATCTGGAGTAGTTTTTTGCTTCAGTTTCTTTAATTTTAAGCCAAACTGAGTCAAAACTCGGCTCAGCACTTTTATCGCCGCAACACGTTCTTTTTCTCTCTCCCCAATTATGCCGACACCAAGCGCTCTTTTTATGTGTTTGCTGTAACGCAATGCCGTAGATTTTAGTAAAATCAGGTCGGTATCAGTTTCTTGAAATTCGCGGAGTGGCTCGAGAAATTGTAAAACTCCTAACGCTCTAAATGCCTCTACTTTGAGTGTGTAATTTTTTAAATCTGGGAGAAAAACTTGACCCTCGCCCCAAAACATCTGCTGATTCCATTCTTGTCGATCTCTGAGGTGGAAATACTCGCTTTCGTGTGTGAGATAATAGTGGTTTAATAACTGGAAATAATAGCCTTTGTCATCTTGCAGTTTCAGTGAGGATGTGACTTCGACTCCGTAACGCTGTTGTAAGATATATTTATTGACTTGGTTGCGTTCGGTTTCTGTTAGCGATCGCTTAGTCAACATATACTCATATTCTCGGCGATTAATTGCTGTAGCCTGAGCCACCTTAACAGATGTGGAGACTTCTTCTTGGCGTTTGATCCGCGCAATTTGCTGTCTGATGGATTTATCTTTGGCGCTGCGGACGATGAATTCCTTCTGAAGGGTGATGATTTCTCCTACCAAATTCATTCTTGTTTCTAAATCTTGGCGATCGCAAGCAATAAAGGCTTGACGTAACTTAACAATTTTTTCCTGTTCGACAGTATTATCAACCATCTTCACTTGATGCCCTTCAGCTCGCAATGCATCACGCATGGATTGTCGATACATGTTCAAGGAAGCATTATTCCTCGCCGCAAACTTTGCCCAAGTCCGGAGATGAATCGGGTCATAAACCAAAGGCATATCCACATCAATTTTATGGATCGGATTCATCAAAGCTAAATTTTCTTTATGGTTCTGCTGATACCAATAAGACAGTACGCGGTAATTTTTACTACCACTACCAATCAAACCAATGCCGCGTGTGGCACACCAAACAATCCGAGGTATATCAGCGCGGACTCTCGCTAAAGCTTGCCTAGCTTCAGAGTCAGAAATAACCCCTTGAAAAATCCCATAAACGCGGTCGAAATGTTCCCCGTCAATACTCACCCCAGTACCTAAACTCGGAGTCACAAAAACTGCATCATATTCAACGATGTTTTGGTTGAGATTTGTCATTAAATCAACCGCTGCATGACCAGGAGTACTAGTAGTTTGACTGCTAACTACAAGAGTTTTCGGATATTTATGACAAAACTGTTCTAAATGCTCTTTAATGTAAGCATCAATTGTTTCACAACTATAACGTCCAGCGCGACTATCTGTAGTTACGTAGCATTTGCGTCCAGCAATTAAATCAAGTTCGAGTTGATGAATCAGTGGTGTTGGATTGGGAACATCGTGAAAAGTCACATCCCATCCAAGTTCAGGCTGCCACTCATTTACCACTACCCAAGGTGTAATTTCAATTCCTGATAGTCCTTGCAAATACTCGATACTCAGATCAGATAAATCGGCATCTTGAGCAATTACTAAACCACCAGTCTTGAGTACTGTAGAAATCAACTGCTGGAAAACTCTTAAAATTTTCACTCGCTTCTCTTTACAAGTATCGCTATTGAGGAGATGCCACAAACATTGCTCGACTTCATCCAAGATAATGATGGCACCGCGCCATTCTTCAGGGTTGAGTCTCCACAGGGAATCGACGCATAGACCGAGATCTTCTACTTTCCCACTCCCCCACTCTCCCACTCCTCCCCTTCCTATTCCCCAATTAATGCCGATTTTGTCACACAAAAACTTTCCTAGCTGGATGCGATGGGAGATTAGCAATACGGGTTGGTTTCTGGCTTTGGCTCGATTGACAACTTCTGTGAGTGATGTGGTTTTGCCTGTACCTTTGGCTGACTTAACTCCGACTAATCCTGCTGTTGGGAAAGGGATTTCTCCGAGATAGCGACGGTTGAGGGTAAGGGAGGTGGGGATGGTTAATTCGGTGTGGAATTTGGTTAAGGCGAGGTCAACTTCTAAATCGACGCTGTTTTGATATAGCGTATCAAAGGCGATCGCACCTTGGGCAACAAGTAAATCATCAACGCCTTTTTCTATTCCTGGGAGGCGGATTACTTTTACGGATGCATTTTTTTCTTGTAGTAGACAGCCCAGTTGCGCGATCGCGTTGTTGACGGCTTTGATTGTTCTCGGTTGAGTTTCGTAATCAAAACAGATATAAAATGTGCGCTTTTTTGTGGTAAATGCTGCAAGATCGCTTATCAACTGACGACTGGTGACGTTGCCAAAATCATCTTTGAGAGTGCGATAACCGCTAGTGATTCCGGGGATAGCGATCGCGGCATATCCGCATGTCAATAGAGCTGCGGCTTTTTTTGCCCCTTCACAAACGATCACCGGGATATTGTTCTCAGTCACCCATTGCCAAAATCCTTTCGCTTCGCCATCTGCGGCAACTTTCATTTCTGGCATAGTGACGTTGTAGCGTTCGGACACTTGCTGCCAAATAAATAGCGGTACTTTCAGACAAAAAACCCGTGTAGGTGTGCTGGGTGGATGTTCGTACTTAATCGACTTGCCTTGATCTATTCTTGGGTTATTGGGCTTAAAACATCCCCACTCCATCAACTGCCAGTTATTTTGCGGGTCAAGTCCGGCACACCACCAGCCGCCATGTTTGACATGAGTATAGCGCCGCAGCCACCCAGTGCTGACCATCCCTGTATTAGTTCGCCGGATACACTCGGAGATTAACAAGTACTCATAGGCATCTGTACCGCTGAGCGTGCGGAAATTCAAGCTTGCCAGGGTAATGTCAATGCCACTGCTGACTAATTCTTCTAGGTGTTGGAGGTTTAGGCTCTCTGAATGCATAACCTGATCGACGGGGAAACGAATTTAAAACCGTACCATGCATGTGTACCTGTTTCCCAAAAGGTTAAATATCCTTTTACATAAACATTCTGTGTTATAATCCTAACTCAGTAAATACCGCTAATAGTGGCGGAATTACGGCTAAAGTGTCCGCCCATTGCCATAAATAGCCAAAATCTAAGCTTTCTCCCTGACGTTTGATCACTCCCAAGATATCGCGTCTATGCTTTTCTGGTTGGATTTGAACCCTCTGCCAGCAAAGAAGTTTTTGGAGTATTATGTCTTCTGGGCTACAAAGATAAATAGCCTTCTTGCTTTGTTCCTCTAAAAGCAGCAACTGACGACGTTGCATTTTCGAGTGAGCAAAAGGCTCATCGCGCATGACAAAAACATTTGCTTTGTCGGTAGTTTTAATATGGGTGACGTTGAACCAGGAGGTTTTGTGCGCGGTCGCTTCTGCTACTCCGACATCACTGACATAATATACACTATTCATTTTTTTTAATAATGGTTTTATCTGCTTAGATTGTAGATTTACCACCAAGTCTAGGTCTTGAGTCGGTCTCATTTCACCTTGGAGGGAACTAGCGATCGCACCAGTAACGTAGTAAGGGATACTTAACTCCTCAAAAATCTCCGCTAATTCAGGCGCTAACCACAGCGGTTGGAGCATAAGTTTATCCTGAGAATTTAATCATCAAGTAGATCTCCAGTTTACGATCTAATGAGAAATTTTTGGTAATTTGATTGTTCCACTTACTAGGCTGACACATTATGGCTCGGTATTTGTCCTCTATATGCGTAATGTCTGACTACAGTGTTACTTTGTTTCTAAGTAAATTTCTTTACCATTTACCTTGAATTCGTCGTCCAAATAATATAAAGAATTGCGGATAGCTTGGCGTAGTTGTCGTGCTGGTTCTAAACAATCACGCTGGTAGTCCATTAAAGTGAGATTTAGGTGAGGGTAAAGAATTTTGAGAAACCCTGAAGCTGACTTGAGAATGGCATTTTGGTCGCGGACTGTCACATTTTTGTCAAATTTAGTATGCTGCTGTACGTAGGACGAGAAGCGATTGTCTGGCCGCAAAGATAGCAAGGCTTCGCCGAAAAAATCCATTTTTAAGCCAACTTGACAAGCTGTCATTTCTCTTTGAAATTTCGGAATTTTCCAGCCAGGAATAATACCAACAATGCGATCTAGTAAGGCTGTCTCCGAGAAAAAAGTAGGCAGTGAAGCAATTAAATTGTCTTCATTTTGCGGTTGCAATTTCTCGTCTAATTCAATGTTTGCTAACATGACTAACGAGCAGTCACTAGAAATATCAGCAAAACCAGAGCGATTGTAGCGACCACTGGCAAGGTAATTTTTAAGTGGACCAATGACTTCATCAGGATTTTGAAAGGTTAAACTTTGAACTTCATCTAAAACGACAACATCATGGCGACCTAACAGACCAACTTCTTTAGTTGTACCATTAATAAAAAGCTGAGCAGGAGTGACTTTACCACCACTAATTAAGGATACTTTATTACTAATATTTTCAAAAACAAAGCTTTTGCCTGTGCCTTTAGGTGCTAATTCCATAATATGGTAATTAGATTCTACTAAAGGTAGTAACCGCGCTAAAATCCACGTTTTCGCTTCTTGGGTGTAGCTGGGATGTTGTGGGTTAAAACCCATTGAACAAAAAAGTAAGTCTCGCCACTCTTGAGTATTAAATTTTGCCCGACATTCGGCATAGGCTGGTAGGCTAACTTGCGAACATTGAAATGGTTCAAAACCGATGACTTCTACTTTGTTTGATGGCTGCAAGGCAAGGCTAATTTTACCCCACACTCCTTGACGTAAGAGCATTTTATAGCGTTCGACAATTTCCGTACTAATTCGGCAGTCTGTTAAATTGAGGACTGGTATTTGTGCTAATGGTTCAGGAACAGTTTTTCCGCTTGGTTCTAGTTTAATTCGGACTTGCATTAAAGCAATCAGTTTTGGCACTTCTCCTTGAGTCATGTCAAAAATAATTTCATTGCGGTCATCTTTGCGAGGAAAGGCTTTTTTGACAAAGGTATTAACTTTTTCCAATTCGGCAGCAGTTAGTGCTCCGTCACCAGGTACAATTTTATCTAGCAACCACTCGGCAACAAAGCTAGGGACGCCAATATTCGTTAGTCCACTCGACGGTAATCTAGTTTTGTCGATACTGAGATTGCCAAAAGTATCGCGGACTAAATCGTTATTGTAAATTACATCAGAGGAATTCACTAATATCTAACCCACTACTAAATATTTGATTGATAATAATTGCTGATTCAGGGTTTAGGGAAATTCTTCCTGCTTCTGTATCAGCGTAAAGGAAAGTTAATTCACCTGATAAGGAATAGCAATTGCTTTCATAATTAGGAGGCAATTCTGGGATGTCAGGAATTGTTACTTTGAAGGAGACCTTATCTTTTTGGGGAATTTTCGGTAATAGTTTACCTGTTTTGAGAGAAGGCAATTCAGGAATGTACAAACATAGGTCTGTTAGCGGGACAGAGTTGTGATTGTCGATGGTGATTTCTAATTCTCCTTGTCCAGGTTTACCTTCACCATGACAAGAGATAAATACTGGATGGCGTTGAACAGTTTGCCGCAGGATGGAGACACCGACAACAACTTCTTCGGGAAAAAGACCACCGTGAGAACCGATGATTTTTTTGTTAGTTGTGTAGCTAAAAGAACCCATGCTGGCGCTGCCTTTGACCACACTGATGTCATGAGGTAAACCATAGCGATCGCCCTCTAAAGCCACAAAACGCGGATCGTCGGTCAGACCTCTCGCCATTCTACCTTTTGCCTCTAGTTGCGGTGGTATATGGGTGATTTGGGCGGCTACACCCATCATCTGACCGTGATCGCTAGCGATCGCCACTCTCATTTGCTCAGGATATTTAAACTCTTTGAGGAAAAATATAATTTCCTTGGCAATACCTTCTAAAGTACTCGGACGCTTAACTTTATATAGATGCTCCCAGTCTCGTTCTGTATGGTACAGTTTGTCAAATTGATCCGTATCCCAACAATAAAGTTGATGTTTGCCGGCTTTTAAGTCTTGGCGCAACTCGGCTCGACGATGATCTGTATAACGTTCTCCTAGACCCATCTTGGTGAAAGCTTTGGCAGTGTCCTCACTCCAAGATGAATCGTTAGGTAAGAGTTGGGTATATAAACTCCACTTAGCATACTCGGTTTTAGTGGGGAGAATGCTGAAGCGCGGTTCAATAGCTGTTTCTATCGCCAGTTGATGATTTTTCGTGAGGTAGGACAGCAACTCTATATGGTCTAGCCAGCCTAAACCATCAACCACCACCCAGAGGACAGGTCCTGACTCACAGAGATTTTGTACCCAGGAGGCGACGTTGTAATTCAGGTCTGAACTGCTAACAGGATCAATTTTTAGTTTAGGATAATGTTGCACGATCCATTCGACAAAGCTATCTGCTAGTGAATCGCTGATTTGATGACCATTCGAGGTGACTTCCCAGCGCCGAAAAGGTAAGTAATGATCGCAAACCCAAGCGAGTACATGTTTGGGACTAGCATTTATATCTAAAGGTTGCGGTTGAAGTGGCGGTTGGCTTGAGCGTAACTCTAGGCGTTGCTCAGAATTTAGATAGTGAGAAAACTTGCTTTCTTGCGCTTTGTTAATCCAGTTAGGGCGCTCAAGGGAAAGCTGATAGGCTAATTTTGCAATCCGTTCCATCCCCACTTGAGTTGTTGGGTTGAGATTTTCGAGGATTTTGCCTTCTGTACGGTAAAGTTGCTGTCGCCAATACTGGTCAAATTCTGCGGTTAAGAATTCGGGTATTGGTAAAGGATATTTACCTAGTGTGACTATAGGTTCAGCGATACCTAGCCAACGTCGGAGAAGTAACAATTTGTCTTCATGATAATAAGTTGCCAATTCATGATCAGAAAACGGTTGCATCCATACTCGCTCTAAAACTCTCCACTCTTCTGGAATTTGAATTAATAGCCAGTCTGCAAGATTACGGATTGAAGGTTCTGCTAGCCAAATCTGGAGATTAGTGTTAGTAATCTCGGCAAGTAGATGAGCTATCTGCTGGTCTGAAGGATATAAATCTAATTTTGTAACTAGAGTTAGTAGTTTTTGCGGAGTCCAATCTGGTACGAGGATAGGGTGAAATAAAGATGTTAATAGAGTTCGGGGATGTTGCTTTTTTTCAGTTATTGTTTCGGTTTTGTTCCACACTCGCAACCATTCCTCAGCCCAAGCGCATAACCTTGTAGTTGTTACCCAATAGGAGGAGTTACTCACGCCAAAGTGCTGTATCCATTCCACTTCAGTGGTGATGGGGATGTAGCCAGGAGGAATTGGGTATAATCCGGTGGGATCAAGTACAATGCGTTTTTCGTTTTGACTGGAGGTATTAATTTCAGTCATTTGTATCCTCCGTCAGATAATCTGCTAATTTCGCGTATAGGCTTTGGCGCTGTAAGCGTGGTAATTGCCGGAACAAGTTTTCAATTTGAGAGGTTTTGTGTTTCTCCTGTTCCAGAGTGCATTGTTGCTCAATATACTCCAGAGAGTTTTGATGTAGTGGACTGAGTAATTCAATATACTGAGATTTCTGAGCGTGGATTTTTTTGAGCAATTTATTAATGGCAGTAATCTGAGTATCGTCAATTATGCGGAAAACCTGTGCGGCTTGGTTTCCCAGATCTTTAAGCCATGCTTCCGCCGCAGTTTTTTCACGTTCTGAGATTTGGACGAGAAAGTAGTCTAATTCTAGACAAGAGCAGGCGACGCGATCGCGTAATAATGGTGTGATTTCTCTATCTTTCCACTGATTTAATCTATCTATTTGGGCTTGACAAGATTCTCGATTAGTTGGCTCAAATGAGGAGGTAATTTGCAATAGCTCAATCAAGAGTTTAATTTCCGCGCCGATGGCGGTGTAGTTGGCTTCGAGATTGGAGTGGGAGTACCGTGAGGAAATTCTCAGTAATTCCTCGTAGAGCTTTTGTGCCTGTTCGATTGTAGCGGCATCTGCAATTTTTGGCGTAAATTCCTGTAACTGGTCTGTGTAAGTTTGAATTTGCTGACGCAGACTTGCAATCAACTCGGTGATTTTTGCTTGAAAACGCACTTTGTTGTGCAGCTTATTTTGCTCGTTGTTAATTGCTTGCAATGCTTCATCACAACTAGCAATAGAATCATGGTGATAGCGTTCTAGATTATTAACTCGTTCTAAGTCATCGTTGAGTAACTGGATTTGCTCTTGGAATTGTTGATATGTTGGGTATTCAGCCGAATCATTGAAGACAAAATCTAGTTTGGCATATTCGGTGCGGATACGGTTTAAATCTGAGATATTTTCAACAGTGGCGAGCCGTGTTCGCAGATTCTCTAAATCTTGTTGATGTGATGTAATTTTGGCTCTAATTAACTGGAGAATTTGGTCAATTTCTTCTGGATGAGGCTCATTTAACTGCTGGCGATAATTTTCAATATCTTTAATTCCTTCTTCGCAGAGTTTAATTGTGTTGATTTTCGCCTTGCATTGGCGAATCTCTCGCATAATTCGTTGGTCTTGAGCCTGGTGTTGTTGAGTTTGGATTTGCTGCTGTAGTTCTTGGTACTGGAGTTTTAGATTTTCGAGTGCTTGGTCAATATTGGCTTGAATATCCGCAAAGCCTTCAACATTAACGATGAGATTTTTACTTTTTTGCAGTAAATCTTGTTGTGGTTCAAACTCTTCTAATTTAATGATTTTGCGATTATATATTTGAGAAAATTTTTCAAAAAATACTGTTTTTCCTTGAACTTTATACCCCTGCAAGATTTCTTGACATTCGGCGTTGAGTTCGCTTTGAGCGATAGCTGGTAAATTACTCCGAATTAATTCTTGGTAAATGGGGAAAGCCTCAGATAATTTTTTTACTGGTAAATCACGAATCCGCTGTAATTTCTGTTGGACATTTGCAAGTTCCGCGCGAACTAATTTTTCCGCATCATCTTTATTCTGGATTCCTTCTAATTCTTGATCCAGATGGTTTTTCAGTGTGCTAATCCGGCTTTTACTTTCATCTTCGGTAAAGCGACGGCGCTGAGTATTAATTTCCTCCAGTAACTTCAGAATCTGATTGGGTGAGGTGACAGAGGAAGATCTTTCTTCCCAGATTTCTATTTGCTGGGTGAGATCTTTGTAACCCTGTTCTAAGTCTTGGAGAATTTGCTCAGCTTGAGTTGCTTCTTCTGTACCATCGCCTAAGTTTTGCGCGAGACTGGCTATTTCTGTGCGGGTGCGAATGTAATCTTGTTGAGTAGAGTCATCATTTAATCGCTGTAGACGCTGAATCTGCAACAGATATTCACCAACTTTGGCGCGTTCTTGAATTTTCAAGAGTGTGCGATCTGCTACTTGGATTGCATCTTGCAGCATGTCGCTGAAATGCGAAGGTAGACCAGGAGTTTGGGTGATTTTCTGGATAATCTGCGTGATTTCTGCTTTGTAGGCAATGCATGATTCTGTGGTGACTAATTCCGCATCACTCTTCTTCGCAATCCCTTGGGCAATTTTTGCGCCTACTGATTCCCTGGCGGCGGAGAAGCGATCGCGTTGGTATTGAGTTGGGATAACGGCAATATCATTTGATTGTGGAGGCTGCGATCGCAGTTTGGGGTATAACTCTAATAATAATTCTAAGTTGGTATCAGATAATACGTCAGATGTTTTTACAGGTTCAAACCAGTGATCAATCTGCTCTGTAATTGCTTTTACCTGAGCTTTAATTGCAGTAACTTCAGCAACATCTCCTGGCTCAATTTCATCTGCTTTGAGAAAGTCTGCGACTGCTGTGAGATACTGTTGCGCCTGGTCATAGTCTATTGGCGGTGTCGGTAGCTTGGGCAAAACCGCTTGCTGACGGCGAATCAGTTTAGACTTTCTTAGCACAATCCAGTCGTTGACAAATTCACTCGGCTTTTGCAAAATATCTGTGTCTGCCCAATCTTTGAGTGATTTGGTTCGTACAGGATTGTCAGCTCCTTTTTTCAGGCTAACGACTCCTTTCAAGGAAACTTCTTTGCGGTGGTCAACTAACCAGGCTACCAATAAAACCACAAATTGTTCTTCAGTGTAGCCATAGGGTGGTTCTGAGATCTCTTTCCAGATTTTTTGCAAGTCAACAGTCTTCTCTGATTGTCCTTGTAAGTTAGTATGCCGAGAAATTACTTGCCATGCTGCGAGGATTCTTTCATTGGTTGGCTGTTGAACGATGTACTGCTGAGATGTTTTCTTGAGCAAACCCCAGCGATTTACATACACTGTATCGATTACAGTATTGTAAGACTTATCCGGTAAAGGTAGAGAAATTAAGTTTAAAGCGAGCAACTGCTTGGCGACAAATCCGGCGATTTTTGTGCCAGTAGTGTGATTTCGCCGCATCTTATCGATTTCGTCTACAGGTGGTACGAAAGAATACAAATTTTCTAAGAGTACACTAATTACTCGTTGGACTTTAGTTGCTTCTGATGGGGGAATTTTTTCTAAACCAACACAGTGATAAGTACAATTTTTCAACAATTCACTAAGCTGTTTGTTTACTTGTTCTTCCCAACGTTTCAGTAGTTGTTCATAAGCTACTCCGAAAAGTCTTTTTTCTGGCGCTTCCTTCTCTAGAAGGGTTTTAATTTTCAGGAGGACACGGGCTAAATCTCCGGTTTCTTCCGCAGGGATAGCGACCGCGATTCGGGTTTTGATGGGGGAATTTTTCAGACGATCATCGACTATGCGGCGAAATTCTTGTAATTCATCTTGAGTTTCTGCCAGCACATAGGCTAGTATTCCCTTTTCTTGGGTGTCTCTCAGGGTTTGATCGCTGTGTAGTGCTTTGAGTAACTCGTCAATGCTGTAGATTTTGGACTCAAACTGCCAGTCAGTACTCACCAATCTGTTGTCTCTGGCAAACTGGGCAGCAACAATTTTATCACTCAGGTATGTTTTAATTTTCGTTCGACAGTGGACGACAACATCTGTGACTGATGTGGTCTTATCTTTGATTTTTTCCTCAATATCTTCTTCGATGCTCTTAGGGCTAATGCCTTCAAAGAAGCGATACACTTTAGCTTCTGGTCGGTAATAGATCACGTCACGGTTCTTGATCAGTTTATCGATTGCCGTTTTAAGTCGCGCTTTTGACAAGCCAGTTAAGGTGGTAAGAATTTCTTCATGATCTTCTCGGTCTTCTTTAGGAAGATTTTCGCCACTGGCTGAGAACAAAAATAGGGCTTTGAGTACAGTTAATTCATCTGGGTCTTCGGCACCAGCGACCATACCCTCGGCTTTTTTATAGTGATTATAAACTGGGTAATTTGAGAAGTTTTCAATAAATGTGTCTACTAAAGCAATCGGATAGATATAGTTGAGTTGACCGGCTTTCTCTACTGGTTCATTTTGAATAAAGTTGCTAACGTATCCTTTAATAAATTGAATGGCTGTGCGGTCTTGGGTAAAATCTAATTTGCACAGTAAATAGGCAGTAATCGGATGTAGAGGAAAGCAACCTCTACCCATATGTTGATAAAATTCTGAGAAAGTCCAACCTTTTTTGTTGTAAATTTTAATCCGCTTATCGAAAGCTGTTCGAGATTCGGAGATTAATGTGTTGTCCCAGCGAGATTGAAATTCTTGCCATTTGGGTGTATCTACCTGCTGAATTAATAAGTTGTCTAAGACTAACTCTAAACTTGATTCTGGGTTGTATGTTGCGTCTTTTGGTGACAGGCGTGTCGATATTTTAAAGTAACTTTCTTTGTCTTTGACAGAGATGCCTACTGCTTCAGTTGGGTGAATTTGCACAAAACTCAGCAGTGCAATTTTGCCTTTATAATTCTCACAAATATTTGTAATGTTTTGCAGGGCTGTTCCGCCAGCACCGATTTGGTCAGCCGCCCAAGATTGCAGATAGTAATTTAGCTCATCGAATAAGATGAGGATATTTGGTACGCGAGGATTTTCAATCAGGTCTTTGAGGATTGCTTCGATGTCGATGTTGGCATTAAAGTCGGGGGTAAATCCGGTTAGTTGGTTGGCGAGGGTTTTGACTGTGGGAATGACGCCTGGGTTGTTCTGCTTCAGCAGGTCGATTAATGCATTGAGGTCGCCATCGGGATTACCAATACTTTCTAAGTATGCTGTAGCTGCTGCTCTTTGTGCGGCATTTAAACTTTCTAGATATCGCAGTGGTTCGCTACAGGTGTGCTGCGCTAGAGTGTCTTGAATTCCTTTCTCTGCTAGACTTTTTAGGAGTGCTTGTAAGAATTGTTTGCCGATGTCGCCGCCTTTGTCGCCACTGAGACAAACTACTAAGTAATCTTGAGTTTGAGATTTGAAGTGTCGCAATCCTTCAGCGAGCGCTTTAGATTTACCTGATGTGGCAATATCAACTTGTTTTAAAATACCTTGTACTTCTGGGCTGTCGTCAGGTTTTTTGAAGAAGTTGGCGGCGGCGATGGCAAAATGCGACTTACCTTTACCGTACTGCTGAATCATCAAATGGATATTTGCTGCTTGGCTGCTATGGTAGCTACGGCGAAGGGCGTCGAGGATGCCAACTGTCGATGAATCAGGTGCCTTGGAGTCGTAGTTAAAGATGAATCCTTCGCAAAGATCTAAATTCATCTGCGGGTGTTCCATCATCCCAAAGTTGACGGAACTAGCGACGATGCCTTTGGAGTTGATTTTGACAAGTTGGCTCAGAAGCATGAAATTTTACTCTGACTTTTATAATAGTTGTCTAAAATACTTTGATGTTAGATACGTTGAATACGCTCTTCTGGCCAAGTCTTTGGTGCGAGGAGGCGGGGTAGCAATATCCACAAGGTTTTTTCTAGTTTACGCGTTTTCTCTAGGTTACTCCAGAACAGTTGCATATGACCACTTGGATGCATTTGCAGGTACGCGATGAGGCAATCTAAGTTTTCTATCAACACAATTTGTTTGTCTACCCCAGTACCCAAACACTTGATAGAAGCAAGTTCTCTTTCTTGGTGTTGATGCAATGCTAGATAGCGAGTGTTTGGATCGATTCGGCTCAGCAGGTTTTGCCGATAGTTAACGCGATGGGCATAATTATAAAAAGCAATGTCCTGTAAAGCTGCTTCTTCTGGTGTGTCCCACAATAGGAGATGAATTCGGTCATCCGGTCTAGCGCGAAGCGAGATGTTAGCGATCGCTGGCATAAGCTTTTTCCAACAAAGAGAGTGGTTCACCAAAGCGTTTGATTACTTGGATTGGTGGTACCGCTTTGCGTTGTTCAATTATCCCATAAGCTTCTAACAGATTTAGCTGTTCGAGGAGTGCTTCTGTTTTGATACCCAAAACCTGAGCCAGTCCCATTTTCGCTTTGCAGATAGATTCAGTTAGTACTGAACCAGTATCGGGAAAGTCCCGTTCCCACAACTGGGCGAGAAAGTACCCAATTAAGTAAGGGTTAGGCAAGTT
>JBBQRU010000076.1:0-24992 GCA_038214545.1 Cyanophyceae cyanobacterium | reverse complement strand
ATTCTTGACGAGCGCGTGCTCAATGGCTTGAAAGAAACCTACAACTCCTTAGGCGTTCCCGTCGGTGCTACCGTCCAAGCTATCCAAGCAATGAAAGAAGTCACCGCTAGCCTCGTCGGTCCTGACGCTGGTAAAGAAATGGGCGTTTACTTCGACTATATCTGTTCTGGCTTAAGCTAAGTGCAAATAGCACAAGCTGTAAGTTAAGAGCTTAAATTGAGGCTGGGAGTCAGGTGTGAGTGTTAGAACTTCTCTTGCTTATCAAATCAAATCGTTGAAGAGATGAGTGTTAGCGGTCTGGCATTGATTTTTGACTTCCAGCCTTGGAGTCTTTAATCTTAGTCAAATAAAAGATCTGCGCGATCGCGTATTTCTGTTTGAAATAAAAAAGTTTTGCGCCTCACTTAAGGAGTTTTCAACCCATGCGGATGTTTAAGGTTACTGCGTGTGTTCCTAGCCAAACTCGGATTCGGACACAACGTGAATTACAAAACACCTACTTCACCAAACTGGTTCCCTACGATAGCTGGTTTCGCGAACAGCAAAGAATTATGAAAATGGGCGGAAGAATCGTCAAAGTAGAATTAGCCACAGGCAAACCAGGAATGAATACTGGGTTACTGTAATTTCTCTTCTACAAATATCTCCAAAATTAGGAGTTAGAAGTGATGAATCAGGAGTTATCGATAAGTAACTCTTAACTCATCATTCCTAACTCCTAAGTCTTTTTCGCTATACTCCTAGTTATTATTTAAATCCAAAAAGCCCGTGAACATCCGCCGCTTGATTCCATTTTTTGATGATTCTGTCTCTGACTGGGCGATAGAGGGGCGTTTGGTGCGCTGGCTGACATTTCTTTGGCTATTCATCGGCTTGGTGGCGCTGTTCTCAGCTTCTTACCCGGTCGCTGACAATATTTATCACTATGGACTTTACTACTTTAAGCGCCAATTACTTTGGGTATTAGTTGCTTTAATTATCTTTAACATTATCGTTCATTCGCCATTGCGCCACA
Organism: Cyanophyceae cyanobacterium; assembly: GCA_038214545.1. Taxonomy (GTDB): domain Bacteria; phylum Cyanobacteriota; class Cyanobacteriia; order Cyanobacteriales; family Nostocaceae; genus JBBQRU01. The sequence continues at coordinate 23,977 of JBBQRU010000076.1, read as the reverse complement.
TCCAGAAGATTGCTCCTTGGGTGTTGATGGTGCTATTAACATTAATTTATGTTACTTTGGTTCCGGGATTGGGAACGACAACTAATGGTGCGACTCGCTGGTTAGCGATCGGTTCAATTCCCATTCAGCCTTCGGAGCTAATCAAACCTTTTTTAGTCTTGCAAAGTGCGCGTCTTTTCGGTCAATGGGATAGATTAACTTGGGCAGTCCGCTTCACTTGGTTGGGTATTTTTGGTTTAGTGATTCTAGGAATTCTCGTCCAGCCGAACTTGAGTACTACCGCGCTTTGCGGAATGACCATTTGGCTAATCGCTGTCGCTGCTGGATTACCTTTTAAATATCTTGGTAGCACAGCCTTTGGTGGCTTCATGTTGGCGGTACTCAGTATCAGCCTAAAAGAGTATCAACGCAAGCGGGTAATGTCCTTTCTCGACCCTTGGGCAGATGCGAGAAATAACGGCTATCAATTGGTTCAAAGTCTGTTAGCCGTCGGGAGTGGTGGGACTTGGGGTAGTGGTTATGGATTGTCGCAACAAAAATTATTTTATCTCCCAATTCAATATACTGACTTTATTTTTGCCGTATTTGCCGAAGAGTTTGGCTTTGCTGGCAGTATGGTTTTATTGGTACTGTTAGTTGTGTATGCCACTGTTGGTTTACGGGTAGCAATGAAAGCTCAACAACCAATACATCGATTGATTGCGATCGGCGCAGTCATCTTAATGGTAGGACAATCATTCCTCAATATCGGCGTTGCTACCGGAGTTCTCCCAACTACAGGTTTACCGCTACCTCTATTTAGTTATGGCGGTAACTCCATGATTGCCAGTTTAATCGCCGCCGCCTTACTAATTCGTGTAGCACGAGAAGGTAGTGAAGCTGAAGTTGTTTCCCTTAGTGATCGCACTCCCACCAGAAGACAACGCCGCTTTATGCAAAAGCAGAGTTAAGATAAGCAAAATGGCTGATTATCCAGAGTTAACTTTTAAATATGGATGGGATGATAAAGATGATGAAGAAACATTAATGAAAGGCTATAGAAGTGATGGCATCGTTCTTAGCGCACAGGGAGAAATGTATCCCGTTTACTTTATAGATCCCATTCGCTTGCAACAAGACTTGGAGGCAGAAGAGGAATTAGGGTCTGCATTCTTGGCTGAACCCGGATTAATAGTTTTACCCGAAGTTACTCGTGAAGCAATGGAAAATGTGGTTAGACAATTGTGGAATCAAGGTTACTTTGAGTCTCTTAAGCCTTTAAAACCAGAGGTGGAAAAAGAAACTCAAGAACATATAAAAGCGATCGCTTGAATTTAGAAGCACAAGTTTCCTTCACTTGGTGTATCTAGAACATTTCGTTGTTGTGCATAGGGAAGAAAATAGGTTTCTTTAGGATTAGTTTCATTGCGGATTACTTGCCATTCACTAACACCTCGTAGAAGTGGATCTTGGCAGACTCTGACTTTGGTTTTTGGTTTTCCTAATGCCTCCATCATCGCTATAATAATCGGTTTAAGCATATATTGATCTTTGCGAAAATCTTCTGGAATTACGAGTATATTCATTCGATTGTTTCCCGAGCTTCCAGAAATTCTACGGCATCTTCTAACCAACCAGATTCATGGAGACGGGCTAAGTCTTGTTCTTCAATAACACGTCTTGCGTCTGGAATGTCAAGAATTCTTTTGATTTGGGCATCAGGTCGATCCGATAGGCGATAGATTAATGAGGCATATTCTAATGATTGAGAATTTAAAAGCCTGAGTAATTGAGGTGAGTGAGTTGTAGCTAAAACTTGAATTGTTCCTTGGGTAACTTTGCGTTCAATAAGTTGAAGTAGTAAGTGTAATCGCGTCGGGTGAATTCCGTTGTCCAATTCTTCAAAGAAATAGAAATGTGCTGCATCTGCACCTAACAGTGCAGCAATAATAGCCAGAAAACGCAAGGTTCCATCTGATGCGCTGATAGCAGAAGTTTTTTGTCGATTTTCTTCAATTAATGTCAATAATATTTTTCCGGTAAAATCAGTAGGAAACTCGAAATCCATAGCATCCATTGGGGTTAGTTCTTGTACCCATTGGAGTAGTGCTTGTTTGCTTGCGGGATTTTCACAAATTTCCTGCAATACAGAAGATAAATTTTCACCTCTGTCCCCCAAAATAGTTTGTCCTGGCAAAGAAGGTTGTCGCATGGCATCTGGGTTCAAATCTAAAAACTGCATTGAATTTAGGGCAGTTATTGCAGCTTTGGCTGTTCCTCTTACTGAAGGCGATGGTGCAGTAGCTGCAATTTGCGAAAGCACAGGACGATTATTTGTATAAGTTAAAATGGGGTCATTTAACATCGCGCCACTGAATTTTACCGATAAATTATTATCTCCAAATCCTCGCTGATATTCTGCCTCAAAAAGGCTATCTTTTTGTCCGATAATTTTGATATTTTCAGTGACAACACTCGGGGCTTTGCCGCTTATACCTGGATTAATCTCAATTCGATAAATTGCTTCTGCGAGAGATTCTTTTTCTCCAATAAGAAATGAAACTGAGAGTGCAAAGGTTGATTCACCCTGAAAAGTGACTTCTTTGGTTCCACCACGAATACCTCGCCATTGGAGAACACCACCTTCAATCCATTTTTCCCCAAAAATCTCAGCGAGGCTATAATTACGAGAAATACCATGAAGAACACGAAACGCATCTCGAATATTACTTTTTCCCGAAGCATTTGTTCCCACCAAAATGGTTAATGAACCAAGATTCAATTCGGTATCTTTGAAATTTTTAAACCTTTCTAAGCCCAGTTTTTTAAGCATCTGCTTGTGCGATTATTTCATTAAATGATTTCTTTCGCAGATTTTACTTCCCTTTTGCTCTTCATAGTGCGATTGTCAGTACACTTGTAAAACGCTACTGAACGCGATCGCCCTTCCAACCCTCGTCAATGTGTCTTCAATAACACCATCAAGTAATCAGCACGCTAAGAGCAACAAACTGGAGATGCAGTTTTCTGAGACGCGCCAAAGGTTGCCGAATCCGCCAAAACTGCATAGATTTCCCAGCCAGCGCCGTCTGGATCTGTCACCCAAACTTTGTCTTGCAAAGCGTAGCAGCAAGTAGTCTGGATTTCCGGTGTCACTCCTAGGTCAGCTTGCTGAAGGCGAGTGCTGGCAAGTGCGACCTGTTCAGGCGACTCTACCTCAATTCCCAGGTGATTTAACTTGCCTGCAGCTTCAGCGTTTTCAATCAACACCAGTTTCAAGGGAGGTTCAGTGATGGCGAAGTTAGCATAGCCTGGACGACGTTTCACTGGCTCAGTCGCAAATAGTTTGCTGTAGAAATCAACAGCAGAGTCGATGTCACTAACATTGAGCGCTAATTGAACACGAGACATAATTTCATTCTCCTTATATTGATGATTGTCAATATTTTGGTTTGTCTATATTATGCAAATTATATTGATATATGTCAATATAAAAGACATGAAGTTATCTAACCCTGTTGTCTCTTGCTGTTCTCCTTTGCTTGCAGGTCGTCTTACACTTGATGAGGTGGCTCACCTCGCTGCAACTTTTCGCGTGTTGGGTGAACCCACACGATTGCAAATGCTGAGTTTGATTGCAGCACAGCCAAGTAAAGAGGTTTGTGCTTGTGAATTAGCTTCCCCGTTAGGACTTTCGCAACCAACTGTAAGTCACCATCTCAAGGTGATGTATGAGGTAGGTTTGTTAGAGCGAGAGCGACGCGGGACGTGGGTTTACTACCGGATTTTGCCAGAAAAGCTAGCAATGCTGCGAGAATCCCTTTCGTGAGTGGCACTGTGTAACCAGTAGATGAAGCAAAGGCTGTTGGTTGTTAATTGTTAATGGGTAAAGGAAGTGAAAACTTTTATGAACCTTGATTAGTATTAATTTCCAGCGCACTGTTCGCTACTATGATGGTTGCTTCTGCTTTTTCTTTACGTTCGCTGTAGCGGTCTGTTAAATAATCAACCTGGTCACGTAAAAGCAGCGTAAATTTATACAGTTCTTCCATGACATCGATGACGCGATCCGCCCTTCAGGCGGCAGCGCTTCGCTATCGCGATAAGCAGAATCCTTCATCGTTCCATCTTCATGAAACTCTTGGTAAGCTTTCGCCACACTCGACTGATTGGGAATCGTAAACATCCGCATCCAACGCCCTAGAATTCGCAATGTATTCACGGCGTTAAAAGACTGAGAACCACCACTAACTTGCATCACAGCTAAGGTTTTACCTTGAGTGGGTCTGACTGCTCCTATAGTTAGAGGAATCCAGTCAATTTGGTTTTTCATGATGCCACTAACATTGCCGTGCAGTTCCGGAGATGTCCAAACTTGACCCTCAGACCACATACTCAATTCCTGCAACTCTTGTACCTTAGGATGTGTCTCTGGTACACTGCCATAAATAGGTAATTCACGCGGGTCAAAAAACCGAACTTCTGCACCGAAATCTGTGATAATGCGAGCCGCTTCCTCAGCTAAGAGGCGGCTGTAGGAGCGCTCTCGCAGTGAGCCATACAAAAACAAGATTCTGGGTGGATGATCGAAATTCGTCATAAGAGCAAATAACTTAACTACTTTTCTTGTGGCGACGCTACCTGAAAAACTGCGATTTATTCTCCTGCCAACTCTCGCAAAAAGGTAATTTGGGCTTCACGTAGTTCGACTTCAGGCTTTGCCGCTTGAATTGTCCCAATCGCTGAGTCGTAAGACGAACCAACCTGAATTAGGTAGGCAGCCAGTATCGTTCCTGTCCGACGGATTCCATTAGTACAATGAACTGCAACAGCCAAGCCTTGGAGATTTTGTTGGTCAACAAAAGTTTGTAATTGCTGAATCTGTTCTCGACTCGGTGGAGTGCCTCCTTTAGTTGGTAGCCAGAGGTGGGGAATGCCTGATTGCTCATACAAGTCCAAGTTGGATGGGTCATCTAAAACTGAGACAATTGCACCAATACCTGCGGCTTTTAACTCAGTTAACTCATCTGCTGTTGGTTTGCGAACACCTGCTAGTTTGCCCGGAATTACCCACCACAGGTTTTCTGAAATTGGTTGAATTACTTGCATATCAATTAGTTTGAGCCTTTTTTAACTTTGATGTCACCTACCTTACAATCCTTGAATCAGTCACTTTGAGAACCGTCATCTCCAGTAGGATGAGGATATTTACTATCTGCCAACTCTCGCAAAAAGTTACTTTGAGCGAATTCCAATTCGACAAAAGAGTTCGCCCTCTGAATTGTCTGCATTGCATTTTTATAAGACGAGCCACTACAAATCAGGTAAGAAGCCAGCATTGTTCCCGCCCGATGTATTCCCCCAGTGCAATGGACTGCAACAGCCAAGCCTTGGCGATTTTGTTGGTCAACAAAGTTTTGTAATTACTGAATCTGTTCCTGACTTGGTGAGTTACCTGCCTCAATCGGCAGCCAGAGGTACGGAATATTTGAGCGCTGATACAAATTGAGATTGGACGGGTCATCTAAAACAGAGACAATTGCACCAATACCTGCTGCAAGTAACTCTGCCAACTCATCTGCTGTTGGTTTGCGAACACCTGCCAATTTGTTCTTCTTTACCCACCACAGGGTTTCAGAAATTGGTTGAATTGGTTGATCCATTGGTTTAAACTTTATATTTTATTAATGTGGTAAAAGCTACAACGCTTCGTTGCTGGATGCAGCGAAATAGCGTCTTTGAAGCCAAAACGCCACGTTCACCAAACCAATTAATACAGGTACTTCCACTAAAGGACCGACGACAGCCGCAAAAGCTGCACCCGAATTAATGCCAAATACAGCAATGGCAACAGCTATAGCCAGTTCAAAATTATTCCCGGCGGCGGTAAAAGCGACACTTGCTGATTTGGAATAGTCTGCCCTGATGCGCCATGCCATGTAGAAGCTGATGAAAAACATTAAAGCAAAGTAGATAATCAGCGGGATGGCAATCCTTACAACATCCAAAGGAATTTGAACAATTAAATTCCCTTTCAAGCTGAACATGACTGCGATCGTAAATAGTAAAGCAATCGGCGTCATCGGGCTAATTTTGGGGATAAACTCTTCGTGATACCAAAGTTTACTCTTTGCTTTCACCAAGAAGAAACGAGTGAGAAATCCGGCAATAAAGGGAATACCCAGATAAATAAACACACTTTTGGCAATCTCAGCAATACTCACATTGACAACACTTGCTTTCAATCCAAATAGCGGTGGTAGTACGCTGAGGAATAACCACGCATAAGGACTGTAGAAAATGACCTGAAAAATACTGTTGAAGGCAACTAGCTCAGCCGTGTACTCACTATTGCCTCGCGCTAGATCACTCCAAACAATCACCATTGCAATACAGCGGGCTAATCCAATTAAAATCAGCCCCACCATGTATTCTGGGTAGTCGCGGAGGAAAGTAATTGCCAGCAGAAACATCAAAATTGGTCCAATCACCCAATTCAGAAGCAGCGATAGACCGAGAATTTTGCCGTTGCGAAAGACATCGCCTAACTCCTCGTATCGCACCTTTGCCAGGGGCGGATACATCATCAAAATTAAGCCAATGGCAATTGGGACGTTGGTCGTTCCCACTTGAAACTGGTTTATAAATGCTTCTACTCCGGGAAAGAAGTAGCCTACACCGACTCCCACAGCCATTGCCAGAAATATCCACAAGGTCAGAAAGCGGTCAAGAAAAGAAAGTCGTTTGGAAGCAGTTTTTGTCTTCATCATTCCACCTGCGATAAACTTTGATTCCTCAGTGCATCACAAAGTTGAGTGATGAAGTTAATGCACTCGACTTCATACCCATCCCCGGCAGCAAAAGAGCGTTATCATTTCAAAAAAAATTGATACGTTTATTATGACAAAACTATACTACTTGTCAAGCTGTCATTGAACAGATATTCTACAGCCAGATTTATGAAGACACCTATTCACAAGAACGAGCCGGTAATATCGGGCTAAAACGACGAAACTCGGCTAGATACTGCTCTAAAACGACAAACTGAGGTAAATCAAGGCTGTAGTAAATCCAGCGCCCTTCTTGACGAGAGCGAAGTAAACCAGCCGATTTCAGGGTTTTGAGGTGAAAAGATAGTTTAGACTGGGTGGTTCCCAGATGGTCGCACAAGTCACAAACACATAATTCTCTGTCGCGCAGCAGTTCTAAAACCTGAATCCGCAAGGGGTCAGACAGAGCGTGAAAGCCCGCAGCAATAGTATGAGGTAAGAGGGTGTTGGTAGAAAACATCAAATTTTATTGATTTAACATATCTATACTAAACCACCGAAATTGGATTGCGTACTCTCTAAGTGCTAAATCTCACTCGAATTTACAGGAATCATGAGAATGTAATATAAATTACCTATTACTACGCACGCACAACTGTGACCGAACGCTCCCTCGGCTGTCCTTGAGTTAAATCAAATGCTGTCTCAATTGCTGCTGTTGTAAAAACTTGCTTCCAAAAAATATTTCCAATTTCAGAAAAGAAAAAATCATGTACTGAAAGTGTATAGTCGCTAGTTAACAAGCGTGATGCCACGTCCGAATGTATTTCTGGCAAAACCCACTTAACTGCAACATTGGCATCAACCACAAATTTCCTTAACGCTGACGATCCTCTAGCAATAGTTCAGCACTGTCCCTAAAAGTCCGCCCTTGATATTTTTGCCTTACTTTCGCGAGTCTTTCTCTAACTTCCTGCATAGTTTCCTGCCGACTCGGGGCGGTCTCAAACTGTACAGCTTCCTCTACAATCGCCCTGAGTTCCTCTATCAAACTTCTACCTTGGCGAGTAGCACGGACTTGGAGTTTTTCAACTAAAATCGGGTCTAAGTTTTCAAGAATAATCTGCGTCATTAATTCTTATAGCCGCGAAAAATGAGTCCTCCTAAAATATTATCCCACATCCATTCGCCAACATCTACCTCCGTCAAGGCTTTCTCCAATTTTCCATCCTCTGCCTCCGCTGCACGCAATAAATATTTCATTCGTATTGCTTTTCCTGCTTACGTATGCCAGGGTTGAAAACCATTTTGCACATTAGCCAAAATAGATTTGAGTTCGGGGTGGTGGCGGCGCAGTACTGTCACAAAGCTGTTGTCATCAATCCAATCTAGACCGAACTGAGTATAAATTTCCGAGCGATAATCTTTGGTAAAAAAACGATCGCTCTTGAGTCGGCGTGATGCCATCAGAATAAATACTCGAAAAGCAGTATCGCTAAAACCAAAGCCTGCGGGAATATCTTCCGCAAATAGACCCACCATGAGATCTACTTTGTCAATGTCATTGTGGTAAACTTCACTTAGCTCCTTTGCCCATTGCGGATTGCTCGTAATATCTGCAAAAGATTTAACGCGATCGCGCCCAATAATTTCCCGAAACCGATTGTAGCGCGGCACACCTCGTTCGCGATCGCGCAAAATATCAACCGCAGCTAAATCAAAAATTTCTCCATCGTCTTTAACTAGATTCCGTAGAAATGCGGGGTAGTTATGTAACTGTAAAGCTCCTGGATGGGTAATGCCAAAAGAGTAGAGTAAATCTGGCATCGCCACAAGTTGCATTAAACCTCGCGCCTGCTTACTAAAACCGACATGAAAAGGCTTTTTACTCAACAACTCGCCATTTTGATGAGAGTAAAACTCAAACTCATCGGGAATTAGAGGATGCATCCGGTAGACAGAGACAAATTCCTCAGTCAGGTAGTAAGGTGCGGCATGATGGTTGGTTGACGAACCCATGATACCACTGAGTAATTCACTATCACCTAATCGTCCAATCGTCCTTTTAAAATCTTTCCCCAAAAATCCCCACCAATTGGTATTCATGGCAATTTTGGTAGCAGGATGAGGTAAAATTGCCGGTGTCCATTCCACAGTATGAATCTTCGCCATCAAAGCGGCGTTAATCAGTCTGGCATGGTCAAACAGTTTATCATCATGCCAGTCAGGATATAATCTTCGCAAATGGTCGCATATTGTATTATGCTCTTTGACAAAAAGGGTATGCAGCATACTTAAGCCGACCCACCAAGTACCAGAAAAACCAACCTGGTCAATTCCTGATGTTGGGTCAAGCGGTAAAAAACCATCTGCGCCAATCAGCATTTTTCCATCAACATGAGAGCGCAGTTGCTCAATCTTCTCTAGATTACTGCCATAAATCTGCGAACCATCCCACCAATGAGTAACTTTATTAATAAAAGTGGCTGGGTGATTGTTACCATCATGACGAGAGGTGTCATCATCAGTTTTCGCAATCTCTAATGTTCCGTGTTCTTGTTTCCACGGGTCATCGTCATCAACAGGAATATTAAATCTATGATCTTGCTGGTTATCGCCATGTGTAAACCAGTCGTGAGTTTGGAATTGAATCCAAGCAGCTGCATGCAGATTTAAGATAGTTGCTGGCTGGAATGTATCTCGCTTCAGTAAAGTGCTACTTACAACCCGAGGATTCGGATACATCAGGTTATCTTCGTCAACCGTTGCATCGCTTAACGGGACATTACGACCAAAACGAGTTCCCGCCATCCCCATTTCTGGATGGGTGAGGTCATTATAGCTCCCATCTGAGGTTCGAGTGGTATAATGTTTGCCATCACCACTAGGAGCAGGTTTGGGTAATTCTGCTGAATTTGGAATTTGTGAAGTATCGTGAAGATTATTTTGCCGCAATGCATTGCGAAACTTAAGTAATTCTAATAAAGCAAGTGGTGTCGGTAGCCTATGCCAAGGTATGCCAAACATCGTATTTGTCCTCAATATCAAAATAGGAAATAATTAAGTTGAATTAGATGTGATTATTGCTACGCTTTCTTATGCAGATGTCCCGTGCAGCAATTCCTGCTGTAAATCATTCATGAATTGCAGGAAAAAATCTTTAAAAACACACTCCCTTTCAGAACTTCCAGTACCAAAAGTAAAAGCGATATCATGAGTTTTAGCCGCTGCTTTGCCAATCATGAACAACAGCACAGTTTTTCCAGGAATTGTCGGAGATGACAACATCCCATCAAAAGTTGATGATTTGATCGCAATTCTTGGTACTTGTGGTGTGAGAGCATGTTCTGTAAAAGTTTGCTCAATTGGCTGATCGAGGTGATCTTTTAACCTTCTCAAAGCCACAGATGTTGTTTGTACAACCTCACCGATATTATGTCCAACATCAAGAATATGGACGCCTTGAGGTAGACTATGCTCGCAATAACCCATAATTTGTTGCTGCGATTTCTGAGCACGGATGTATTTCCAAGGCAATATAGCCTCAGTAAATTTCTGTATTGTATCTTTTGCCGCATGACAAATTTCTGGAGGAATATCGGCATCGAAAAATCTCCGATTCACCACTTGCACCATTGCTTGTGCTAATACCTCATCTGTAGCATTTTCTCTTAACAATTCAGCAATTTTTTTAACATCTTCTGGACGATAACTCATAGCAACTTTCGCTTCGAGATATTCCCGTCTAGGATGATAGGTAGGATCGGCACTTGATTCAAAAGGACAAAACCACAAATCGCGCTGATGATCGTGAAACTTCGTTGCCGAGAAATAAAACTTCACCCACCAAGGTAAAGATGCCGTATCGTAGGTATGCAAGCGATCGACATCCCCTGATGTCTCAATTAGCCTGATTTGTACTGGATCAGAGACAATGATCACATCCAGTAACAGTGGGATGCTGATCCGCAATGGATTAAACAAAGATTTATTTAGCATTTGTGTAGCCCCTTGGTAAATCAGTGGATGCTGCAACGCCAGTTATGTATCTTTATTAGGTGCCAGCAAAATCAACTGATGCACTTGCAAATGTAAATCCACGCGACCACGATCTATGTCCATCACAATCCGCTTGGCTGAAAATAATGATATTCCCCACATTGCCGAATTGATACCGCTGTCAGCCCGAAAACTGCAAGCTACTTACTATTCATCAGCACAAATAGAAGGAGCATTAGGAACAGTATTTGCGGTAGATAGCCAACTAATTATTGACGGCACCTATTTTGTGGCGGAAGCTAGTGGACAAATTGTTGGCTGTGGTGGCTGGAGTCAAAGGCACACGCTTTTTGGTGGTGATAGTGCCAAAGCGGACAGTCAAGATCTTTTACTTGACCCCACCCAAGATCCAGCACGTATCCGCGCCTTCTTTGTACATCCTGATTGGTCGCGACGCGGTATTGGAACTCGGATTATGCAAGCATGTGAAGATGCTGCAATCCAAGCAGGTTTCAAAGCGATCGAATTAGTAGCGACACTTGCTGGTGAAGCATTGTATACAGCATTTGCTTATAGCGCTATCGCTCGATTTGAGATTCCGCTTCCTAACGATATGCAAATGCCTGTGGTGCGGATGACAAAGAGTTTAACAGCGTCAATCTGATAATCCAAATTCCTGTCAGGCATCTTTAGTAGCCGTCTGCACCCAAATATTGTGTGACCGTAAGATCAGAGGTTAAAATGGGTGTACCCTAAATTTACCAAAGTCTTATCCTATGCCTCTTACCGAACTTGTGCCCATTGTTCAGGAATTATCGCATTCTGACAAACTTTTGCTATTACATTCGCGCTCTGTCTGACTTGTTGAAGGAATCAGGTTTAACTCCTTTAGATGTTGAGGGTAAAGCAGTAAGTCTTGGTTTACATGATTCTTTTGAAGCTGCTGCTATTTTAGCAAAAGCTCTAGCAGAGGAAAAAGCGACGACACATAGTTGATAAAGTCAGATATGCATTCACTCTCGGTAGATGCATTCACTCGGTGCATTGGTCGCCTGTGGTGCGGATGACAAAGGATTTAACTTAGAATATCCAGTATATATTTTTGAATTTCCTTTCTTAACCAGTTTTTATGACAATAAAAGAATTAGAAGCACAATTACTCTCCATGACACCTGTAGAGAAGGTTGAGGCAATCCGTATCTTAACCCATAGTATTAACAACAACTGGCTTGGGATTACAAAAACTCCTGGTGTAATGGGTGGTGATGCCTGTATTGCCGGAACGCGTATTCCTGTATGGTTGTTGGTAAGCTATCGGAGTCAAGGCGCTAGTGATGCTTTTATTTTAGACAGCTATCCTCATCTCAGTGCTGCTGATTTGGTAAATGTCTGGGCTTATGCTGAAGCATATCCTGACGAGATTGAGGAAGCGATTCGACAGCAAGACGAAGCTGATGAAATTTTATACTCACCAAGCAATGAGGAAAGTTGATCCTTGACACGTTTGTATGCAGATGAACAATTCCCCCGACAAGTTGTAGAATTACTACGCTCTTGGAGTCATGATGTCCTTACAGTTCAAGAGGCGGGAAATGCCGGACTTCCTGATGAAGATGTACTAGCATTCGCAGTGAGCGAGAATCGTGCAGTTTTAACTCTCAATCGGCGTGACTTCTTTCGTTTGCATAAATTAACACCCGCAAAATGCTGGCATCATTGCCTGTACGCGAGATGATGATCGAGTGAGACTAGCTACCAATATTAATGAGGCTATATCCACAGTTGAAACATTGACAAGTCAACTGATTCGAGTGTATCGCTTGCCTCCCTCGCTAACATTTGCAAGTAATTGACTTGGGACAATTACCCGTGACATGCCACCACCGGCTGTTATAATTGAAATTGTTTCTCCTTTCCTCAACAAACCGCGCCCGTGACTATCGCTACAAACACACTGAATACGCGGCGCGAGGAATTGCTGAATATTCGATAATTGAACATCCGGAAATGCGTCAAATCACTATTTGTAAATGGAGTGATGGCATGTACGAAGATACAGCGATCGCTGGTAACAATCGCATTCAATCCGATGTAATTCCCACATTAGATTTAACAGCCGATCAGCTTTTTTCAATGGGTTCCTGAATATATCAATACTCAAGATAATTCTGTGTAAGCAGCGTTGATTTTCTCTCTTCTGTTGTTAGTAAAAGCAGAATCAGCATTATTTTTACCTAGAAAATTAACAACAACTGGTGTCGGCTGATAAAAACTCTCGGCGTGATATTTAGTCATGTCCGTATTTCCGCACGTATTCCTAATGGTAGATAAGTATGTATATTTATGTACTTAAAATCAGCTATTTTCAGTATGCAATGTATAATATAAACCATTTTTTGCTTACTTGATAGTCAAAGTATAAATAGTGACTAGTATAAATTATTATGCGATTTTCTATTTTAAGCTCAGCATTATTAGTCGTAGTTATTTTTACTAACAGTACAAGTTATGCAGCCGAAATACTTAACCCGCCAGCAAAAGAAGCAAATACATCTCAGCAATCTATCTGTGGTGAAAAGACAAATTTTTCTGGGATAGCACCGGCGTATCCTGTATTAATAAAATATTTTGTTGACAACTCGCCAAAATTTCAATCCAGCATTAATAACAGTTCAACTAGTTATTCTCACCGTATCTCGTTGTCAGAAAAAGAGTTAAGAATTAACTTCTCTGCTCAGCAAAACATTATCCCCGACAGACACAGAACCTTGAGTTCAGTGCAGCTACTCCCTAATCAAGTTTTACACTTTGACCAATGGACTTATGGTGATAATGTCAATGATATTTATCTGCCGCACAATTTACGAAATGAAAGATGGCTGAAGATCCAAGGTACTAATACCTGGGTTCCTAATGGTGTCATTAAAGGAAATCCACCATTCTTACCTAGTGCTTTACGACCGATTTCTTGTTTGCATCATACTTTTATTCACGGCTCAGTCTCAACTCAAAACAATTCAGCCCAAATTACTGATCCAGATACTCATGAAGAATCTGACGTCATTCCCACAGAATCTCATCCTCTGCAAGGTTTCTTAAGTCCATTAAAAATAAGTATACTTATTACCCAAGGACCAAACGGTAGATATTCGCATCATCGCAGAAGTCGCTATGCGATTGACCTGAATACTCCTATTGGCACACCCGTATACGCAATGCGCTCTGGTAGAGTTATCTTTATCCGAGACATCTACCCGGATACAGGTGGAGGTTCAGGAAACTCTGGTACATTTAATGCCGTGGTGATTGCACATGACAATGGCTACCGTTCAGCATATCTACACTTAGAGCAGGGATTTATCCAAAAAGTTGGTATCCATGAGGGAGATCAAGTTGTAGCTGGACAACTGATTGGCTACACTGGTAACTCGGGTTGGAGTAGTGGTCCTCATTTACATGTAGAAGTACACAAAGGCTTCTTTGGTCAGACGGTGCCATTTGAGATCGAAGGCGTGTTTCATTTCGAGCGATTAGTCCAAGAATAATTAGCCCACCTGTAAGGCAACAAGAGTGTACGTTAAAATTCAAGCAGAATCAGCATTTCTCTACCACAATGCCCCATGCTTGAAAACCTGCAAAACCAACTCTACCAACTAGAACAATTTGCTGATAATCTAGTCTCTAACCAACTCAACCATCTTAACTGGGTTAGTTTCGGGGTCATATTTCTCGCCGGGTTACTTACCAGTCTTACGCCTTGTATGCTTTCCATGCTGCCGATTACCATTGGTTACATTGGCGGTTATGAAGCTAAAAGTCGCCTGCAAGCAGCAGCTCAATCAACTTGGTTTTCTCTAGGATTAGCCACCACCTTAGCCGGGTTAGGAATCTTCGCCTCTGTGTTAGGCAAAGTCTACGGTCAAGTCGGGGTGGGTCTACCAATCATTGTCAGTGCGATCGCTATTCTCATGGGGTTGAATTTGCTCAATGCACTACCGCTACAATTCCCTTCTTTTGGCGGAATGGACTGGATTTCTCAAGAATTACCTCAAGGAGTGCGTTCCTATCTAATAGGCTTGACTTTTGGTGTCGTCGCTTCGCCTTGCAGTACACCTGTGTTAGTCAGTTTGCTGGGTTGGGTAGCGAAAACGCAAGATTTAGTTTTAGGCGCTGTGTTGCTGCTTGCCTATACAGCTGGTTATGTGGCACCGTTAATTTTAGCGGGTACTTTTACAGCTTCAATTAAAAAAATATTAGAGTTACGCCGCTGGTCTGGCTGGATTAACCCCGTTAGTGGAGCGTTATTAGTAGGATTTGGCGTATTTTCTTTAATCTCTCGGATTCCGGTGGGCACTTTTTAAAATGACAGAAACACCTTTACAGACTTCAATCTGGTTAGCACCACAACGCTACTTAAAGCGCGAGTTGTTACCTGTAATTACAGATTTACGGCTGGCGATAGTCATGTTCCTGGCGATCGCTCTCTTCAGCATCAGTGGTACTGTAATTGAACAAGGTCAATCTCCCGCCTATTACCAATCTAACTATCCCGAACACCCAGCCTTATTTGGTTTCTTGACTTGGAAGGTGATTCAGGTAGTTGGTTTAGACCACGTTTATCGTACCTGGTGGTTTTTAGCCTTACTAATTTTATTTGGTACTAGCCTCACCGCCTGCACCTTCACCCGCCAATTCCCAGCTTTAAAAGCAGCGCGACGGTGGAAATATTACGCTGAACCTCGCCAATTCCAGAAATTAGCCCTCAGTGCTGAATTTGACGATGCAAAGTCTATTTTTGCTTCTTTACCCAACCTATTGCAAAGTCGTAGCTACAAAGTCTTTTCCGAAGAAACCGACAAAATCTATGCCCGCAAAGGAATTGCCGGACGCATCGGTCCGATTATTGTGCATGTAGGTATTGTTGCTATTCTCATTGGTGGAATTGCCGGGGCGA
This sequence comes from Cyanophyceae cyanobacterium, assembly GCA_038214545.1. Taxonomy (GTDB): domain Bacteria; phylum Cyanobacteriota; class Cyanobacteriia; order Cyanobacteriales; family Nostocaceae; genus JBBQRU01. The sequence continues at coordinate 8,275 of JBBQRU010000076.1, read as the reverse complement.
TGACTGGTTTTTTGGCTCAAGAAATGGTTGCTAGTGGCGACACATTTACAGTCAAAAATATTGTTGATGCTGGTCCTCTAGCCGCAGCCCAAGTCCCAAAAGATTGGTCGGTACGAGTTAATCGCTTTTGGATTGACTACACGCCCCAAGGCGGAATTGATCAGTTTTACTCAGATTTATCTGTTTTAGACAAGCAAGGTCAACAAGTAGACCGCCAGACAATCTTTGTGAACCAGCCTTTGCGCTATCGCGGTGTGACTTTTTACCAAACGGATTGGGGAATTTCTTCTGTACGGGTGCGAATTAACAACAGTCCGATTTTTCAATTGCCAATGGCTCCACTTGATACTAAAGGTAAAGGGAGAATTTGGGGTACTTGGATTCCGACTAAGCCTGATTTAAGCGCAGGTGTTTCGTTGCTAGCTAAAGATATGCAAGGCATGGTATTAATCTATGATGCGACTGGCAAATTAGTTGATACTATCCGCGCCGGAATGTCCTCCCAAATCAACGGTGTCACACTCAAAGTTTTGGAAGTCGTTGGTAGTACTGGCTTACAAATCAAAGCCGATCCAGGTATTCCCATTGTTTATACTGGATTTGCTTTGCTGATGTTAGGTGTGGTGATGAGTTACGTCTCTCACTCCCAAGTGTGGGTGCTACAAAAAGATGGTCATCTCTATATTGGTGGCAAAACCAATCGGGCGCAAGTTGCTTTTGAGCAAGAATTTTTGGATATTTTAGAAAAATTAAATCCACATCCTCACTCTGCACAAGTTGCTTTAGAATTGCCAGCGACGGTCGGGGATTAACCAGAGTTATTTGATTCTCCCTAAAACCATCTAGGAATAAATTAAGTTCGCCTGCGGTTAAAACCGCAGTCTCATAGCCTAAGTTATCTAAAGATGACTCAATAGAGATTTCAGTCCATTTTAATGGAATGAACGCTATAAGATCAGCGGTTTTAATCGCAGGCGGTATCAGGGCCAATGAAATAGCCCTGTAGGCGGACTAACTTTTAATGTGACGCGCCTCAATTACTGTATGCACATTACCGCGCGGAGTAAAATCGCCTTTGATTGTGACTTCTAGAGGATCACAAGCGGTAATAAAATCATCTAAAATTTGATTGACTGATTCTTCGTGGGAAATGTAGCGATCGCGATAACTATTGATGTAAAGCTTAATCGCCTTCAATTCCACCACCTTCTCATTGGGTACGTAGTTAACGTTAATTGTGGCAAAATCCGGATAGCCAGAAAAAGGACACTTACAAGTAAATTCCGGCAGTGTAATGTCAATATTGTAACGACGACCTACACGCGGATTGGGAAATGTAATTAACTGTCCTTCATTAATGATGCGTTCACCATATTTTATTTCCTCTTGTGGTATAGATACCATTTCAGTTGTGGGGTTGCTCATGACAACAGACATTCCAATGACGACAATACCGATCCTACTCGGAGATAACTAATTCCGGAATCCGGATTCCCTTTCCCAGTCTGGGCATTGAGCATCCTCCCAGCCATAGGGATGCATTCCGCAGACTAACACATTACCATCATAAACGATGCCGTGGTAATGATTACAGCCCACACATGCGGGGTGCTTCTGCAAGTTAGCTTCCTCTTTATAAGGAAAAACCTGCTCACCTTCCATGACGATTTCTTCGATCTCGGTGTAGAATTCAAAGATTGGCTCAGCTAGCTCGTACAAATACTGGTCGAACTCAGTCGCGATGGTATTCTGGATTTGGTGTGTAACTTCTTCCGATAGTTCCAACAGTGCATCTACCGCTTCTGTCATACCTTGAAAGAAGCGATCCACCTCGCCAGCTACGTTTTCGATGATTCCTAACAAGTCTTTTTGCCAATTTTCCATAAATTATCACGCCCCTATTTCTTAAAGCATTTATCTTTAGGGCTATTTTATATTACGTATTCAGTATAGCTACCACAGACCGATCTGCACTCACTACTACTTACAAATTATTGATCGCGCTGCAACCTCTTTAATTCATCTCGCAAGGATTCTACTTGTTGGCGGAGATTATTGGCGTCTTGAGGCGGGGTTTGAGGCGGGGTTTCTGGTGGAGTTTGCTTTGGCTGAGGTTCTTCGTCATCGGAGAGGATTTCAATCCGACGTGGTTCTGAAGCTGGAGGAGATTTAGATACTGGCTCATTTGAAGCTACTTGTGCTTGCTTCATCATATCTTCGACAAAGCGGCGGGCTTCTTCAGTTGTCATCTCACCGCGTGACACCGCTTCATCAGCTAGCTTTTGGACTTGCGATCGCAGTTCTGTTAGTGTCGCACCAGCTTTTTCGCCGGCATACTGCGCCAGACCAACACCTAGGTAAACTGCTTTTTTGAGAATATCGCCAAAACCTGCCATGATATGAAGCCTGCTCCTAAAAACAAGGCGACCCGGAGACCACGCCTACCACAAGCATCCCGTGTTGCTGCTACCTTCCGGTCCTGACAAGATTTAGGCGTTGCGATCGCATGGATCCAGGTCTGTAAATAGCATAGCATTATCAAAGCCGAACTGTGTCTGATCCAGGAAAATTATTCCACCCCAATCCGCGATTCATAGTTATCGCCTGAGTAAACGTCGAACTGACACTGCCACGTCAGAAAATGCCAGCGGTCGAATTTCTCCGTGAGTTAGAGTGACTATAGATTGATACTTTCCATTTATCGGCTCACGAAACACAATAAGTTCCATACTCCGCAAGTTCATCACCCAGTACTCAGGAATACCTGCTTCTGCATAGACTGCGCTTTTAAGGTCTATATCTTTTGTCAAGCTAGAATTTGCAAACTCGATCAGCCAAAAGATATTTTCTGGATAAGGATGATGCTGCAAGTAAACATCACCCAACGGTTCAACAATCGCGATGTCGGGTTCTGGTTCTGAACTATTGGGTAATGTGATTGGCTTAGCTTCGCGAATTTTCACCCGTCGCCCTAAAAGTTCGCGTAAGTAATCTGCGCCCTCACTACTGAGATGAGCGTGGGGTGTACCTTCCGGGGACATTTCAACGACTTCTCCTTTTAGTAGTTCAACCTGGCGATCGTCTAAGATCCCAGCGTCAATCATGCGGTGATAGTCCTCAATCGTCCATTTAACGATAGCGATCATCGAGGTCTTCCCTCCGGACATTTATTCTATTTTGTCATATAAGCTAAGGGCATGTGGAATCAGAATAATATTAATAAGCGGTAACGATCTTTATTTTAAAGAGTAGTGAGCCACGCACACAGAGAAGCCAGTTGGTCAGCATGTGTAAGATTTGCTGCATTTTTAAGCTTACCAGCCTCAAGTTGATTCCAAATTTCCTCTGCCATACTATTCTCTATAGCTGCTCCAACAAAAAAAGTACACGGATTAAGATCGTGTGCTTTAAAACTTGTTCTGATCCGCTCTAAAGCGCTATTTGCTGTTTTCCAATGTTCATCAGCGCCTGCTGGGTCAATGCCTCCTTTCAGTTCGCCAAGAGCAATATAAGTGTTCGGGTTTTTAAGAAGATTAGTATTAATTTGAATTGCATCACAATCGAATAAACATATATCAATATTTTTCCGAACAATAGGTACAATTCGGTTGTAGATCAAAGTTCTGTGACCACTACTTTTAGAAGACCAACTAAGACCCTTAACACGCAATTCAATATCTGTATCGTCTTCTTGCGGTTTAATCCAAGTAGTGCTTTCTTCATCCAGCCACTTATACGGTATGGCAGAAAGTCTCAATGCAGAAATGACTGCTCTTGCAAATTTCCGTTCTGCAATAACACCGCCAATATTACGCATCATACCACCTAGTGTATCACCACGGGTTAGTAGAAAACGATAAACTAACTCCTCAACAAATCCCTCTCCGGCTGGCTCTAAAAAATTCTTTATTAATCCTTCTATTGCATCAACCTTATCTTCACTATGTAAATGTCTTGCAGCTTTGTCTGATATACCTGCGGCACAAAGAAGAGCCAGTTGTATGTCTTGTAGTTGGAGCAAGTCTTGAGGTTTTTGGACTTGATTGGCACGGATTTTAAGCGCACGAGCCAGCTCTACAAATGGCGTCGCTTTTCGATTTCGTTCGAGTGCTAAAGCTATAAATCCTGAACGAGTCTCTTCATAGGTAGTAACAAGGTCAATACTTGAGCGTAGGTGGTTATGATATGGCACTAACTTTTTCTCCAAACATATACACACTTACGAAGTGCTTTACGACCATGAACCCCCATTTGCTGACTGCTATTGCCTTTACCTGTTGGCAGAACAAGAATAGCCTCAACATCAAAACCTAATTGTTCTGCAATTTGGGAAAGAATTATATCAACAGAGATTTCAACACCTGCATAGCGAACATTATCATTCACCATAAATAATGGGGCTTTTGATTTCATTACCCTATAACATTCTGCAATAACACAGGCCATCTCGTAAAAATACCCTTGTATCATTCTGGGAATGCCATTATTATTTAGTCTTTTTTTATCAAGCTCACCATTTAAAAATTGCAGAATACTTTGCAATAAAATCTGATTATCAACAGCATTCACGGCTTGTTGCCAGTTACCAATAATTTGCTTTTCTCTATTTTCTACAGTACAACTAAGCATGTCTTGTCTAAATTGTACGATTTCTTTCTCTCCTATCCCTAGCAATGCTAGTTCAAGGGCATAGGTACGGGTGTAATCATAACGATTACAATATGGGGGAGATGTAATTACCCCACCATAAAAGTCACTTTGTAAGTTTGATAAAATTTCCAAACAAGAACCTTTGAATAAATTAATTTGAGAATTGTTCTTTAGTTCTTGAAATAAGTAATTCTTTTGTTCATAAAGTGTATCGTCAAGAATAATTTCAATTTGAGCAGTAATTGCCTTATCAAAACTTAATATTTTACCTTTGTCAAAATTCTCAGAACTATTTTTACGCTTAGCCCGCGCATCCCAACGTAGATATTGACCGTCTTTACGAGTGTAGCTTATAGATTCTAATATGCATAAAAGAGCAAATCTCAATACCCTCTGAACAGAAAGATTTTCTCGTTCTATTGAATATAGGTATCTCTCAATAGAAGCCTCTGTTTCAGCAGGGTATGCTCCATGAGTAATCCGTAAACAATTTAATGGCTTTCTAGCAGTTTGTGAATTCCAAGGTTTTTCATGTTTCCAATAAATAAGTCTTTGAAAATATTCTTTAGGAAAACCACTTTGTAATAATTTCCGAATTTCTATCACTTCCTGACCTATAGGCAAAAGCTCAATCCCGTCTGCTTCAATTCCTAAATCGTTACACGAAAATAAAGTCGTTCCGATTCCTGAAAATGGATCGAGAACTTGAGAAATATTATTTTTTTCATATTCTTGTATTAAAAATTTAACTAAATTACTAGAAAAGGCTTCTTTGTACTTAAACCATCGGTATTTTGGGCTTTCTTTGCTGGCTTGAAAACTTACAGTTTTACGAGTAAAATTTGGATAAATTTTAATCTTTTCTTTGTAGTAATCCTCTAGCTGAAAATCTAAATTCCGAATTTTTTGTACAAGAGGATTAATTTCTTCCTCCAATTTAGGAGTAGATTCTTCCGCTTGTACTTCAAAAATATTTAGCTGATTTATGTGGGAAAGGAAACTCATTAACAAAACCTATGTTTGAAAATTTACAATGAATTGAAAAAATCAGCGATTTTACGGCATTGAAAATAAAATGTTTACGAGGGTAAGGTAATCAAAATTATAAGCCAACGTTAAGTAATGCTTATGATCTTACGCAAAACAATTTATAAGATTTTTTTGATGATCAGATTTTTTCACGAAAAATCAGCCTTTCAGGCTGGTAGGTTGGGAAAGTGAAGGATGATAGTGCAAGCCAAGAATTACAGTAATATTATAATGACATCGACACTAGCAAGCTTCTCGGGCTTAGCGCACACTCCGAGAGCTAAATAAACAATAGACCTCTTGCACTCATTCAAATTTCTTGCGCCTTTCTTTGCGTCTAACGGCTAACGGCTGTCGCCTAACGGCTAACGCCAAGGGCTTCGCTGCGCTGACGCAACGCTGACGCTGCGCTGATGCGTCTAACGCCTGACGCCTTCGCTGCGCTAACGCTGCGCTGACGCTGCGCTGACGCTGCGCTAACGGCTTCGCTACGCTGACGCTAATATGTGAGACAAAGAGTATTTATGCAAGAGTCTAATGCATGCCAAAGCAAAGGCTAAAAACGAATTTAGCCTGTAAAGATAAGCTTCATTCCTTTAGCTACACTATACGCAGGTGTTGGCTACATTCATGTTTGTTGCTCACTTGACAACTTGATCGCTTGGGCGTTGAATAATCTTTTCCATCACTCGTCTTTTCGACTTATGATCTATCCCGATTAAGCGCACATACTCACCGCTATATTCTGCCAGACAAAACTCGATCGTGGAGATAGCATCCGACTCACCATTAATCTCGCCTACAGAGCAAGTCTGCCAAGTTCCAGTGCGGAAGCGACGCTCATCAACGTGTTCCAGACTAATCTTATAACCCTCTCCCAGAATTTCGCGTACCTGTCCTTGGACTTCCAAAGTTAAATGCGTATTCGACACAGGCTTGGTAGCGAATCCATTTCCATTCGTCTGAGTCGCGCCATTATTAGTTGGCTGACTAGGAGTAACTGTCACCATTGGCGGTGGTGAAGATAGTGTACTTTGAGAACTTTTCCCGCGATTTAGGCGATTGTACTCATCAACTAATTGGGAATTTTCTACCCGCTTTTGTTCACCAACAAGTACATTGCCAACTTCAATCAATTTAGCCAAGTTAAAATTAGGCTTTTTAAATTCTGGTGGCTTATCAGCACTATTGACCACCCGTTTAGATATACTCTCAAATCCAACTTGATGAATCAAAGCCCGAATTTGCTCATCATAGATACGCGATCGCAACGCACTAAAAAAGTCAATTGATTGCTGAGGAAAAGTATCAACCAACTGTTCAATTTCCCGACGCGAAAGCCCATCCGGCTCAAAAATCCCGCCAACAATCCCAACCCTGTCATCCCGGTCAGGTTCCCAATAGAACTTATCCATCCGACCGTCGCGAATCAACGGTGCATACAAAGTAGAAAAATCATTACCTGTGACAATAATCGGCACACGATGTAAAGGAGTAGAATCATAACTCCCTGGTAACTGCACATCGGTAGGATTATCAGCAATATTCATCAGCGTGGCATTCACCATCTGAGTATTCACAGTATACTGAGTGCCCTCATCAAACCGTCCGGCACCAGCATCCAGATCATTAATCATAATCACGCACATCTTACCGCGCACGCGAATCAATTCTGCAGTTTCCCGATAACGCAAACGAACCAAACGCGCCGGATCGCCCGCATCAGGACTTTCCAATTCTCCACCGGAAATATGAGTAACTTCAATACCCATCTTTTCAAAGACTAAATCACATTGAAAAGACTTCCCTTCACCTTTGCGTCCATGAACTCCGAGGATTAAAGGGACTCTAACTCCGGGAATATCGAGGTAATTTTTCGTAATGTGAACTGAAAGCTTGTCAATAAATCGGGGAGAAATGTAATAACTCATAAGTATTCCTCATATAAAACTAAAATCTCACGCATTAGTGCCAGCGTCAGCCGAAGGCGTTAGGCACATTAGCGAAGGCTTCAGCCGTTAGGCGCTAAGAATTACTTTGCGTCTAACGGCTAACGCCTGACGGCTAACGCCTAACGGCTTCGCTTCGCTAACGCAACGCTTACGGCAACGCGATCGCTGGTGCGTCTTTGCGTGAGAGATTTTCAACCACCTAGACTATCTAGGCTTGTGAACGATGAAGCTGAGTACTTGACACTGCTTGATGTTGTCAAAACCAACAACGCGGACGAAGCAATTGTTATACTGACTGCGGCAAGCCTGGATTTCGTTCAATACTTCTTGGGTGGAAGAAGCACCAAACAAAGGTAGTTTCCACAATGTCCAATAGAATGTGGTTGGCTCGGAAGTTTCGTTAAATTCCACTGCAGGAATATAACCTTGGTTGAGAATGTACTGAATTTGCTTGCTGATCTGAACATCTGTCAGAGGTGGCAAGTAAGAAAGGGTTTCGTAACGACGTTCTTTGGATAGAGTTTGCATGACTATTTAAGGTGTGATTATTAGGTGGTTGATCGCTTAACCTGGTGAATTATCCAAGTTAGGCTCAGTTGTTGGTTCCGGATTAGTACTGAGGTCAGATGTACTTAATTGAGTGA
>JBBQRU010000075.1:0-25002 GCA_038214545.1 Cyanophyceae cyanobacterium | reverse complement strand
CACGGGAAAATTTTTATGTATAATGTATACCATTCCTTGAATCTTTATACTTAGTGCAAAGTGTCAAAGCATAAAGTGGCAGTGGCTTAGTTCAAGCATAAAGTGGCAGTAACTGCCATTTTATGGTTTAAGTAACAGAATCTGTGCCGTTTCAAAGCTTCTCCGGAAGCGGAATTAATGGAAACATTTTTAAAATCCTCCATCTGAGGAGATTGCTTTAGTTTCAAAGCTTCTCCGGAAGCGGAATTAATGGAAACGTACTTCTTCTGTTGCTAAATCTAGCGGCACTATCACGTTTCAAAGCTTCTCCGGAAGCGGAATTAATGGAAACACACCGCGAATACCCTGAATGCGATTTTCTAAGGCTGTTTCAAAGCTTCTCCGGAAGCGGAATTAATGGAAACCATTTATATGAGCGGGGAGAGACTAGGCTCCCATGTTTCAAAGCTTCTCCGGAAGCGGAATTAATGGAAACAGTCTATTACTCTCGACCAAGTAACTAAAGCGATTACGTTTGTTTCAAAGCTTCTCCGGAAGCGGAATTAATGGAAACTCATTATATTAACCTTAAAATAGTGTGGGAAATACCGTTTCAAAGCTTCTCCGGAAGCGGAATTAATGGAAACTCGGTAAACCGAATGCCATTTAATTCGCATAGTTGGTTTCAAAGCTTCTCCGGAAGCGGAATTAATGGAAACACCTTAGCTCTGAGGAACTGAGCGCTACATCGCGTTTCAAAGCTTCTCCGGAAGCGGAATTAATGGAAACTCGTTGGAGACTATAAAACCTGGAATAATCCTAAGTTTCAAAGCTTCTCCGGAAGCGGAATTAATGGAAACTTAGAATCGCCAATTGTAATTCTGGCAAAAACAGGGGCGTTTCAAAGCTTCTCCGGAAGCGGAATTAATGGAAACCTTCTGCCTCTAGGAGCAGTCTCTTGTACTTGCGTTTCAAAGCTTCTCCGGAAGCGGAATTAATGGAAACAGCTCTTCCCTAAGTTGATCAATCGTTTCTTTCGTTTCAAAGCTTCTCCGGAAGCGGAATTAATGGAAACAATCCGGCGAATTACTTAACCCGGAAAGATTTAGGTTTCAAAGCTTCTCCGGAAGCGGAATTAATGGAAACAGGTCATCGCCTGGGGGTTTCTTTTTAGAGCAACGTTTCAAAGCTTCTCCGGACGCGGAATTAATGGAAACATCCCACTGGACACGGTAAGACCCATCCTCAATGACGTTTCAAAGCTTCTCCGGAAGCGGAATTAATGGAAACTTAGATTTACCTTAAATACACTTGTAAATGTGCTTGTTTCAAAGCTTCTCCGGAAGCGGAATTAATGGAAACCCACAAACCTTGTTTGCCAACGACATAACCAGTGCGTTTCAAAGCTTCTCCGGAAGCGGAATTAATGGAAACTGGAAATGCCTACTATATATAGATTGTAGCGATTTTGTTTCAAAGCTTCTCCGGAAGCGGAATTAATGGAAACTCCTTGCCTCAGCTACTCTATCCTCCAGCGATTGCGTTTCAAAGCTTCTCCGGAAGCGGAATTAATGGAAACGTTGTATTTGTTTAACTCGTGTTGGATAGCCTCTGTTTCAAAGCTTCTCCGGAAGCGGAATTAATGGAAACACTATTGTTTGAGCAACCAAAGAGAACTGAACGAGCGTTTCAAAGCTTCTCCGGAAGCGGAATTAATGGAAACAGCCTTGCCGTACTCGGGTAGCATTACTCGCTCCTCAGTTTCAAAGCTTCTCCGGAAGCGGAATTAATGGAAACAGGTTGCTACCATAATTTATGGCGTTCATATTTGAGCGTTTCAAAGCTTCTCCGGAAGCGGAATTAATGGAAACATCCCAACTTCCAGTACCGCCTGCATCGCCAAAGTTTCAAAGCTTCTCCGGAAGCGGAATTAATGGAAACCGCGCTTTGGAGGAGTTTGCTGATCGCGTATCTGAAGTTTCAAAGCTTCTCTGGAAGCGGAATTAATGGAAACGAAGTCATGGTAGCTTTGATTTTGGTATGCGCTTTCGTTTCAAAGCTTCTCCGGAAGCGGAATTAATGGAAACCAGCACCAGAAAACTGTGGCGTTCGTTCTGCGATCGGTTTCAAAGCTTCTCCGGAAGCGGAATTAATGGAAACTATTTAACGATGTCCTTTGCTGCCAAGTTATCGTTCCCGAGGCACTAATATATGATGTATATCACAGCTTCAAATTTTCTACTTTCTCTGAAAAGTCAAAGCATAAAGTGGCAGTAGTCTTGTTCAAGCATAAAGTGGCAGTAACTACCATGTTATGGTTTATGCGACAACTTTGTCAGCGACAGAGAAAAACTAACAACTGTTTTACTTTAAATACAGTAAAACAGTTGTGAGAAAACGCACTAATTGAAGAACCACCAAAGTCTGCTATGGAAGTTGCTGCTGCTATTTCTTATAATAAAACCGAAATATACAGACACTTTCCCGATTTGTGCCGCTAACGACCTTCAGTTTTCGCTTCTTGATAAACTTTGGTTTGCTCTAAACTTTGACACAACATAGCTTTTCCTGATTCTACGCACTTTGCTCTACAGCTAAGCGAACAGATTCTAGATCAACATCAAGTTGTTGAGCAATTTCCTCCATACTCATCCCGGTTTTGAGTAGAAGAGGTACGGTAACTCTCAACATTTTAGCTATTTTAGCTTTCTGTTCTTCTCGACCTTCTTCTCGACCTTCTTCTCGACCTTCTTCTCTTGCTTCTTGATAAACTCTGGTTTGCTGCAAAGTCTGACCTAACATAGCTTCTACCTCTTCACGACTCAAATTAGAGAACTTATAAACGGCAATGGTGGTAATGATGTCAATGAACTCGGTTTTTGCGATCGCATTTGTCTCTTCCAATTGTACCCGCTCGATTAATTGCTTGGCTTGCGCTGCCATCGTTTCGTTTGATGCTATGGTCAGTTGCATCAAGTTAATACCGATTGGCATATTGGTAATGCCTAACTCATCTAAATAGATTCGCTGCACTTGGTCACTGTTGAGGAAAATGCGATGAGTTCTTTGATCGCTTGGTTCCAAACTACGTGATGGAAAAATTACTACACAGAACCAGTCGTCATATTGAAACCGATTTCGGTTCAAGTACATCATGGATTCTGTAAAGAACCGATAGTACAGGGTTTCATCTACTTGGAATTGAACTTCAGCAAAAAAGACAGTTTTCGGTATTGCATCCTCTGGAGGTAAAAATACCCCGTCAATGCGGAAAGCGGTTTCTTTGACTTCTATTGATTCAAATCGGTAATTTTGTCCTTGTTCCAGAGGGCGATCGACAAGCTCAAAAAGCAAACCAGGAAAACGCTTAAAAATCTGGTAATAAATCGAGTCGCGTTTCATTACTAATAACAGAAAATCGTTCGTTATCTACTCTTTACTAGTTCATTCAAGCAAAATCCGGATATATTGAACTCTAAATGATGCCTAACGTGGCAAGACTCTCTTATCCTATGGTGCCGGAGGTATTATTATGAGCAGAAGAACTTGTATCTGAATCTTCTCGCCGTTGCAAGTTGGATTTAAAGTTATATTTTTTACACGAACCGTATGACGATCGCTCTCTAGAAAGATGTCTACAAGGGACAAATATCAAACACTAGAGAAAAATGTATTAGTAAAAAACTATGACTCCTAACACAAATCAGCCAATTGATTTTTCCCAAGCTAAAGAGCCACCGCAATCTCTTAAGCAAGACCAAGAAGCGGATGTGGTGGAAGGGTCGGAAGTCACTGGACAAACCGAAACAGACCCTAATCTAGATGAAACTAGTCGCCAAGTTGAGAGTGCGGAAAATGCTGGAGAACGCCAAATGACAAGTGCTCATATTCCTGGTGCTGGGTTGTTGTAACAACTCATTTACTTGCTTTTGATTTGAGCACGTCTGTAACAAATTGTTGCATTTTATCGTAATGTGTGCCTTGCCAAAAAACTTGGCCACAACTTTGGCATTGCTGAAATTCGTCAATTTTATCGCGGACATTTTCGGGTATCTGGTCAACAATCGACTCTTTATCCACTGAAGCTAACATTCCATTACAGCGCAAACACCTTTCAAAAGGGGAGATTAATTCAAATAAGTTAAAACGCCGCAGCACTTCTACTACTTGGGGCTGCACCTGGATGTTTCGCACAAAATATCCGTAAGTAACTATACCCAGCATCAATAGACCAAAATCGCGAGTCAAAAGTATGCGGTCTTCGGTACTGGAGATGCGGGCTAGTTCTTCATCATCATAATCATTGCGGTACAGCGTATCAAACCCTAAAAGTCTCAAAGAGTTAGCCAGCTTCCCTAGATGTATATCTAGCACAAAGCGGAAGTCTGTCAGAGGTTTGGGTCTAACAGAGATTTTGGGTGAGTTTAGTGCGGCTGAAATCGGATAGACATGGATGCGATCGCTATCTTCCACAATGTAACCAAAATCAACTGGTTCGCCATTTACCTCGATATAATCTACTTCTGGATGCGGCACACCCAATGACTCAATCGTATCCTTAACTGAGGCGCGTTGCTCAAAAGTATGCAGAATCTCTATTTCCTTTCGCGCTTTCGGGAGAAAGTCATTCAATTCGGCATGAAAGTAGAAATAAGCTTGAGCCATATTATACCAGCGTATTGAGTATTTTTAGTTGCGCTAAGTAGCTCGGCAGAAATAAATCAAGGTTCGTAGTTGCGCTTCAGCGCACCGGATGAAGAAGCGCTGAAGCGCAACTACGAACCAATACAAAAGTTAGGTTTTCCTTTGCCCACTTACTTAACTGCCTAACATTTGCAACTTGTGCAAACCAGCATACAAACCATCTATCGCCAACAATTCCTCATGACTACCCTGTTCGACTAACTCACCGCGCTTCAGTACAAAAATCCGATCGACGTTGCGAATTGTAGACAAACGGTGGGCAATAATAATCGCCGTCCTTCCGATTAAAAGTTCATCTAAAGCACCTTGAATTAAAGCTTCTGTCCCCACATCTAAACTAGCTGTAGCTTCATCTAACACTAAAATCTCTGGATTGCGAATAGCAGCGCGGGCGAAGGCTAAAAGCTGCTTTTGACCACTAGAAATATTTGTCCCTCGTTCCCGTAGTTGGGTATCATAACCTTGGGGCAATTGCGAGATAAACTGGTCAATATTCGTTCTCTCGGCTGCAGAGCGGATTTGCTCGAAAGTGTAAGTATCGCCTAATGTAATATTACTCTTCACATCACCAGCAAACAAAAAGCCTTCTTGCAAAATTACACCTAGATATCGCCGCAAATCTGACTGCGCCAAATCCCGGATATCAACACCATCAACTAAAATCCGCCCTCGACTCGGTTCGTAAAGACGACACAATAACCGGATAATTGAGCTTTTACCTGCGCCTGTGGGACCTACTAAGGCAACTTTCTCTCCTGGACGAATGGTGAAATCTAAGTCTTTGATGACGTAATCATCATTTTTATAGGCAAACCACACATGTTCAAAGCGAACTTCACCGATTTTGGAACTCCCAGAATCACGATTTCTGGTAGCGGATGAAATTGTACTTCCTTTCTTTTCTGGGTCGCGAATTTCAATCGGTTCGTTTAAAATGTCGGTGATCCGCTCAACTGCAGTAAAACCAGCTTGTATCGCTGTGAACTTTTCCGCAAACTGGCGCAGTGGGTCAAATAGGCGTTGAGCATACAGGACGAAAGCGGCTAAAGTTCCAAAATCCAGTTGTTTTCGTAAAACTAACAAGCTACCTGCCCAGAGTACACCACCGATCGCTACCAACGCAATCCATTCCAACGTAGCGGAAACTGCGGAATCGTAAAAGATGGTGCGATCGAGTTCTTTAATATATTGCTGATTGGTCTTGCGAAACAACTGGGCATTAAATTTTTCCCGTCGGAACAACTGGACTACATTCATCCCCGTCATGTTTTCTTGTAACATGGCATTGAGAGAGGAAAGTTCTTCTCTGGATTTGTAGTTAGCTTTGCGGTACTCCTGCTGAAAGAAAACAATCAAACCGGAAATCGGCAACAGCATCAATAACAGTAGAGTTGCTAGTTCCCATTGCTGGAAAAACATCAGCACTGTAATTGTCAGCATCGAAAACAAATCGCTGATAATCCCAATCGCCCCGGTCGCAAACACATCTCCTAGCGCTTCGACATCGCTTGTCAGACGGGTAATTAATTTACCAACAGGTGTCCGGTCGAAAAAGCGCACTGCTAAAGATGTCACATGATGAAATAAGTCATCGCGAATTTCCGCTGTGATTTTTTGTCCGACCTTCTGCACCAAATATCCTTGCCAAGAAGTAAATACTAGCCGGATAACTACCGTAATCAGCAATAAGCCTTCAATAATTCTTAACCCGTCCATTAACGGGTACTGCTTCAAAAACTCGTAAACGCTAGGTTCCTTGCGAATTAGGGAAATCGCCTGTCCGATTAATAGCGGTTGGATGGCGCTGGCTAGGGCTATAGGTACAAGTAATATAAATGATATGGGAAAAAGGCGTCCTGTGCGCTTAGCGTAGGGTATTAAGCGTAAAAATAACCGCCAGTCGGTTTCCTTCACACGAGGATTTTCTGCGGTAGATGAGGAGGTATTCATATCAAGACCATTTTAAACTGGGAATTTCCGATTGTGAGGTTTACAATAATTGCACCTGATCAATCTTGCTATCGCTCTACTTCAATTGTCACTCTACCGATGGGTGAACACTCAGCATCTGTCACCAGTTAAACCGCTGTCAAATCTGATGCTCGTAGCTTGCCAATTACATCAGTGAGATTGTGAGTATTTAAACGATAGCTTAAAGGATGAGCAATCAACCGTGCAGTACTTTCATACAAGACAGCAATTTCAATCAAGCCATTTTGGCGTAATGTTGCACCTGTGGAAACTAAATCGACAATCGCCTCCGACATTCCTGTAATTGGTCCAAGTTCCACTGAACCGTAAAGAGGGACAATTTCTACAGGTAAATCTAAGTTTTCAAAGTACTCACGAGCACAATTTACATACTTAGAGGCAACACGACTGTGAGTTGGCAAGTCTACTGCTGAACGATAAGCAGAAGATGCTTTTACCGCCACAGACATTCGACAGCCACCAAATTGTAAATCAATCAAATGGGCGACTTTTGGCTGTTTCTCCCGCAACACATCGTAACCAACAATCCCCAATTGCGCCTGACCGTATTCTACATATACAGGTACATCTTGCGCCCTCACTAGCAGTGCTTGAGCTTGACCTGTAGCGTCGGGAATCTGAAGTTGGCGGTTGGTCTTATCTAGGAAGCCACTGAAATCTAACCCCACTCCTTGGAGCAAACGAATGCTATTTTTGAGAAGTTCGCCTTTCGGTAGTGCAACAGTTAGCATAGCGATTTTAGATTAAGGATGTGTGTGAGATGGATCTCAGTTTAGCAGGAGCGTTTGCCAATCCAAAATCGATATGCAGATTCTTTTAGTCGATGATGAAATTGAACTGACTGACCCCTTAAATCGCGCCTTAACCCGCGAAGGGTATATTGTTGACGCTGCTTATGATGGTCTCAAGGGAAGTCAGCTAGCGCTGGATAACAGTTATGACCTCTTGATTCTCGATTGGATGCTACCAGGGAAAACTGGCTTAGAGATTTGTCAGGAGTTACGTCAGACTGGTAAAACTACTCCTGTACTGTTTCTCACAGCGAAAGATACTCTGGATGACCGAGTCCAAGGTTTAGATGCTGGTGCGGACGATTATCTGGTAAAGCCGTTTGAGTTGCGGGAGTTACTTGCTAGGGTTCGGGCTTTGTTACGGCGGTCTAGTACGGTCGTCTCGGCAATTAATACTCGCCTAATTGTCGCTGATATCGAACTTGATAGGGAAAATCAAGTCGCCTATCGCCAAGGACGAAGTGTCGAACTTTCAGAAAAAGAAAGTCAGTTGTTACAATACTTCATGGAAAATGCTGGCAAGTTATTAACTCACTCCCAAATTTATCAGTATCTTTGGCAAGATGAGGAACAACCAAATAGCAATGTTGTCGCTGCTTTAATCCGGCTGTTGCGGCGCAAAATTGAAACCAAGGGTGAAACCGTACTGATTCACACAGTTTACGGTAAAGGCTATCGCTTTGGCAGTTAAGAGAATATAAAATACGTCCATTTTTACCCTAAACGAGTGCATCCCCGCGACTTTGTTGAAAAATATCAGTTCCTGCAAATTCAGGTAGAGAACAGATCAAGCGTATGTTGATCGGTACGCCTAGATCAGTTACCATTACTCAATAAGCTTTACACCGATTGGGATACGTTCAAATTGGCGAATGGAGTCCATTGCTACCAAATCCTAATCTTAGAGAAGTGATGAGCATTTTAGTGCGCCACATTCTGGTGAAGTAGCAAATTTGGAGATGAATAAGTTATGTATCCAGAAATACCAACATTAAAGCAAACATTCGAGTATTTCCTCATTGGCGTCAGGTTCAGTAATGTGCTCGTGCCAACGCATGTAACTAGACTCGACGAGAGAACCAACCAAATCTATGTTTTAGCGGGCGAGGAGCTGGAAGTGCTAATTTATCCAAATGGAAAAGTGAGGTTTTTATGACCGATATCAATTTTGCAACCATGAGTAGAGCGCAGTTAAGGGACTACGTAAAAACGCATCCGCAAGACCAAGCTGCGTTTCAGATGTATATGGATAAATTGCAAGATGAACCTGGGATTGAGATAACTTCGATGGATCAGTTCGAGCAACTAGTTCGCGAGAGAATTAAAAAATCTCCAGTAGAATGACATTTGTAGAATGTCGGTTTTGAGTGGCGACGTAAATAAGTCTAATGCGGCACCATCGACTTTTCTAGACATTGGAATTTCGGTGATGTCAACCCTGAGCTAAACAGTTGTGCGAAAATGGTATTTGCTCCTAAGTAAATAATTTTTTCTGTATAGTTTGCTGCTCTAATTACGTTGAAGCATGTTCAATAAATCATGAATCTGTTTTTGCAGTTTTTGGCGTAATTGCTGTACCTTTTGATAAACTACTGACCGCCTTTTCTGTGACTGATTTTCCTCAATTGGCTGTAGTGGTTGAATAAAATACCTCAAGCGAGTTTTCATCGCCCATACTCCCATTGAGGGAAAGAGAACAAATACAAACATTAAAGGCGATACAGGTAAGAATGGTAAGTTGAATAGTCGCGCTAATTTCCGGAAGTTAATTGTCCACGGATGTAAAGATTCGTTACCGATACAAGCTACAGGTAAAATGGGGATTTGGTAGCGATCGCTCAACTGCACAAAACTCAAGTCAAATTTTTCTAGTTGATAGCGTCTTCTCCAGCCTTTACCGGGTCCGCGCAGACCTTCAGGTGCATATAAGATCACTTGGCGCTGAGATACGGCTGTATCAAAATCATTTAATTCTGCCCTGACTGCGCCTAAAACGGTTGTCCATCCTGGTGGTAGCCACCAAATCACCCAAGGATGGTCAAACAAAGCTAAACCAGCCAGCGGTTGTATACTCCATCCCCGCGCTTTACTCAACAGATAACCTAACACCAAAAAGTCCCAAGGAAAACACATCCCAGCATGATTCATTGCTACAAGCAACGGTACATTTTCTGGCAAGTTCTCCACTTGATGTAACTCACCGCGAAAGTAATATTTTACTATCGGCGCAATCACTTCATCGCCAAAGGCTTGTTGATAAGCTGGCTGGAATTCACCTACACCTCGACGCGGTGGACGACAACCTAGCCGCAACCACCGGATTAGCAACGCTAAATAAAAACCGCCAGGAAGCAAAAATAAGATATATTCTCCCCAATTCCAGCCATCAGGATCGGCGTGATAATGCTGCCAGTGGCGATTAAACAGAATCAACCAACCTGGAGGATACCACAAGCAAAACCAATCAAACCAACTCCATTTGTAGCCATTCTCTGTGGCTTTTATCAGTTGGGCGTTGAAGATTTCTGATTCTTGGTTAATCACTAAATTCTCCAACCGTAGGGCTACTGTATAATTCTAGCGTTATCGAATTGAGGGTGACATCTTATATTTGTATCTAACCTTATGCGGAATTTACGGAGCGAAATTAACAGATAAACAATTAGACTTATCCCAGCAGGTGTGGGTAATAGAAGTACTAAATATGTTTAAATTTCTCACAAAACTAGACTATCTCCTCAAAGAAACCTTTTTAGGTTTGCAGCGAGGTGGGTGGATGAACTGGGCGGCGGTGAGTACAGTCACGGTGCTATTGTTTTTATTTGGGATGAGTATGCAAACTTCTTGGCAGATGGATAAACTGCTGAATCAGTTTGGTAGCCAAGTGGAAGTTTCCGTCTATCTCAAGCCAGAAGCGCATTTAGAAACGATTCGGTCGATTGTGTCCACAATGCCAGAAGTGGCGACACTCCAAACAATTACCAAAGAACAGGCTTGGGATAAATTAGTCAAAGAAATGGGTATTTCAGATATTGTTGGTGCGACTCAACAGCTAGGTAGCAATCCTCTGGTTGACGAAATAAAAATCAAAGCCCGTAAATCTGAGGTAGTACCTAAACTCGCGACTAATATCGCCAAGTTGCAAGGTGTGGATGGAGTGCAATATGTCGATGAAGCCGTACAACGCATCACCCAATTACATCAAGGTCTTAACTGGGTAAGTTTCACAATTATAATTATCTTAACTTTGACCGCGATCGCTGTCATCACCACAACGATTCGCCTAATTGTCACAGCGCGACGAGATGAAATTGAAATTATGCAACTGGTAGGCGCAACCGCTACGTGGATTTACTTACCATTTATTTTACAAGGAGTTACCTTTGGGATTCTTGGTGCTACCCTCGCTTGGTGTTTTATTAGCAGTACTCAGCAATTTTTGGGTAACTTACTTGTCGGTCAACCCGACTTTATCAAATTCCTTGCCAACGGCTTAAAACTCAGTACTATGCAACTTTTTCTTTTACCATTAGTTCTCTTAAGCTTTGGCGGAACGGTAGGATTAGTTGGCAGCCTATTTGCTGTGCGGAGATTTGCAAGAGGATAAATTATGCGATCGCAATGGGAATGCGTCCTGCAAAATCTGGGAGAATGGCACGGTTCATTTACCCGATTCTCGCCTCAAGGTGAGTTTATAGAAGATATTCCGAGTATTGTGACTCTCGAAGGCATTAACAATAACCAAACAATCCACTTCGTCCTGCGCCGCTTCCCTCCAGATCAACCTGTCAACGAATTAGTCCTAGAATTCAGTACCGTCGCCCGAAATACACTATTTTTAGAAACAGGTGCCTTTTCTCAAGGCTCAATCCAACTTGCACCATTTACCGAGTTTGGTGCTGAACTTGCTTTAGTCGATCGCGAGCGCCGCTTGCGCTTAGTGCAACAATTCGACCAAAATGGTCAATTAAATAGACTTACTCTCATTCGCGAAACCCTAGCTGGGTCAAACGCCGTCGCCAGTCCCCAAGTCCAAATTGATGATTTAATTGGTGAATGGCAAGGACAAGCTGTTACCCTATATCCCGACTTACGTCCACCTGATACCTATTCCACAACGCTGCGCCTACAGAAAATCGGCGTAGATAAAATTCAGCAACAACTTTCCACTCCCACCTTCAATATTAGCTCCACCGCCAGAATCCAAGATAATAATCTCTACTTTGACAGCGGTGCTCAAGCAACACAAATCTTATTATTACCCGGAGGAGCAACTTCCACCTCTCCTCAATCAATCAAAGCCGGTCAATCATTCTTTCTCGAAGTCGGTTGGCTGACCCAAAGCGGCACCCGTCAGCGGTTAATCCGCAATTACAATGGCAAAGGCGAATGGTCTAGCCTCACCTTAGTCACAGAACAAAAACGCTAATGCATGACCCATCCTGGCATTAAGCCGAGATGTGACAAAAATCTGCAAGAAAAATCCTAAAACTTCTTAAATTTGGTGGAATATGGAAACAAAATTAATTACCGTTCGTGTCAATGTGGAAGCTGCCCGCATCTTTGAAAAAGCTCCGGAGGAGGAAAAGCGCAAAATTGAGGCGTTACTCAGCTTAAAATTGACTGAAGCAACTCGTAAAAAAAGAACACTGGAAGAAGTCACAACAGAGGAGTTTTTGAGAGCAATTAAGCTTGAGTAATCTATCACACTGCCATCCTAACCCAAAGAACAATCCTTCTCCAAAGCTTGTGCCAACAAAGCCTTATACTGCCGTTGACTCACTTGATAAGATCCAAATCGCTCTAAGTGCGGATTGGTCATTTGGGCATCAAACATGACGAATTGTTGCTCGCGCAGTTTTTGGACTAGTTTGACCATTGCGACTTTGGAACCGTCGGGAATGCGGTAGAACATTGATTCTCCGATAAAAGCACCACCGATCGCAATCCCTAAAATACCGCCAGCTAATTCTTCTCCAAGCCAAGTTTCAAAGCTATACGCCCAGCCTTGTAGGTAAAGTTCCCAATAAATTTCTTGTAACTCCGGCGAAATCCAAGTTGTCTCACGATTCGCACACCCGGCGACTACTGACAAAAAATCACGATTAATTGCTACAGTAAAGCGCTCGGAATTCAGTACTCTTTGTAAAGAGGTTGGATAGCGAAATCTTTCATCTAGAGGGATTAAGGTGCGATCGCGACTAGAATACCATTCCAAGTTATTATTCTCATCGTTAGCCATGAGAAAATATCCTTGAGCATACCCTTGGATAATTGCCGGGATATCATATTTCATATATCGACTTATGGCATCCGTAAATGAGTGAAACGATACCGTCTATCACCCTACCACCCTCTCAACACCCTAGTCGTGAAGGAGAGTGGTTACAAGTAGCTTTACAACGGTGGTTGGATGAAGAATTTCTGCCTGAACCAGCAAATCAACAAATTGCCCAACGCGCCGCCCAGATTTTTGTCCGTCAGCGGATGGAGGGTGAAAATGATCTTGGGGCTTTGGTGATTGCTTTGATTAGCGAGATGCAGGCATTTGATTTTTCTAAAAGTTTTTATGGCGAGTTTGCGATCGCTAATGCCGTCAGCGACCTACTCTTAGAAAGTCTCAGAATTGACCGCTGTTGCGGAGAATAGTTAGAGAGACGCAATTCGCCTCTCTATGGATTTTTACCAGCTAGATTTGACTACGCCTGGTAACAAACCTTCATGCGCCCACTCGCGCAATACGTTCCGAGAAAGACCGAAATCGCGATAATAACCTCTACTCCGACCCGTTACCCAACAACGGTTGTGCAGGCGGGTGGGGGCGCTGTTACGAGGCAGTTGTTGGATTTGGCGATGAATTGCCAATCTTTCCCGCTGAGTGGCGGCGGTGCGGAAATCATCTAGCAGCGCTTGCCGCTTTTCGGAATACTGTTCGACTGTCTTGACGCGCTTTTTCTGGCGCTCAATCATGCTCTTCTTAGCCATGAATTCTGTGTTGTCCGTTGATTAAATCTGGCATTCCCCATTCTACCGAATAAAATTGGTTTCCAGAGCAAAGATTTTTAAGAAGATGTGGCAATAGTGCTCAAAATGTCTGCGACTTCAGTAATATTTGCGGCTGGACACAAGTCAGCCAACTGGCAATCTGGACAAGCCGGACTTCTCGCTTTACAAATTGCCCGACCGTGGTAAATTAGCCGCAGTGATAAATTTTCCCAATCTGACTGCGGCACTAACGGCATTAAATCTTGCTCAATGTGAATTGGGTTTGTATGCTTGGTTAAACCTAATCGCTCGCTAAGGCGCTTCACATGGGTATCTACGGTGACACCGGAATTAATTCCAAAAGCATGAGCACTGACGACATTTGCTGTCTTCCTGGCTACTCCTGGCAGTTGTAACAGTTGCTCCATTTGTTGAGGTACCTCGCCGCCAAATTGTGTGACAATCATCCGACAGGCACCTTGGATATTTTTTGCTTTGTTACGATAGAAACCCGTAGACCGAACTAGAGTTTCTAACTCTGTCAAATCTGCTGCTGCCATTGCTGTCGCATCAGGAAATTTTTGGAACAATGCTGGTGTGACCAAATTTACCCGCTCATCTGTACATTGGGCGGATAAAATGGTGGCTACCAGCAATTGTACTGGTGTGTCGTAATTTAAAGTGCAAGGTGCATGGGGGTAAAGTTGTTTTAAGCGGGCGAGAATTTCTCGACACCGCTGCTTTTTACTTAACCGTTTGCGAGTGGTGGTCACTGGAATAACTTTTGTACCCACTCCAACTGGGTGGTGTCGCGGACGATGAGAAAGATGCCTAAACCTAACAGCAACATTAATCCTGTTTGCATTACACCGTCTTGCAGGCGAGATGGCAACGGTTTACCGCGCAAAGCTTCAATTAACAAAAAGGCTAATTGACCGCCATCTAAAGCAGGTAGAGGCAAAATGTTGATTACTGCCAGGTTGATACTGATAATGGCGGTAAAAAACAGTAGATTTGTGGCGTTAGAACCAGCTAATTTAGCACCTTCGGCGACGATTTTGACTGGTCCCGCTACTTGGCTAACGGTGGATTGAAAGTTGGTGGCTAACTTCCAAAAACCGAGTAAAGTACCGATAAATATTTGCTGAAAGCGGTTAGCTGCAATACTTAGGACTTCACCCACATTTGCTGGGCGGCGAAAAATCGGGGTGCCGTTTGCCGATATCAGTTGAATATCGATTTTACCTTTACCATTATCTAGTTTCGGGGTGATGGGTAGAGATAAAGTCGATTTTGCGCGTTCAATTTTGAGTTCTATTTGCTGGTCGGGATGACTTTGAATTTCTTTCTGGAGAAAAATAACCGATTCAGCATTGGCGGGGATCTCTTTGCCATTTACTGCAAGAATTATATCGCCTTCTCGCACTCCGGCACGGTATGCGATCGAGTCTTTACTAGTCGGCTGGACAATCACACCAGGCTGATATGTGAAGTCAGAGGGAATACCGACAATCCCAAACTGAGTCACTAATACTAAATAGGCGAATAATAAATTAGCGATTACTCCCGCACTAATAACGATCGCTCGATCTAAAACTGGGCGATTTCCCAGAAGATTCGGGTCATTGGGTGGAATATCACTATCAGGGTCGTCGTCCGGAAAGCCGACAAAGCCACCCAAAGGAAAGGCGCGGATGGCATACTCGGTTTGCGGGCCTTGATATTTTAATAATGTCGGTCCAAATCCTAGAGAAAAGCGGTTAGCGTAAATGCCTTGAGAACGGGCAGCGATAAAATGCCCCATCTCGTGTACGAAGATCAGGATGGCTAGGACTGAAATCGACTTTAAAACGTCAAAAAATGTCATAGATGAATCAACTAACGCCTGTAATACCTTTCTCCCATTCTAAGGCGTCCTACCAGTTAATACGTCTAGCCGGAGATAAGGTTGTAGTGCGGTGGGTATCCGTACCGTGCCATCGGCTTGTTGATAATTCTCTAAAATCGCCGCCATCGTCCGTCCAATTGCTAAACCAGAACCGTTGAGGGTATGGACAAATTGGGTGCCTTTTTTACCAGCTTCTTTGAAGCGGATATTTCCGCGACGGGCTTGGAAATCGTGAAAATTAGAACAACTGGAAATTTCCCGATATTTGCCAGATGAAGGCAACCAGACTTCTAAATCGTAGGCTTTAGCGGCCGAAAAGCCTAAATCGCCGGTACATAATTCGACGACGCGGTAAGGCAATTCTAAAGCTTGTAAAATCGCTTCGGCATCTCGGACTAGTTGTTGGTGTTCGGCTTCACTAGTGCTGGGATGGACAAATTTGACTAATTCAACTTTGTTAAATTGGTGTAACCGAATTAATCCCCGCATATCCCGCCCATAACTTCCAGCTTCGCGACGGAAACAAGGTGTGTAGGCGCAGTGATTAATTGGTAATTCTTCGGCTGTAAAAATATCGTCGCGGTATAAATTAGTTACTGGCACTTCGGCTGTTGGTGCTAGCCACAAATCGTCATCAGCACATTTAAAGCCTTCTTCGGCAAATTTAGGTAGCTGACCTGTGGCGGTCATGGATTGGGAATTGACTAAAAATGGTGGCATCACTTCTAGATACCCAGCAGCGATTTGCCGATCTAGCATAAATTGAATCAGCGCTCTTTCTAAAGCTGCGCCCGCCCCAATTAAAGCAACAAATCGACTTTGGGCGACTTTGACGGCGCGTTCCGTGTTAAGGATTCCTAACTTTTCGCCAATTTCCCAATGCGGCAAAATATTTGGATTTTTTGGTAGGTACTCGTCACCCCAGCGGCGGATTTCAACATTGCTGTCCTCATTTTTGCCAATCGGTGTTGATTCTGCAGGTAAATTAGGCAGGGCGAGTAAAAGTTCTTCAATTTTGCCTTTCAGGTCTTTTTCTTGCGGTTCCAGTTCGCCTAGCTGGAGTTTAAGTCCGTTTCCTTCCGCCCGTAAACTCTCTAATTCTGGCGATTGCGCCGCAATTCCGGCTTTGATTTTTTGCCCGACCAGTTTGCCAATTTCGTTGCTGCGGGCTTGGAGTTGCGATCGCATCACTTCTATTTGGCGTTGATGCCGATCCAATTCCAGAATCGGTTGAATATCGCTAGTACCGCGACTGTTCAACCGCTCCTGCACCATTTGCGGATTTTCCCGTATTTGCTTAATATCCAGCACAGATTTTCTCAGTTTCTTGGCGAATAGCTAGGGTGCCAATAAATCAGGATATCAGAAAATACCTACTCTCCTACACCCTTATTTTTGTTGGTTAAGCGATTCAGTAGCCAAATCGAAGCCGCCAGACCGACGAAATGTGCCGTAATTGTATTGGTGTTGGCTTGAACAACAAAAATATCAATGGATTGAATAATCCGACTGGGATCGAGTTGGTAAACTCCTGCGCCAACTTGCGGGACGGTGAGTGATTTGGTTAATAACGCCCCGACAATTGCTTCTGCGCCTACCAGGCTGACCGTTGCACCGACTAAATTCACAATTAGTCCCAGACGTAACAATTGGATTGTATCTGCCTTCCGGGGGCGATTACTGGGGTTGGAAGATTGTAGTTGTTTGGCGATGCGCGTATAACGAAAAGCCCAGTAGACACTGGGGATCAGAGTCAGTACTCCCGCCAAGGCAAAAAATATGCCCAAGCCAGTATTGACGCTTTTATCGGTTACTTGACGACTGATACCTGTGAAAGTCAAAATCACAATCGCCACTACGCCTAAAACTAACTGCGTCCAGAAGCTAATCCAACCTGTCAGGCGAAATGTGGTGGCAATTGCACGGAGTGTGCTGGTAGAAGAGTCGCTTTTTTGTGACATATTCATTAATTTTCTGTAAATAGCATAAATTTGTATAGCGCTTGTCAGACAAAATACGACTATCTGAAGTTAAACAGTATTAGTTGCTTTTAATGGGGAACCACTTTCCGCATTTGGCTTTATTTTTATACGGGTAGCAGCTAAACTTTAGGATATCAGGGTAAAAGTATTTATGAAATTTAGCTCTTTTGGACAATTAAACGTCTAAGATTGCTTCAGGGCATCTCATCAATGCTTCGGTAGTTCGCCTGCATCCTCTTCACACTTTTACGCTTTTGCTCAAAGGCGTAAGTATAACTAAATACTTCCTACAATCAGCGTAGGCTTGACCGTAAGGCCGATTTAGCCAGTCGCTATATCATGAAAATTGAGGATATACATCATTATTTTGAGAATCCTCCGCCGACTTACCTCTGCCAGGAGTTAGCAGTTTGCTATCTCTTGCATGTTCTCATGCAAGGAGAATCCTACGGTACTGAGTTGATTCAAAAGCTGGAAATCGATTATCCACTTTATCGCCTTTCTGACACTGTTCTCTACAGTGCCATCAAATTTCTTGAGGAAGAAAAGGCGATTACAGGCTATTGGAAAAAGCTCGAAGGTCGCGGTCGTCCCCGACGTATGTACCAAATCTCCCCAGAATGGCAAGTTCAAGCAGAGGATTTAGCTCGGCTTTGGCAGGATTATGTAAATCAAAGGAGTAAGTAACGAATAATTGATCATAGACCACTAGATGTGTAACAATTCGTAATGAATCCTGCTATTCTCCCCTCCATCTTGCTCCTGACTGTCTTAATGGCAATCGGGCTAGTTTTCTTTATCCGTGCCTCATTTAAAGATCGCACCGAAACAGTTAACCTCGTATCCCCGCAAGCTGGAGATTCCTTCCTGCAGCAATTACAACAGTATTTTGCCGCCCGGTCTTATTTGGTGACAGCAGTGAATCCAGAAAAAAATCAAGTGATTTATGAAGGGTTTGTCCAACCCAGCATTTTTCTGGCTATTTTTATCGTGGTGCTAGCTGCTGTTGGCATCCTCTGCCTGTCACTAGTTTTTTCCATGCTGTTCCCTGAACGCAGCCTGTTATTCAGCGCCCCAGTGGTGCTGTCACCAGCAGCAGGCTGGCTTTATTGGCAAAAAGCCGGACGCAAAGAGCAAGTTTCATTATTTATGGAACCAAGTCTGAACACCGAACCGTCTAACCGGATTACAGTCACCGCCCATCGCGACGAACTCGCCGCACTCGAAAAGGCGCTGGACTTGAAAAAGAATTCTGAATTATGAAATTCTGAATTCATAAAAATTACCCCATTCAAACTAAATTGTCAGAATGGGGTTAAATGTTCCGTCAGGCAAGCCAGCCTGACTGATAATTTCATGGAAAAATTCAAATAATTCAGACGGTCAAAGAGTGCCTTTGCGATCTAAACTTGCCCAAGCACTCTCACTTCTGGTGATCAAAGAATCAAAGATCGATCTTATCGACCAGCCAAAGCTAGTGTTTCTTGCTCCGCAGGTTCTAACACCCTCAAGCTCGGAAACAAGAAGTGATTCTCTTCGACGTATTGAGCACCAAACAGTCCTTTTTCTGCCCAGAAATAACGATCCGTAGTATGTTCGTTTCGTTTCACCAGTAGCAACGCCGGCGGGGCAATACCCTCAGCAAGAATAAATTTTCTCGCTGCGGTGACAGGTTTGTCTTCGCCACTCTCGATGCTAAACTGAGGCACATGCTCTAGGATGCGGCGTCCTTCCTGGCGACGACGACTTTTGCGTTTCCGTCTCCTTGCCAACCTCTTTATCCTCCTATTTTAAGCGGACTAATGTAGTTTTAATTACAAAAGTCGTTGACATTATATGGTCTCAAGTTTTAAAGGTCAACAGTATGATATTTGTATCAACTGATATCTAGATTGGTATCAGAAATATCATTTTCATCACAGATTAATCGATCTGTTTTTTTGAGATGGAGTTTTTACTTGCCATACTTCCAAAAATTCTGTTCAAATGGATGAACAGGATTGTTTGGTTAACGGTAGTGTCTTCCACGCTACCATAAAACCCTTCCTACCTCAAGTGAAGCTTGATCTTTGGTCTGCCTATGATTTTGTCTGCCAGTTCTGATTTTGTGGCTTTATGCCGATCGCAAGTGGTTCTTTTAACCCAAGGACTGGGAGCATCTTTTGGTGTTGTTTACTTAGCTGAAGAATTTGTCCAAGCCGGAACTACAGTGGCGAAACTGATGCCTATAGTGGTTTTTCCGGATACAGCAGTGGTTGCTCACGGCTCACTTGCCTTACCTCCGCAGGTAATCGATCGCGCGAATATGCAGCCAAGACCATTACCCGCACTTCCATCTTTTCAATCGCCGTTATTGGGCACTGGGAGTCAGGAGGAAGCACAATCGGAATACGCCGAAGACCAATTGGGCATTCAAATTGTTTTACCTCTGGTTTATGAGGATTTGATGATGGGTCTTTTGGTCACAAGTCGAGAAGACCGCCCGTGGAACGAACAAGAACGCAGCCACATTGAACGGGTGGCTCAAACTCTCGCAATCGCCTGTATTTTAGATCGACGGCGAGCGTGGTTTGAACATGAACTCCACGTCCAACAGCAGGCTTCAGCGCAACAGCGCGATTTACTCGATAATTTGTTGCACCAATTTCGGAATCCGTTAACAGCGTTACGGACTTTTGGTAAATTATTGTTAAAGCGGCTGCAACCAGGGGATATGAATCGTGAAGTCGCCAATAGCATTGTCCGCGAAAGCGATCGCCTCAAAGAATTACTGCAACAATTTGACCACGCTATTGATTTTACAGCCCTCCCTTCAACCCCGGCTGCGACCCTGGCAACAATTGATCCCGCCAAACCATTATTGTTATTACCAAATGCCCAGGGAGAAAAAGAATTGTGTTGGGTTGGAGATATTTTGGAGCCTTTACTTGTCTCAGCGAGGGCGATCGCTACTGAACGCGATCTCCAACTCCAAACAGAAATTCCTCCCGAGTTGCCACCTGTGAGAGTTAGTTCTCAGTGCTTGCGGGAGGTACTTAGTAATTTGATTGACAATGCTTTAAAATATACTCCCGCTGGCGGTCAGATTTCGCTCCAAGCCGGGTTAGAAAAAGAGCGGTTTCAGGGAATTGCGATTAGCGATACAGGTCCAGGAATTCCGCCAGAGGACAAAAAACACTTATTTGAGCGACATTACCGAGGTGTACAAGCTCAAACCGAAATTCCGGGTACTGGTTTGGGACTAGCGATCGCGCGGGAACTTTTAGAGCAAATGCAGGGTGAGATTCAAGTTGAAAGTCCAGCCATTAATGCTACCAATGAGGAGCACCCTGGTACTACTTTCATTGTTTGGTTGCCAACGTCTAAGTAGATGTTCGTAGTTGCGCTTTAGCGCACTAGCTCTCAAGCGCTCTGGGTGCGACTACGAACCAACTGTCTTCGTTTAGGATAAAGAAGCGCTAAAGCGCAACTACGAACCTTACTTATTAATTGTTGATGGTCAAATCTTGAGTTAAGGTTAATTGTAAATCAGTATTTGGTTGAACTGAAATCAAATCAACGCTCTTGCGACCAAAGAACAAACCGACGAGTGCGCCAATACCTGCACCACTGAGGACTTTACCGGCGGTGATATCGCGATTTCCAGTTACGGCAGAAACTGCAGCCGCAGCACCAGCTCCGAGTACAGTATCTTTAGCGATCGCGCCGACACTGATACCTTTGTTAATCCGCTCGGTTTTTGTAATTGGGTCTGAGGTAGCGCTAATGTCAAACTTCTGACCACCTGGTAAAACTAGTTGTTGAGCAACAAATTGCGAACCTTTTTTATTTGCGGTTGGTTGCAGTTGACCAATCACCTGACTACCAGAGGGAATTAGTACAGTACCTTCAGAAGTAATGACATTTTGGGCAACAGTTAAGGTTAAAGGTACTTTTTCATCTTTAGAGATCAGGACTTTTTTCGCCTGGTCATACTTCACGGGAATTGCTGTTTTCGCAGGAATAGTCACAGAGGCTGACTTTGGTGGAGTTGGTTGTCCAATCGCCACGATATATGGTGATTGAATCGCGGTTGCTTGGCCATTACTAACCAATGCTTGGTAAATAAAAGCGGCTACTTGTGCGCGTGTAGCTGTTTGACCAGGATTTAATGATTCCAGGTTAGGATAGTTCACGACAATTTTACGCTCAGTCGCCGCTGCAATGGGTGAGCGTGCATAACTAGAGATGGCTGCGGCGTCAGCGAAATTTTGTAGGACGCTTTCGGCTTGACCGCTAGGAGAGTAATTTAAGCCATTAGCCAGAGATACTAAAACTTGCTCGCGAGGAATGTTTTGACCGGGTTTGAATTGACTGTTAGGGTATCCAGCTAAGAAACCTGTGGTGTAAGCTTGGCGAATTGCATTTACTGCCCAGTAACTGCTAGGTACATCGCTAAAGTTAATCGCATCGCGTTTTGCTGCTGGTTGAAAAGCTTTGCTGAGCATCGCCGCAAATTGAGCGCGGGTAACAGCATCATCTGGGTG
Source organism: Cyanophyceae cyanobacterium (assembly GCA_038214545.1). GTDB lineage: Bacteria > Cyanobacteriota > Cyanobacteriia > Cyanobacteriales > Nostocaceae > JBBQRU01. The sequence continues at coordinate 3,155 of JBBQRU010000075.1, read as the reverse complement.
GAAGGTACCATCAGGAAACCCAGCAATGACATTGCGGCGTGATAATTCTTGAATAAAATTAGCCGCCCAATAATCTGATTGCACATCAGAAAAAGCTGTTTGAGCATATGAAGGAGCCGCTGTTAATAATGGAGTAACAGTACCAACAGTAATACCCAAAGCCATGAAAGCAGCGGTTCCAGATTTCCAGCGGTGTAAGATAGACATTGCGAATCTCCAAATAATATAATTGCGTTCTTCTGATATGTAAGTAGACACTTGCCCTAAGAGAAAGTTCCAAAGAAAATTGATGTTTTTTGTTTTAAAGTTTGAGCAAAAAGTATTTATTAACTAACATTTATTAAAGCCAATAACGACGAAAAACTTTTAAATAAGTTGCTGGAGTTTGAGAAAATGTCTGAAGACAATAATATTCGGCTTTTTGTCTCACACATTAGCGCTACTCCGTTAGCCTTCAGGCGTTAGCCGTTAAGCGTTAGGCGCAAAGAAAGGCGCTACTCCGTTAGGCGCAAAGGAAGGTGCATGAAGTCTATTTTCTATAAGTTAGTGAGGAAGGCTCAAAAAAAAGCGATCGCTACTTGATTAAGTGAGCGATCGCTGTATAAATAATGAGATATATAAATAGAGTGTGGAAATTTTCCCCTACACCCTAACCCCTACACCCATTAAGGCTGATATTGAGATTGATAACGTATGGGCAGACTAGAGCGAAGTGTGACAGTCAAGTCAGGGTCTGGGTTAATGGATATAACTTCAACTTCTTTCTTTCTGAGGTAGATACTAGCCAAAGTCCCCAAACCAGCACCGCCAAGCACTTTCCAGGCGCGGATCTTTTTGTTACCTGTGATGCCGGAAATCACCGCTGCTGCTGCACCACCAATCGCTGCATCTTGAATAATCGTTCCGGTATCAGCACCTTTGGTGATCTTCTGTGTTGTGGTAATTACTTGAGAATTAGCATTGATCGATTGCCGCTGACCATTGGGAAATATTAATTCTGAGGCGATAAATTGGGAACCTTTGAGTGAATTTCGCTTCGCTGGTTGCAATTTGCCAGAGATTTCTGTATTCGCGGGAATTAAAACACGTCCACTATTATCGACAATATCACTGGCTACTTTGAGTTTTAGAGAAAGAGTTTCTGTCTGTGTGAGCAGAATTTTGTTTTTTTCGTAAGTAACTGGAATTGTGACTCCGGCGGGAATTCTAATTGTAGTTGGCTGATTAGAAAATTGAGCTACTGCTGGCGGAGCAGAGACGATCATTGGTGCAATTGCACCAGTGGTAATTGTCAATGCCATAAGAGCAGCCGCACTAGATTTCCAAGGCTGAAGGCGTGACATAAGGCTCTTTCTCCAAAGTTAAATAACAGCTTCAAGTAGCTATTCAGACATAGGCGACGCTAAAAGGTTCCCAAAATCCCCACACCCATACCCCATAACCGACACCCGCGTGAAGCGCCTTGATAGATAGTCAGCGCAAATATCAATCTAAAGGAATTGTAAATAATTGTAAAACTGTGCCTGGGAAAACTAGAAAGAATTTTCTCTGATAGATAGACTAATAACAGTGCAGGTGTACTGCTATTTTTTAAAAAACGTATGGCGCTTTAGCCCTCAATGATTCCAGTACAACTAACTCTGAAAAACTTCCTTAGTTATCGCAATGCCACCTTAGATTTTCGGGGATTGCATACAGCTTGTATTTGTGGGGCGAATGGAGCCGGAAAATCTAGTCTTCTCGAAGCAATCACCTGGGCGATTTGGGGTGAGAGTCGGGTAGCTTCGGAAGACGATGTCATCCATAGTGGCGACCAAGAAGTTCAAGTTGACTTCACTTTTAAAAGCAATCTGCAAACTTATCGCGTGATCCGGACTCGTCATCGCGGTGGTAACGGTGTCTTAGAATTTCAAATTGAGACGGGTCAGGGCTTTCGCACTCTTACAGGTAAAGGTGTCAGGGCGACTCAAGAAGTAATTGTCGAACACATCAAGTTAGATTACGACACTTTTATTAATTCTGCCTATCTCCGTCAAGGTCGGGCAGATGAATTTATGCTCAAGCGCCCAACTGAGCGCAAAGAGATTTTAGCAGAGTTGTTAAAGCTCAATCAGTACGACGAATTAGAAGAGCGAGCCAAAGATTTTTCGCGACAATATAAAGGACAAGCTGAACAGTTAGAACGGTCTTTAGAGTCGCTGAGGCGAGATCTGCAACAGCAAGACCAGATTTCTCGTTCTCGCTTGGAGTTGCAAGATGTTCTCAATCAACTGCAACAACAGCAAGCTTTTGATAATATCCAACTGCAAAGTCTCCAAGTTGTTCAACATCAGCGCCAAAGTTGGGAGCAACAACTGAGTTTTGTCAGACAACAATATCAAAATCTGACTCAAGACTGCGATCGCCTACAACAAGAGCGGTCAACCTTAAATGCCCAAATGACCACTTTGGAAGCGGTGTTTCGCCAAAAGGAGGAAATTCAAGCCGGATACGCCCACTACCAAAGTTGTCAATCTCAAGAAGAAGCGAGTGCGGCAAAATTTCAAGCCCATACCCAGCTGACTCAACAGCGTTCTCACCTCCAACAACAGCTGAATCGCCAGATTAATGAAATTGAACGTCAGTTGCAACAAGCACAGGCGCAGTTAGAAGCGGTGTTGCAACAAGAACGGGAAGTTAGACAAATATTAAGTAAATCTACAGATATAGACGCCGGTTTAGAGCAATTAAATGCTGCCCGAAAACGTTTGAGTCAGCTTGATGAGTTGCAACTCCAAGTGTCACCAATGTTACAGCAGCGCCAACAAGTCCAAAGCCAATTAGATCGACTCCAAGCGCGATTGCTGGCGAGAGTTGAACAATTGGAAAATCAACATGACTCCCTCACTAACCAACACTCAGCCAAACCCCGACTGCAACAAGCGGTAATGGAAGTGGCGCTCCAAATTGAGCAGTTGGAGAAAAAACGAGTTTATTTGCAACGAGTTCAAGAAAAAGGGCAAGAAAGACGACATTTTATTGAACGCCTGCAAGCTCACCAACGAGATTATGAAAAACAGTTAGGTGAACTCGACCAAAAATTACAAATGCTTTCGTCTCCAGATGCAACGTGTCCGTTATGCGATCGCTCTCTAGACGAACATCACTGGACTCAT
>JBBQRU010000074.1:0-25039 GCA_038214545.1 Cyanophyceae cyanobacterium | reverse complement strand
CGGATCAATGCTGCCAGAAGTCCGACTACTAAACCTTTTTTGACAGATTATTCAGCATAGATAATTAAGGTGGTGATCTACATGGGAGTAATTTATATAGGCGATCGCCAAACAGGTAAAACTCACTTAGTTGTAGGTTGGGTTGAGGAACGAAACCCAACTTATTAGTTTAAAAACCTTGGGTTTCGCTCTGTTCAATAGTTCAATAGCTCCTAGCACCAAAAATCGAATCGCCCAAATATCATCGGCACGGGCAGCGCGGAGAATGCAACCTAGTGGTAGTTCTGGGAAACGCTCAGTCATCAGTTCCACTAATAAGCAACGACTACTAATAATTTTAATTTAATTAATCAGGACTGCTTTCATCTAAAATCGGTACCAGCACTATACGAATATGTTCCTTAAAATTCGATTGGCTGTCATACAAATATTATTTTTAATTGCATTTTTCCATTTGCCCTAATTCTTTTTCAAATCCTAATTCTAAAAATTTATTTATAGGAATACCTTGGTTAAAACCATTTTTAAAAAGATTAGTTTGAGCCGATTGAAGATCTCGTATTGCTTCCTGTTCTGAATAACCATGAATGCCAATCATACAGCCATGCTTGTCTAGTAATAGACCCCCCTGCATTTCGTCACGAGTAACACTTGTATATATCAATGCGTAACCGTTAGATACTTCACTGGCTAAACGACTAGAAATGAATCCTCTAGTTAAGTTATATAATGGTTTTTTCTGATTATCTATTCTTGACCATCCAGCAACATAAATTGGTGTTCCTTCTATTATTCTTTCAGAATTTCCTAACCGGGCAATATTGTACCTTTTTTTACTATCAAAATATAAAATGGCTAAGTCTAAATTTTTGAGTGATTTGATACTTTTACTATTAACGGGATATTTGATACCGTCTGGTGCTATAATTTCGTATCGATCTTTAAGTTCGAATATATGTTTAAGAGTAAGCACATAATATCGTTGACCTCTTTTAGCGATAATAGCTCCAGATTTTGGAATTTGACTGTTAATTAAAACAGTAGTTGTTTGGGCAGTTTGATTGACCTCATTAACGTTGTTTTCCTCTTCAAGATCTTTAATGGGTTTAATTGCTAGATTCTTGCCCCACCAAAACCAAAGTAGCACTATCATTATTAATAATAATGCGTTGAATGAGGATAATACTCCATTTATATTAACCTTTATGTTACGAAGCAGCTTAAAGCAAAATTTGCTCCAACTTTGTTGGAAGTCATTCAAACTCAAAGGTTGTTCTGTCAAATCTTGAAAAATTACTGGCAACGAAGTAACTCCAGGATATTTTTCTTCCAATATATCTAATCTTTCTCTTGCTTTACGCAAAGCTAAATATAAAGGAGTATTATTAGCTAATTCTTTGATAAAATTATCCAAAAACCTGTGGGCGACTGGATCGGGGATGGGTTCACGCATTATAATTACTTGGGGAATTTGCAACTTGCCTAAATGTTGAGCTATTCCCAGACCATCACAAGAATTAAAAATAGCCAGCTTTAACCCATCTGCAACTGCATCTTTAAAGGCAGATTCTAAATATCGAAGGTTTATCCTATCCATCTGACCAGTTTGTTCAGATAGTTGACTAGAACTGTGTCCTGCATAAAAAAATATGTCTGGTTTATGCTGCCGAAGAGACGTACTTAAATTTTCAGTTGTCGGTTCTGTTAGAGGAATTAATTCAGCGACATTAACTAAATGTTGTTGCAAAATTTTCCAGTCTTTTTGATTATCAATTTTAGAACCATCTAAATTAGTACTGTTACCAAAAGTTGCTAGAATTTTTATTTTTCGATTTGAATTAAATAACCTTTGTCTAGATACTGGAGTATAAGATCTTGGACTAAAAGCAACATCAGCCTTTTTGTAGTGGTTAAATACCTCCCAACAATGCCAGGGCAACTGCTGCAATTCTATACTGTCCGTCTGAACGATGACGCGAATTTCTTCAGAGCTATGTAATTCTCTTTCTAAAAGAGTTTTGATAGGGCTAAACTCCTGGGATTTTAGCCATTCATTAAAACTGACTTTTAAGTTGTCACCTTTTGTCATTATTTCCGGTGTTGAGATGTTAGCCCTTACTCCATCTTTTATTCGGGAGTGGCGCACTAAACTTCTATAAGAACTTTGCCAGTCAGTATAGAGTTCTTTTAGTTCTTCTTTCCCAGGTAATCGACCTGATTGTCCAGCATGAAAGGGAGATCTATCTTGTCCTATCCTAATGCTAACTGGAAAACCCTCTTTAAAGTTACCGTCTCCTATTTCAATGACAACTAATTTAGCCATTACCTTCCTCTTCAGTTAACTACCCATTAGTGCTGCTTGCAGACTTGATAAGCTGTGGTGCCATACACCTATGTATAGTCAGTAAACTTAGCTTTGATTAGGATTATAACTTTTCTGTCACTCGATATTATCTTGGAATGCGGGTTTCAGCCAACTTTGCTAGGGTCAAAGAGAGCGCTCGTGTAACCTACCATTCGGCAATAACGCCTATCTGTTTACTCAAAAAGCAGCCTCATTGGGCATTTCAGCGGATTGTGTAATATTGCCAGAATGAAAGGCGCATTCTGGGTTCGGGAAAACTTTTCGATCTACTAAATGTATTCCCCGCTGAGATAATCTATCTACAGAAGGCTCCCCTATTCCTGAGCAACGACTCGGCAGGCAGTAGACCGCAAATACATGGTCGTCGAAGCAATACATCTACCTAATGGCAGATTTTTACTAGCTAGACAAAAACAAAACATCAGTTTGATTTATTATAAGTCCTTACGCTAATGTACCTTCATGGTCGAGGGGATATTTGTATAGCGCTATACCATTTTGGGTCGGTTATCTGGGGTTTATTAAAGTTTTCGATCTACTGAATTTGTTAGAATTCGCTAGTCCAGTAAAAGGGGTTGACAAAAGTAGCCAAATCTGTATAATAGACGAATACCTTTACTTTGTCTAAGTAGGTGAGAAGTGCCAACCTAGCCCTGTCAACACTAAGTTTAGTTATGCCTACCTACTTATTGCGCGATCGCGGCAGTCTGAAAGTGTCCGTTACTTCTGCTGTGGCAAAAACTTGTCTTACCTCGTTTCCTGGCTGCATACATACATAATTCAATTAGTTGTAAAATTTTGTTAACTTATACAAATGAGAATCGTTTATTTGGTGTAAGCTATATTTGACAGAGTAAGAGGCACGTTATGAACCCCGAAGGAAAGCATACACCCAAAACAGGGTCAAACCTAAATGAAAAGCTCAACAGAGCGATCGAGCAGTCTAGACAAACGCGCCCACAACAGACGGTTCATTCCACACTTCCCAGAGGTTTTGGGTGAATATCAAGACAGGTAATCACTATATCTCAAGGAAAAATTGGTTCGGGGACTCAGAAGAGTATGAGCTATGAGCGGGTTCCAGTTTTGGGAGTGCGAGAGCTTAGTAGCCGTCCTAGTCGTGCGTTGCCCAGCGGTTTGAGTGCGATCGTCCGGATCAATGCTGCCAGAAGTCCGACTACTAAACCTTTTTTGACAGATTATTCAGCATAGATAATTAAGGTGGTGATCTACATGGGAGTAATTTATATAGGCGATCGAGCAACTGGCAAAACTCACTTAGCAATGGAGTTAGCTAATCCTAAAAGTGAATATGTTAAAGTGATTAGCCCTGACTACGATCAGCTAAAATCGGTATTATACGATGAAGAACAAGGTGGGACAAAAGCAACAAGATCGGATTTAGGATTTAATACTTATAGTTTAGAAATCCAAGTCAAACTTCCGACAAGATCGAAGAAACTAATTGTGGATTGGATAGATTCTCCTGGAGAAGTATGGCGGCAAACATGGCAAAAAGATAACGCAGTTATCTGGAATAAGTTGGTAGATAAAATGCGTCAAAGTGAAGGTATTTTACTGATAATTTCACCCTATCGACAAATATTAAAGCCTGATATTGAACAACCAGAGGATTTTGTTACTCAGCAACAATGGTGTAAAAGGTTTGAGCTTTGGGTAGACTTTTTTCGTTATGAATGTCCTAATCCACGACATATATTAATTTGTTTAAATAAAGCGGATCTTTTTTGCGACATTAAACAGGAAGCACTTAAACTGGCATATGATCCTAATGGTTCTCAAATGAATTGGCAACAACGTGATAGTTATGTGGTTCAAAAATACTTCCGCCCAATTCAAGATCAGTTAGAACAACTCAATAAAAATATTTCTGGTTTATCAGTTCGGTGCTTTATTACCAGTATTTACAATCGGTCTTTATTGGAACTTCCTTGGATATATCTAGGAAGCTTCTTAGCAAAATAGTGGAGGAAAAAAATGGGTAACATTCGCGTCATTGGTCCACGGGGTTCAGGGAAAACTACTTATTTGGCTGCTCTAGCCTACTGGCCGGATCGAAAAAAAGTAGGCAGTAAAGGCAAAACTTTTCATATTCAACCCATTGGTGATGATACTAAAGAATTAGCAGAAAAAGCTGAAGATATTATTATGGAAGGGGAATCTTTGCCACCTACTCCAATAACAGGAGGTCTTCAGAGTTTACCTTATTATTCGTTTAAAATTGAAATAAAACCTTGGTTGGGTAAGCTTGAAGAAATTAATTTAGCTGTTAGAGACTATCCTGGGGAAATATTTGATGAATTAGCTGCGGGTTCATCAAATAGTTTGCATGAAGAGTTTATCGATGAATGTTTAATGAAGGATGTGGATGGCTGTTTAATATTACTGACTGACTGGAGAAGAGGAACCGACAAAGCTTACAGCAGAGTTTTCAAACGATTTACTGACTTAATAGACTCCCACGGTAGAGGTAATGACTTACGGATAGCTGTGGCGATAAGTAAGTGTGAAAGAGGTGAAATATGGCCGGGACGTTTAGAACCTGAAACGGATTTATTTGACGTTTATTTGCCTAAAACTAAAGCAATTTTACGGGAAAAAATTCTGCCACAAAACTTAGAATTTTATGCTATATCAACTTTTGGAGTTCTCCGGCGAAACGATCCTCGACCTAATCGGGTTGATGAATTGGGAAAGTTTGGGAGAAAATCTGGGTTGAGAGAGTCTAATCGTTGGCAACCGTATGGAATGATTTCTCCGCTTTATTGGCTAAGTAAGGGTAAGAGGATAAAATACGATGCTTAAGTGGTTAAGACAGAATCAGACAACAGGTCAGGGTGCAAATATTATTCAAAATAATGCGGTGCTGAGGGTGATTGGCGATCGCTCCTCTGGCAAAACCACATACATGGCATCCCTGGCACGCTGGCCAAATGCCGATCCTGCTAGCCCGGTTCAAGCTGTAACCCCGATTAACGAAGAAGGCTCGGAGCTAGTTGACCAGGCTCAAACCCTTTTAGAACAGGGGTTACAATTAGAACCAAGTAACTTAGATGCTAGTGCCTCAGATGTTAAAGACTACACCCTAAGTATTACCTTGAAAGGACAATTTTCTTGGAAAAATCCGAGGGCAAGTTTTAATTCACAACTGATAAACCTAGTTATTAGCTGCAAAGATTATTCTGGAGAATTTTTTACCGATCTGATTCACCAAACCAGCGCTCCCAGGCTAGAAAATTATCTTGAGGATTGTCTGCAAGCTACGGGAATTATGTTATTGGTGGATGGCACACTTTTCCGCAAAGACTCCCAGTATGCCAGTGGTGTGGATAAATTTTTAATGGCTCTTGATCGGACTGACATTGGTGGAGAAAAACGTCGGATTGCCCTAGTTTTAAACAAGTGCGAACAGACAGAATTATGGGTGAATCGATATAAGCCAGCATATTTAGCATCGGCTCGTTTTCCCCAAGTTCACCGAAAATTACAAGCGTGGCAGCAATTGGGGGCTGGGCAAGTAGATTACTTTACTACTTCGGCTTTTGGGATGTTAGGCACTCGATTTCAAGAACCCAACTCTAAGCAGCTTAGTCAAGGTAACAATGGTGTAGCCTCAATTATTAAAGACCCCAAACGCTGGAAACCTTTCGGTTTAGTGGCTCCAATTTATTGGCTGTGTACAGGTGAACGGCATAAGGAATTAGATAAGGATTAAGGACATGACTGCATCAACACACATTGAAATTCACGAATTCAGCACTGGTATCCATATAGAAAGAACTGATGATGGAGGTTGGTTGTCAGCTGGATTCACAGGACAGTATCGGAATGCCACAATAGATCCCATTCCTTATGCGATCGAACGTTCAATTGCCAATAAAGAATTTGAAGTTGCCAAACGTGCTTCCAGTGACGATCCTACATTGATTGGACGTGTGGTGGGAAGTGGGGATTCTGCTTGGTCGGTAGTTGCCATAGTCACGCGAGGTACCGATAACACCCGGGATAAACGTAGTTTAACCGTATATCGTTACTTTTGCTGTCAGGGGGATAAAAATTTACTGCACATTTTGTCATGGATTGAGGATTATCAGCAATCCCATCAGGGGAATATGCCGATATTTGACCCTTTTGAAACTAAAGTTATAGGGCAGCAAAATTCATTTACGGCTTCTAATTTGCGTCAAGTAAAGCTAACTGATGAAGTTAAAAATTTAGCTCTGAATAGTCCGGCTAATTTGCTGCTGCCACCAGAAGAAGGATATGACATTAAAGTCATAAATTGGTTAGCCATAAAAATGTCGTCCACTAATGGACAACCAGTTTCTTGGGCATTTAATGTGGAAGGGTTGGAGCAACCAAGCAGATTTGTAGTTATTTACGCTGCTAGTGACAAGGCTTATCAGATTATCCAAAAAAGTTTAGCCAGCACTCCCAAAGTTACTACGCCAGTAGTAGCAGATGAACAAGCTCTCAAGTCGGCGATTAAGGGGTTGATGAACTCTTCCGCAGTCAAATCTGAAGACATGCAGGTGTTTGCTAATGAATTAGGGAATACCCAAATTCCTGAAAGCTACTGGAAAGATTTGTTCGACAGCCAAGGTGCTAACAATGCTTTCAGACAAGGTATTTATAGCCCTCAGATGGTGCGACTGTTAACCCTGAGAGCAATAGCGCTTCCAGAAACCTTACTAGAATACCTTGGTTGGCTGGAAAAGGCAAATAGCCAGAACGATCCCTACCCAGTATCGAATGATTTTCAGGCTCAAATCAACAGTGCTTTAAAACAAATTCCCGGCACTGCGCCGAAAATGGAATTGAAGCTGGCTGAAGGAGTCAAAGTTTTACTGTTTCAGCTACCTGAAGAGCAGATATCGCCTGAATCTACATATAAATTGCTGGGGCTAAATAATGGTCTTTGGGCTAAAGCTTCGCGTCAAATCATTCAGGATATTGACAGCGATCTAAAACTAATGCCAACATTTTTATCACTCAAAAGAAATATTAGCTTTAGCCTGGACGATCGGAGGTGGGAAGGAATTAGGAGAGATTTACAAATTTACTGGCAACAACCTTCTTATCTACCCCAAGAAAAATATCAGTCTCTAGCTGAAGTTTTTGAACAGTTACGTTACCCAAAATTATCAGCGTTTTTCTATCGTGTAGCGTCTGGTAAAGTTCCGAAAAGCGTATTTGCTCAAATTCTTAGCGATCGGGTTAATAATTATCAGGCTAAAATATACGGAATCTTAGTTGAAAGAGAAATCAGTGTTCCAGAATTTATCTGGATCGTAATAGTCAAAATAGGGAGTAAAACAGTGCCTGCTGCAATTGTAGTTGTCCTCGTGTTAGTTAGCATCACCGCAGGTTTTATCGCTGGTCGGTTTCTTCCAGTTGGTTTGGAGACAAAAAATCCCACAAATAATGTTTCAGAAACCCAAATTCCTAATGAGAGTACCACATCATCATCGCCTTTGACAGAAAGTAATAATAGTAGCAATGGTATTAGTGAGCCAATACCCGCCAAAGTAATAGAAGATGGGAAGAATTTTTTTGGATCAAAAACCAGCAAAGCGATAAAGATGATGGAATCTGACTTAGGAAAGGAGTTTAAACAGATTGACCCAAATACTATTAAGGGTAAAATCAGAGAAGTTCTTGATTATCCTGGTGAAGAACTTCAGTATACACAAGCATTCGAGCGCGACGATCTTAAAGAACAAGAAAAATGGGTTAAAGCAATTTATTTATATCAAAAGCGACACCCAGATATCATAAAAAAACCTGATGGTATTGTGGAGTCTAGTAAAGAAACTAGTCAAAAGTTATTGAAAGATGTGAAAGAAAGCCTATTACATCCAAAAAAAGAAACACATTCTGGAGCCTAAGAACGCTAACTGATTTTTTATAAAGACGAAAAGCTAGTAACAATGAGAATTTACCTTTACATATTAGCGGGAATAACATCAGCAATAATTGGCTGGAATCTAGGTCAATTTTTGCTGACCGATTTAGGCTTATTACAGCAGTTTCCAGAAATAGTGCTATTTCCCTGCATAGCATTCTCACTGGCGATCGGCATGGTGATTACTGAAATTTTTATCAGTAACCCCACCCGCCCAAAACTTAACCTGCGAATTGCTTGGCTTCCTGTCATCCTTGCTGGTGGACTAGGAATCCTGGCAGGGTTAATCGCCGGAGGCATATCCGAAATCCTATTCCTACCTCAAATTCGCGTACCTACGCCCATCGTCAGGACACTAGGCTGGCTACTGATTGGTAGCTCAATTGGACTTGCCGAAGGATGGACTTGGCGGTGGCGTAGTATAGAAGCGGGCGATCGCAAACGGTTTCATCAGCGTTTTCGTATTAGCGTGTTCGGTGCTAGCGCTGCCAGTCTTGTCGCCGCATTTTTATTTGAATCACTGCGACAATTGCTAGGTCAGTTTCCTAAAGAACTAAGCGGTGTTGAAGATCCCATAGGTTTTTCCATATTAGGAATGCTACTGGGATTTGTGTTTAGCATCTCCACATCACCCAGTTATATGGCTGCTCTGAGAGCAGGTACAGGCTTCGAGTATACCAGACGAATTGCTGACGACGGCTACAATTCAACAGCTACAGTATTGAGTAATGCTTATCCCCGGATTCAGCATCCCCTGCTCAGATTTGTCAGCGATAGTGACACCGATCATATTGAAGAAGGTTTGTCGATACAGTTACCTGTTAAGGGTAAAGTATCCATTGGTTCCGACCCAACTGCAAATATTTGTATTCCCGGACTACCCTTACATGTAGCAGACCTAGAACTAAAGCCTAGGGAAACCCTGTTGGTTCCTAATCAGGAGTATTATAAAACTATTGAAGTTAATGAGGAACGCTTAAATTCTCGTCAATCTATTCGCTTAAAACATAACTTCGTATTGACTTTTTACCCTAAAAATGAGGTGGCTAATTTTGAAGAAGGCATCTACAGATTTGTCTACTACAATCGCTTTTTGGACCCCCAGGGTTAGCTTGTCTATATTACTAGCTGTTTGTTTTAGCAGTACCGCCTGGGGGCAGGTAAAAAAAGCTGAAATTGTTGGCACTCCCTCAGTTAAGGAAGATAGAGTTACGATTCGTATCAAAGTTACAGGCAATGACGATCGACCTGTGGTAGGTCTAGAAGATACCAACTTTGGCTTGATAGTAGATGGGAAACAAGTTCCATTTAAAAATAAAGACTGGAAGAGTTCTAACGACTCTGTACCACCTCCAGCATGGATTATAGTGCTACTCGACTACAGTGGCAGTATGAAAGAGAAAGATAAGGGAGGAACTTCTAAACTTGAGGGGGCAATTAACGCTGTTCGAGAAGTGAGTCGAATTTTAACCGATCGCGGTGCCAATACTCAACTATCTATCGTACCTTTCGGCGAACCGGGGCCTGGTTGTAAAGGTAATCCAGTTACTAAGGATGAACTGGACAAATTTTTTCCAGTTAACGATTTTAAACTTAGCAACTATCTAGATTACCTAGCTCACCAAGTTCCCTGTGCTGCTACAAATATTTACGAACCTCTAAGTAAAGCAGTGCGTTTTTTAGGTAATTCTAAAGATGAGCGCTTTTATTTGCCAGAGGATTCCCAAGAGCCTCAGCCGAGGCTCTCAGTTATTGTGCTATCTGATGGATATCAGAATACAGCCAATGAAGCGGAAGAATTTAAAAAACTGATTCCACTGTTAAAGCGCAATAACAAAATAATCGTCCATACCTTAGGCTACGGTTCGACACCTCAGCAACTCGCTAAACAATACGGTTTAAAGAAGCCTGCCACCCGTGCCGACATTGGTAAGGGTGAGGGGAAAGTTCCAGAAGAAGAATTTGTAGATGAGGAGCGTTTAAAAGAAATTGCTCAGACAACGGGAGGCATTGCTGAGTTTTCGACAAATGCTGAAGATGTCGCCGAGAAACTCAAGCTATTTTTAGCCGCTTTGTTAGGTGAGTACGAAATTACTTACACCGAACCGAATCCCGATCGCGGATCGAAACATGATGTTCGCGCCGTAGTTCAATCTCCAACTAATTCTTCAGTCCAGTCAGAACCGAAGTCCTACAGCATCGGAGTGTTCGGGCCCTCGCTCCCCTTCAACATCCGATTAATCATGGTCTTGTCTGCCCTGGTAATCGCAGGAGTTGGTGGTGTCATACCTTTTTGGGCATGGGCGCAAGCTCTCAAACGAGAAGCGCTAGAAACGTAGTAACAAATTTTAACATTTAATTATCCTTACTATGATATCATGGAAGCATAGCTTTTTTCAAATTCTTTCCTTCTCGATCGCGCTGTTAACAATTAGCGGTTGTCAAGCGGGATCTCAAAATCAATCCCAAACCACCTCCACCGCAAGCGTAATCCCAAAATGTCCAACTAAACCTTTAGGTGTCCTAGAAACCAAAAACATTAAATCGGTTCCCCTAGAAACCGAAATAGTAAAAGAATCTGGTCAAGTGAGCGATAAAACCTTTACTGGATATACTTTTAGTGCTAAAGCAGGTCAAAAGCTCAGCTACCATACTCCAGACAACCTTTGTCTTTGGGTTTTTAGTCCCAACCTAGAAATACTCAACGGGAGAGACTTACCCCAAACAGGAAAATATACCATTCAACTCGCCGCTCCTAGTGGTTCCCAAACTTTCAGCTTAGAGATGACTGTAGGAACTTTAGATTCACCCGAACAGGTTATTAGAGAACACTACACAGATTTGAATAATCGGCAGTATGAAAAAACTTGGAAAAGATTGTCTGCTGAGTTTAAAACTCAACAAGTACCAAACGGTTACTCTGAATATCTAGAATGGTGGAATAGCGTTAGAAGAATAGATCTTGCTAGAGTTACCCAGCTCAAAAGTAGCGGTCAGCAAGCGATAATCGATGCTGACATGCAATATATTATGAAGAATGGGCAAATTATTAAGGATTCAAAAAGGTACATTTATTTAGTTTACGAACCCAAAAGCGATTCTTGGCAAATAGATAATAAGACTGAAGAGTTAATTACTCCAAAATGAAAAGTCTGATGAATCAACCAATTTCTTTTCAAAGTATAATAGACCTCTGGCAAAAGTCAACCATATTGACCCCCTTTTCCCTACCCTCTCCCTCTTTGGCTCCCTCCCAGTTTCGGGGAGGGTTGGGGAGGGGTAATTCAGGGATTTTTGCAAGAAGTATAATATTTTATCTGATACCTTTAATGATTTGCGGTTGTAACCCATTAAACCAATTATCATCTCAATCTGTATCGAATAATTTAGATAAATCTAATAAGTGTTTAGAAAAACCAGCAGGCTCTTTAGATAGAAAAAATGTTGAAGCTCTTCCTTTGGATAACCAAGGTGTAAAAAAATCTGGCGTGGCTACTTCCAATAATTATATTGGATATGCTTTTAATGCCCGTTCTGGGCAAAAGTTAAACTACCGGACAAAACAAGATATTTGTCTCTGGATTTATACTCCTGATAATCAGCTATTGAATAGCGGTAGTTTACCGACAACTGGATCGTATATAATTGAAATATCTGCACCTAAAGGGGCTACTACTTTTGAAATTGAAATGAATTTAGAAACTGTTCAAGCTCAGGTATCTTCTTCACCTGTTGCTAGTCAGTCGTCTTATACTTCATATTCTTCTCCAACTCCATCATCATTACCCAATAGGAGTGAGCCAGATAATAAAATTAACAGAGAGATTAACCGACCATCACCAGCTAATACTGTACAAGCTTATTACACCAGTATTAGTAACCATCAGTATGACATTGCCTGGAATAAGCTGTCTTACAGTTTACAAAACAATCAAAGCATTCATCCTGATGGTTACAGATCTTTTGTAGAATGGTGGACTCAAATGAAATTTGTAGAAGTTCAAGAACTAAGGGTTTTGGATACCAATGCTGCCACAGCTTCAGCCGATGTTCAGTTAAAATACTTTATGAAAACTGGAAAAATATCCTCAGACCATCTGCAGCTTTTTCTAGTGTGGGATGAAGTAAACAATAGATGGGCTATTGATAAAGCCAAATTAATTGATGGTTAAACAAGGTATAACAAGGTTACGTTCTTGATACGTTATCAAAGAGAAAAAAAAACAACATTATGAATAAACTATCAATTTTGCTTATTTTACTAATACTTTATGGATGCAGCGGGCAAAAATTAGATGGCTCTGTCTCAAACTCAATAAGTTATGCTCCGGGAAAATTTTGTTCAGAAAAGCTTTCAGGCGTCTTAGATAAAAAAGATGTTAAAACTATTCCACTTAGCTCCTCGAATGTTAAGGAATCCGGTCAAGTTAGTGCCGATAAATATGTTGGATATGCTTTTCAAGGTAAAGCTGGTCAAAGAATTAGTTACCGTACCAACGATAATATTTGTGTTTCAGTTTTTACTCCGAAAAACGAGGTATTAAAAGGTGTAGATTTAGATACAGATGGTCAATATATTCTCCAAGTCGCTGTACCTAAAGGTTCGACAAGCTTTAACTTAGAGATGAGTTTAGGTATAGGTACTCTATCTCAAAATCAGTCTGTTCAATCTCAACCATCATTTGATATTATTGGTAATTGGGAAGGAAGCTTTGGTTTAAATTCTAAGGAGAATTCGACTATTTCTATTACTAAGCAATCGGGTAAATCCTTTCAAGGAATATTATATACAGTAGGAAATAAGGGAGGAAAATTTAGCATTGCTATTGAGGGAGAGATTAAATCAGAGAGCAGAGAAACCATAATTCAAGAGTTTGAAATACTTTCAAAACCTGCTAATGAATCTTGGTTTTTAGGTGTTAATAAAGGAAATTTTTCATCAGATTATCGACAATTGTCAGGAACAGGTCAAGACCCTCACGGTAACAGATATGACTGGGCTTTTTATAAAAAATAGGATGAGGGATTAATTAAGATGAAAAAAAAGCAAAGCCACTTTAAGATTAATAAATATTTGACAATTACCCTATTAATTATATGGATAATAGGGATGGGCTGGCTTCTGGCATTGTGGCTGAAAAGACCAGAAATAAACGAAGCAAAAAAATTGCCGATCGTTCCATCAAAATCGCTGCCAGAATCTCCTGTCAGCTTACCTCCTACAACGAATAATAATTTTTATGTAGCTGTAGAAGTAGTAAACATATACCGAGAAGCATCAGCAAATTCTGAAAGAGTTTCTCAGGCACTACTTGGAGAACCAGTAATGGTTATAAGTCGGCAGGGTTCATGGGTAGAAGTTAGGTTACCCGATCAATTTGATTATCGTGGTTGGTTGCAAGATTCAGCTTTACAAGCTATTCCAGTAAAAGACTGGTTAAATCTTCAAATTGTTGCTGTACCAAGTGCAGAAGTGTGGACTTTACCCAAAAGTAATGCTTCTTTGGTGGAAGTTCTGTCTCTAGGCATGGTAGTAGCTTCAGAAGTATTGAAAGAGGATAAAAATTTCACCTTAGTCAAATTAGTAAATGGGCGGAAAGGGTATGTGTTATCGAAAAATTTGCTGCCTTATTCTCAAAATAATGCTGCTGGGGTATCGAGCGATCGCATTTTAGAAACTGCACGCCAGTTGTTAGGGCAACCTTACCTCTGGGGTGGTATGACAACTAAAGGTGTAGATTGTTCTGGTTTTGTACATACTGTGTTTAAGGTTCACAGCATTCACTTGCACCGTGATGCTGATTTACAGTATTTTTATGATGGAATCAGCGTCAAACCTGAAGACCTCCAACCAGGAGATCTCGTTTTTTTTGAAACCTATAAATCTGGACCATCTCATATAGGAATATATGTAGGCGATCGAAAATTTATCCAAGCTGCTTCTGGAGGCGTAAATTATGGTACTCTGGACTCTGACTATTTCTCCCATCATTTCCTTGGTGCTAAAAGGATTCTTTCTTCCAACTGAAACAAATGGTTACAACTATTTTGTAGAATAATGGTGAACGCAAATGAAACTTGTCGAAATGCCGAAACATGTTATAATTTTCATAAGAACTAAATTAAAAACAAACAGCGTGATGAAAAAACAATTAATCTTGCTGAGCTTACTGCTAGTTTCTGGATGCAACTTTCAACAAGCATCTCAATCTGTGTCAAAAAGTTCCGAAGCAGCTAAATCATGTCCAGAAAAACCTGAAGGCGGTCATTTAGATCCCAAAGATGTTAGAAATATTACGCTCAGCTCCTCGACTGTTAAGGAATCCCGTCTAGTTAGTGCTGATAAATACGTGGGATACTCTTTTCAAGGTAAGGCTGGTCAAAGAATTAGTTACCGGACTAGCGATAATATTTGTGTTTCAGTTTATAATCAGAAAAACGATGTATTAAAAGATGTATATTTAGATACAGATGGTCAATATATTCTCCAAGTTTCTGTACCTAAAGGTTCAACAAGCTTTACCTTAGAGATGAGTTTAGGTACTTTAGACGCATCTTCGCCTTCGGGAACTTCCGCAAAATCTCCAGACACTCCCTCTTCTACTTCACCATCAGACACTCCCTCTTCTCGACCATCTACAACATTTGCTGATATTACTGAGGAGCAGGCACTTGAGCTAGTTAAAAGCTGGTACAATTCTAAAGCACAAATCTTTGGTCCCTCTTTTGATACAAGTTTAGTTGAAAGATATACGACTGGAAAACTCTATGCAAAAACTCTGGATTCTAATTCGGAGACTGGTCGGATTGCTTGGCTTCGCAGCCATAATTCATATTATACCTATAACAATTCTCGCATTAATAAAGTACTTGAGTTTTCTAATACGGGAAGACAACCTTGGATAACGGTAAATGTTTCTGAAGAACTTTATCTTCATGGGCCTAACGGCATCGATAGCACCAATTCAGGCTCCTATACAGACGATTTTATTTACTTATTTGAAAAAGCCAATGGAGTTTGGAAAATTTCTGATTATCACAAGGTAAACCAATGAAAAAAACAAAAAATAAGCCAAAGCGTTATCGCCAACCCAGAAAAGCAATCAACTTGACTATTGTGTCCATTTCAGTTTTATTACTGATATCAGGGCTGGGAATAGCTGCCTTAACAATTACTAATATTATCAAACCAGATAGTATCAGTCAATGCTCGATAAAACAAAATCTGAACTTAACAAACGATCGCTTTCAATCTTTAAAAGGAGAGCTACAAAAGAATCAAACAAGCTGTTTAGATTTTTCGGCAATTTCTGGACAAAGTTTGACGATCAATAGCAACCAAAAACTTACTCTTGTGACCCCTAGTAAAGATAGTATAAGTCTACAAGGCTCCTCTAAAAGTATTTTACAAAATACCGGTAATTACTCAATTATTATCAATCCAGAGTCAGATACACCAGCGTATGAAATTGCTTTAAAACTAGAAAATAATGCTATAGCCACTACACCTACACCACCTAAGCCTAAATTAAGGCTTCTCGACCCTTACGATTCTAAGCAACAATCTGGTAATGAATCTGACACAGTTAGTTATAATGTAGTTACACCTCCACCATTCAAAAAAAGTGAAAAATTACAAGCTATAGTTAACAACATTATCAGCTTGTCTCAATCCAGAGGTTTACCAGTAGACCGTTTATCCGTGAGTTTAGTTGATTTAAATAGTTCAGAATGCTGTGCTTATGCTTCCCATTTAGATGGGGAACCTAGATTTCCAGCAAGTGTTGTTAAATTATTTTGGATGGTAGCTTTATATGGTCAATTTGAAGCTGGAAAACTTACGGAAGGAGGAGAGATAGAAGAAAAATTATCCAAGATGATTAAAGAGTCTCATAATGGCTCTGCTAGTTTTATAGTAGATAAAATTACTCAAACAACATCCGGAGATAAATTACCGCCCGATAAACTAAAAGAATGGAAGGAGAAACGTTATTCTCTAAATAGATTTTTTGATAAAGCTGGATATTCCCCAATTAACATTAGCCAAAAATCTTTCCCACTTGACTATGTTAAAAACGACCCTCCTTTAGGTAGAGATTTGCAAATAAGAGGAAATGAGAGTACGCCATACAGAAATTATGTAACTACTTATAACGTGGCTAGATTGTTATTTGAAATATACACTCAACAAGCAATATCAAAGGAAGCTAGCATGAAAATGAGATCTTTGTTGACTAGAGATTTAAGTCCAGAGACTTGGAAAAACCATGATTTTAATCCGATTGAAGGTTTCTTAGGGGAATCATTACCAACAAATACTTACTTTTCCTCTAAAATGGGATGGACTTTTAATAACCGTAATGATTCAACAATTGTAGTTAGCTCAGATAACAAAATTCGGTATATTTTGGTAATTTTTGGCGACGATGCCAGTTTTTACAAGGATAAAAAAATTTATCCAGATATTTCACGAATGGTTTACGAAAACATGAGACATTAGGATGAAGTAAGATAATATGCACAATAAATTCAGACGCTTAATTCAGGGAATAAGTAAACCCATACTATTTGGGTTATACGGGGCATTGGGCTGCTTCCTGGCAGCTATTCTAGGGGAAATTTTCTTGGCTGTGGCTTTACCGCCTTCTGCACAAGTCCCGCCACCCATACCCCAGGTAGACGTGATGTTTGTCTTAGATGTCACGGGCAGTATGCAGCGGGAGATCGATGGGGTACAAAAAGGCATTCAAAACTTTGCCACTCAACTCAGTTCCAGAAAACTAGATGGGCAGGTAGGGCTGATTGCTTTTCGCGATCGCTTTGAAAGAGAAGAATCCCAAATTTTATCATTCGACGGTCAACCCTTCACCTCTGATAGCAGTCGCTTCGGTAGCGAAGTAGGTAAACTGCGTGCCAATGGAGGAGGCGACGATCCAGAAAGCAGTCTTGATGCTCTAACACTAGCAGCCCGCCAGCCGTTTCGCGCTACGGCAACCAAAGTAATTCTTTTGATTACAGATGCACCGCCTCATATCCCCGACAAGGAAACCCAATCAGTTGCACAGGCGGCTAGCATATTGCGCGACAACAGGATTAACCAACTACACCTAGTTATACAACCGAGCGATCGCCCATATTATGAAAGTTTGCAAGCAAGTACCCCAGGAGAAGTCTTCTTACTGAGTGAAGCGGCATCTGGGCGAGAAGGTTTCGAGCGGATATTACCAGTAGTTGGGGAACGAATTGCTGAGACAACCATTAAAGGACTGCAAACCAATCAAGAGTTTTCACCCGAATCGGTTGGGCGACTGGTAATCGCGATCTCAGTCTGGACAGGTATTTTAGCAGCCGGTGTCGCTTTAGCACTAATCGCAGGTCAAAACTACTATCTGCGGCGGCGCATTTTAACTGTTCCAGAAGGACTTAAAGGCTCTGCTGGTAGTGTAACTGCTGGTGTCGCGGCAGGAGCCGCTGGACAATTGCTGTTTGCACCTGTCGCCAACATCTCTATTTTGGTAACTATCGGCAGAATCGTTGGTTGGACAATTCTCGGAACGCTGCTCGGTGGAGGTATGTCGTTTTTTGTGCCTAATCTTCAGTTGCGCCGTGCCTTACTTGGTGGAGGTATCGGCGGTGTTCTTGGTGCGATCGGTTTTTTGCTCATCTCAGTTTCTGCTGGAGATATCGTCGGACGGCTAGTAGGAGCAGCGATTATTGGCTTCTTTATTGGGTTGATGATTGCCTTAATTGAAGCCTTAAGTCGAGAAGCATGGCTAGTTGTGCATTGGACAACAAACGAAAAAACCACGATTTCTTTAGGTAAAAAACCTGTTCTGTTAGGTAGTTCAGAAGACGCACATATTTACTTACGCAAAGACCAAGGATATCCTCCAATAACAGCTAAGATTTATATGGAAGGAGAAAAAATAGTCATGGAGTATGACGAGGAGATGCAAAAACTCAAATCGATGAAAGTTTTGAGACACGAGTTAGGTGACGGCGATAAACGCAAACTAGGAGAAGTACTGATTGAAGTGCATACTGCTACTGTTAAAAAATCTCTCAACAAGGAGAAATAAACCCAATGAGTAATCTGCGCAAAGTAAACCAAAAGGCTCGAATAAGATGGTAAAGTATTCGCTGTATTTAAAACTCAAAGGCTCGACAGAACCCAAAGAAGGTTATCCATACAGCTTAGATTTAACTTCAGCTCAAGAGGATAATCCAGAAAAACTTTTTAACTCAGAAATTCGGGAGAGGATGCGAACCAGCTTGCAGAAACAAAGTTCATCCAAAATTAACGATAATCATCTAAATCAGATCGTAAAAACTTGGATTTCTGATATAATAGTAGGAGCTAGAAGTACCACGCTAACCCTCGACTTACCTTCCCTGTTAGCAGCAAGCATTCAGAGTTTAAAAGAAACGGGTAATCAAGAATTACCTCTACTGCCGAAACCAGATTTATCGAATGTAGAACCAACATGGGGAATGCTGCCATCGTTAGTTTTTTCTTAACCTGTAGATAATTTAATTGAGGAAATAACCATGTCAACTTATAATCCACTGAATATCACGATTACTCCCCATCGGGAATTTTTACCAGCCGATACTTCGGAGCAAAAACTATTTCTGATGCTGAAGTTGCGACCAAATAAAGAAGTTGCTGCCACTCGTCCACCTACAACCTTTGTTTTTTTAATCGATACCAGCGGTTCCATGTATGAAATAGTAGCTGGTGAAACACAAATTACTGGTCAAACAGTTCAAGTTGATGGCAAAGATTACAACCTAGTCACTGGTGGAGAGAGCAAGATTGGTATTGTGATTAAATCTTTATACGCCCTCATCAATTCAGGTAGACTTAGTGGAAACGATCGCATCGCTATTATTCAGTTTGATGATTCAGCTTCTACTATAATCGAGCTGACACCAGCAACTCAAGTTAGTCAATTAGAAAACGCGATCGGTCAACTCAGTAACTTTTCCGGTGGCACTCGCATAGGATTAGGTTTGCGCCGCGCCTTAGAGTTGCTTTGTCGTGAAAAAAATATGACTACTCGGCGGGTTTTACTGTTTACAGATGGTCAAACAGTTGACGAGCAAGAATGCCGAACAATTGCTTCGGAGTTGGCCACTAATAACATCCCAATTACAGCTTTAGGTATCGGGTATTTTAATGAAGATTTACTTAATAACCTTAGCGATACTACAGGAGGCATACCGATTCATCTCGTTACAGAAGAAAATCCTAGTAGTACCGCAACTTCAATTACTAAGCTGCCAGAAACTATTCTTGAGGAATTCAGTCAAGCTCAACAAGAAGTAATTACAAATTTAGCTCTAACAGTCAAAACAGTTCAGGGCGTAAAAGTAACACGCATCGTGCGTGCTTATCCATCTCAAGCAGAATTTCCCTTGAATAAAGATCCTTATCCTATCGGCAATGCTGTATCTAACGATGAGACTATTTTCATCTTAGAATTTGCTATCGAAAGTCGTGCTGCCTCTCGCGTGCGCATTGCTCAACTAGGTTTAACTTACGATATTCCAGGGCAAAACCGCAGGGGTGAACTACCACCTCAAAACTTATTAGTACAATTTGTTCCAGGTCAAGCAGGAGCCGTACAAGTCGATCCAGAAGTAATGAGTTATGTACAACAGTGCAACATTTCTCAACTCGTTACTCAAGCCACTAAAATTGTAGATCGAAACCCCGAAGAAGCAGAAAAACTACTAGAAACTGCACGTCGCATGACTGTAAAGATTGGCAACCAAGCCATGACTGAATCTCTCAACCAGGGAATAAATGAGTTAAGGAAAACTCGCAAAATTTCTGACTCAACCAGAAAAACAGTGAAAATGGGAGCCAAAGGAAAGACAGTTAAAATGAGCGAAGATGTTAATGAAGATTTGGAGAATGAAAGAATTCGCCAAATTACAGGGACATAAATGTAATCCATTGTTCGCAATTAAAGGAGTTTAAATCATGCCAGTTGCTTGTCCAAACTGTCAATTCGACAACCTAGATAGCGCGGAATTTTGTGAAGCTTGTGGCTCTGAGCTAGGAGGTGTAGCAACCAGTCCATTTCCTACTCCATTTCCTCCTCCACCTTCAACCCCTTACCCAGAACCCACTTCAGAGCCATCGGTAACACCATCATCTCCAACTCTTGTTACCCCAGGTTCAGCAGCTACAACTGCCAGACTGATTTGCAAGCAATCTGGTGCGCCTACATCAGAGTTTCAGCTTGATGGTGGCAACTTAATTATTGGTAAATTTGACCCAGATCAAGGCCCCGTCGATATTGACTTAGAAGGGTTTCCTGGTGACGAAACGATTTCACGCAATCATGCAGAAATTTACACAGAAGGAGGGCTATGGAAGATAAAAGATCTTGGTTCGACTAATGGAATTTTCATGAAACCCTTTGGTCAAAATCGTTTCGGAGCAAGAATTACTGTACCGGAGATATTAAACTCTGGAGACGAAATCTCGATCGCTAAAATTCGCTTTCTCTTCCAAAGCCCTTGAAATTGAGCATAAAGCATACCTTGACGTAAGTTATCACCTAGGTCTTACCATGACATCACCTATAACAGAAATTTGCAATGGTTTAGTAATTCAGGAAAATACTTGCTTCCGGCTGAATAACTTTGGAGTGGAAGTTCTGTCATATATAGGTCAATTTACAGCCGATGTTTGCCATTTCAAAGTCAACATCTATCCTGTGAAAGATAGTACCAGCACAGCTAAACTAGGATTGTTGCGAATAGGGTCTGTTGAGGGGGGGCTGAGTCGAGAACTAAAGCTCAGGGAAGCTCTAGGTGATTACAAGATGATAGCTGAGTTGCTGGCTCATACTCTAGGGTCTTCCGTACTGATAAATCCCCGTTCATCCAATCTCGATCAACAGCAAGAAAAGGTTGAGAATAATCATGAGGAATTACCCAGGGACAATGCTAATAGTGCCACAGATTCAGTCGAAGCCCTTAGGGATGAAGAAAACT
The DNA here is from genome assembly GCA_038214545.1 of Cyanophyceae cyanobacterium. GTDB lineage: Bacteria > Cyanobacteriota > Cyanobacteriia > Cyanobacteriales > Nostocaceae > JBBQRU01. The sequence goes on along the minus strand of JBBQRU010000074.1, from coordinate 3,737 downwards.
GTGAAATTGTTACCAATTACTTAGAAGCCTCTGGCATCACTGAGACAAGTTCAGACTATTTAGAGGAGGAAACTTACCCAGAAAAAGAAATCAGTTCTGACTCATCCCAGAAGCTGATATTACTAACTTATTTTCCTGAGGAAGGGAATACATTACAAACTTGGCTGACACGAGAGAATTCACTAGAAGCAGTTTTATTACTAACCAGCCAAGTTTGTCAATTTTTCCGATACTTAAGTCAGCGGCAATGGTGTTTCGTTCACCTATCTCCCCAATTGATTCAAATGGGTACACCAATTAATTTTTTTGATTTAACAGGTGCTTATCCTAGCGGTGAACAACTCTCCTCTGGTTTACTAGGAGACTACTGCGCCCCAGAACTTTCTTCTGCTAGTCATCCCATCCAAGAGACAATGAGTACCTATACCTTAGGAGCTTTACTATATAACTCTATTCACCAACACCCTCCTAGCCAGAACCTAAATTTTGCCGTTGAAATTAGACCCATCCCTCAGATTTACCAAATTCTGAGTATTGCTTTGTCTCCCATTGCAGAAGAACGGTTTCCTTTATCTCAATTTCTCAGCTTAGTGCTGGAAATCCGCAAATCATTCGCCACTCCCAAAACCCATTGGAACGTCGCTAGTCGGACAACAGTAGGGCTGTCACTCAGTCGCCTGCAAAATGAAGATAGTTATGGAATCCGCCAGTTGCAGTTCAGTAATTCAGAAAATTTAATTTTAGGAGTTGTTGCTGATGGTATGGGCGGGATGGCTCAAGGTGAAGTAGCTAGCAATTTAGCTGTAAAAACAGTTATGGAATCAGCTATACCAACAGAATTAAAAACAGTAGAGCAATGGACTGAGTGGTTATTATCTTTAGTTCAAATGGCTAACGAACGGATAGCTAGCACAGTGCGGGAAGGTGGAACTACCTTAAGTTTAGTTTTAGCGATCGAGCGAAACTTAATGGTAGCTCATGTTGGGGATAGCCGTATTTACCTACTACGCCAGGGAGAAATACGTCAGTTAAGCGAAGACCACTCCCTAGTCGCTATGATGGTTGCTAGCGGTGAGATAACCTATGAAGAAAGCCAGAAACACCCAGATCGTAATGTTTTGACTAAATCTCTCGGTTCAAAACGTAGATTGAGTGATGGTTATGTACAGAATTTAAGTCGCCTCGATCTAGGGTTATCTCTTACTCTAGAGGATGGTGATATCGTTCTACTATGTTCGGATGGTGTCTGGGATTTAGTTCCAAAAGATGAACTACCTAAAATTTTTACCCCGGAGCAGAATTTGCAATCAGCCGTTGATGAAACCATTAATGGGGTAATTCAACGAGGGGCACCTGATAATGCTACACTCTTAGCATTAGAATGTCGGATTTTAAATAATAAGTAATAGGTAACTGCAATGTCTATTCCTTGTCCAACCTGCATGACAGACAATTCAGATGCTGCAACTCACTGTATTGCCTGCGGTTATGAATTTTCTCCTGCTACTACTGGCAGTTCATCAAACTTACAACATTTACTTCCTGGTACCTTACTCCGACAAGGCAGATATCAAATAGAAAAAACTCTTGGACAAGGAGGTTTTGGAATCACATACAAAGGTAAAGACTTAACTCGCTCGCTGAATGTTGCGATTAAAGAATTATGGCCTGAAAAAGGTTGTAGGCAAAAAAAAGTAATTATTTGGCCAAATTCAATCTCTCCCCAATTACAAAAACATCTAATTAGTAAATTTCAGCTTGAAGCCAATTACTTATCTAGGTGCCAGCATTCTAGTATTGCTAAATCTTATGAATGGTTTGAAGAAAATAATACTGCATATATAGTGATGGAATTTGTTCCTGGAAAATCTCTATACGACATATTTAAACAGGAAGGACCGCTATTTGAAGAACGGGTAAAGCGGTATTGTATCCAAGTGGCAGAGGCGTTAAAAGTCGTTCATAATAATAACTTACTTCATAGAGATATTAAGCCAGATAATATCCTGATAGATTCCCAGGATAGACCGGTATTAATTGATTTTGGAGCCACCAGGGAATTTATTGCTGGTCAAACTGGAGACATGACTAGAGTATTAACACCTGGTTATGCTCCCTACGAACAATATGGTCAAAAGGGTAAACGCTTTCCAGCAACAGATTTTTATGCTTTGTGTGCCTCAATGTATGAACTGTTAACTGGAGAAGTACCAGTTGAGGCATCAGATAGAGCTAATGCCTTATTGCAGAAAAATCCATCAGATATTTTAATTCCACCTCGCCAATTGCGATCCGATTTAAGTGTTGCGATCGAGCAGATTATCTTGACTGGGATGAAAATCGATGTTGGGGAGAGGTTTCAAACAGCAGATGAACTAATTGATGCACTCAAAGGTCAGTTTGTTTCTCCTCTACACAAACAGGCTCATAATTTAGTGAATCAGGGTAAACTATCAGAAGCAGTTCAAGCTTATGAAAAATTGCTCCAGAAAGAGTCTAACAATGGTGAAGCAGCGGTAGAATTAGCTCTGATTCTAATTCATCTTAACGACAGTCAAGCAGAAGCGGCAGCCCAGAAAGCAACACAACTAAAGCCTAATGATGGCAGAAGTTATGGAGTTTTAGGTCTAATTCATTGTCGTAGAGCCAAGTGGGCAGAAGCAGTGAGACAGTTACAACAAGCTGCAAACCTCTCTCCTCAGGAAGCATGGATACAGGCTAATCTAGCTTGGGCTTTGGGCAAGTCTGGAAATTGGCAACAAGCAGAAATGGCTGTAAATATGGCACTGCAACTGGATAGTAATGCCACCTTTGCCTTAGGGCTACAAGCCTGGATTGCTGTGAATCAACAGCAATGGAAGCCAGCCATCCGCGCTGCTAGACAAGCTATTACTAAGTCTAAACAGACTAATGTTAATAATTCTCAGCAATTGCAACGTTGGATATATCCTTGCTTAACAATAGCATTAGACCGAGCAGTAGTTACTCAGCAGGGCAATGATGTAGAGAGATGCCTCCAAGAGTTTATTACTCAAGTACCTGATAGTGCTTTTGCTTGGGCTTTCAAAGGCTGGAAGCAAGCATCTCTTAGTTCTTGGGCTGACGCCATCCAAAGTTTGGAACAAGCAAAACGTCAAGTTCAAGCTCCAGCTTGGGTGTTGTTAAGTTTAGGAGTTGCTTACGAACACATCAACAATATTCCCAATGCTATCCAAGCTTATGAAGCTTATAATCAAAAATCCTCTCAAAATGCCTTGAGCCAATTTCGTTTAGGCACGTTGCTGGGAAAACAGGGAGAATGGAAACAAGCTCGATCGGCTCTGGAAAAAGCTGTTCAATTAAAACCAGATTATGCCGAAGCTTATCATAACTTAGGTTGGGTGATGCTCAATATCAGAAATCAAGATGGTCAAGTAGAAAACTTCCGCGAAATGTGGTCATCCTATCGTAAAACTGCTGAGTTATATGACCAGCAACAAAAATCTGCTCTTGCTGAACAAATAAAAGAAGCATTTTTAATAGTTGGGGTGGATCTTTAGTGAAAGGGATAATCAAAAAAATCTTAGTAGCGATCGCTTTTAGCGTTACGCTAGGCTTACCCGTAGCTCTGATAATTTTCTCTTGGGATACACCACTCTTGAGTAATGAACAGGCAAAAGTCGCAGAATGTCCTATAACACGTCGAGCTATACCAAATTCCGCCTTTGTACCATCAGATCCAAAAGCCCATCCCAACT
>JBBQRU010000073.1:0-25188 GCA_038214545.1 Cyanophyceae cyanobacterium | reverse complement strand
CCTCCAATCTCGCCCGATTCATCTCCGCCTTATACTCAGCATCGATTTGCTGCATCGTTTTCATAAAATCCGCTTCCCCTAGCGTTAAGCCACTTACTGAAGACTTTTCACTCAGATATTTGAAATGCTTAATACACACTTCTAAAATATCATTTCTTTCTCGTCTTGTCGCTGGCAATTCACTAATATTTGCAAATGCCTTACTTAAAATCTTATCCTTACCCAATCCCCTCAGCCACACTGTTTCTGGTGTTTCTGGTGTTTCTGGCAGTTCCCGAATTACCACAATTCCAATGCCCAATGCCGGCGCAAGTCGATAAATCCCCCTACCCAATTCCTCATCCGGTACCGCCCAAAAAGATCTGAGAATCTCTTGACTGCATCCCGTCGCCAGCATCCAGGTAAAAGGCTTATTTTCTTCTTTAAATAATTCCTGACGTTTTTGATATTCTTTCTTTTCACCACTAATATATAAGTCCCGTCTCGTCATGCACCGAGCGATATATTCTGGTTTCAAATAGCCGCTGTAGTGTTCTACGAATATCGTCGGATGCACTTGCATCAATTTGTCGAACAAACCTAAATCTTCGTTATCCCAAGCTGGACTTTCAATATGGCGAACAAATAATAAATCAACTTCTAAATTTTCATCACTTTTCACCCGAACATTAATATCGATTTTCCCCTTGGTTTGATAAAGAGCAGTTGTATAAGCTTTGGAAAAATCATCATCTTGATATGGACTCATTGGAAAAACTATGATGTTACTTTTTGATGGCGATCAGATTATGAAGCTATAGTATGATATTCTTCAGATTTAAACTGCTCTTTACTTAAATAATATTTACAAGATAATATTTATAAACTGATGAATCAAAAATGTATCTCAAGCACAATGAAAAACTTTATCAACCTTCTAAAATTTCTGGATTATATTTATGAAAAAGTTGTAAGGATTTATTTTTATCTTCTTCAACAAAAACTTCTTTGACCAAATAGTAAGCTCCTGTTTCATAGCATTCGGCAATTGTCTGCATCATACTTGTAAGACTGTTATAACACTTATGGCACTCATTATATTCCGAGGGAATTGAAATTATTGGTGATGCTTTCTGCTTTTTATTATTGACAGCTACCGCACAAATATCACCTTCGTTATCCAAAAATGGAAATAATCGTTGTCCTTCAAATCGTAATTTATACTCCGTTCTTTCATCTAAATCAATTGTTTCTTTGCCTACTACTAATGCATCCTCTAAAGGTAGAAATGCCATTGAAGGATAGAAAAGAATTTCTTGCCTTTGTCTAGTTCCGTTTCGCCATCTATATAGTTCATAAATTTCTTCTGGTAAAGAGTACGGCAAATATTCAATAATCTGCATAATCTGTTCATCAGTCAATCCTGGTAAAAAGGAAGCAGAGAAATTAGGTTGATTATGCTGCAACCAATTCATAATTCGGTCTAGAGCGATAGTAAGATTAGACATGTTTTAGATTCGAGATAAGATTAAGTGTAGCTATTTTGTGCGATTCAATTGTTCTCGCTGATTAACTCGCTACACTTAGCGATCGCAACCTCATGAGCTATCCTATAATTTTCTCCCCCTAGCATCACATCACCATAGTAGGCATATGGTGCTTCACCATAGATTGGGAGTGGCGGGTCTTCAGGATAATCTTCCTCGGCTTCCTCAATGGCGGCTTTGAGTTTTTTGAGGTTGAGGCGTTGGGCTTCAAAGTAGTAAACTTGTTGCGGATCTTTATTTAAATAAGAGAATGTGGGATCGATGAGAGAATTATCTAGTTCGATCCACGCGTATTCGATAGGTACAGGTTCTCCGGCGAGGACTAGGAAGCCTTGGACGTAGGTCGCTGTTTCTAGGAGTAGTGCTGCTTTATAAGCATTGTCAAAGCAATCGTCGGCTTTGCTCTTGATAGCAAGGCTAACTTCTTGGGAACGGGTGAGATCTAATGGTTTTTGCATTTTCCCAGATGTGTATTACCAAGTCGGATCGGTAAACAGATTGATTGTGAGTTGCTGTTGTCCTGGTGGTACGCCAGTAATACAAGCGCGGATGACATCACCGTCTTCTACTTCTACAGTACAAGCGTGACAAGATCCCATTAAACAACCTGTAGGAATGAATACCCCGGCGCGATCGGCGACATCTAGGAGATTTTCGCCGACTTCTGCCGCCACTGTAATATCATCTGGGAGAAAGTGGATGTGAACACTCATATTAAAGAAAGGGTGTTAGATCCAAATGTGCTTCTACTTTAGTCGCGAGAGAATCTAAAAGTTGTTCCCGCTGTTCTCGATAGTTAGAAACACCAGTTGGTAATGATTTTAATCCTCTTTGCTGTCTGAGGTGGTTTAACCAGGCTCGTCGCCAAGGACCATTGTCAAAAATCCCGTGGAGGTAGGTTCCCCACACAGATTGACATTGATCTACCATGCCTAAGTGGGCATCATCAAATAAATTGTAATAGGTAGGTGGATCTGTTGGTAAGGATTCGGCAACGCGCGATCGCCCTTGGTGAATTTCAAACCCCGTCACTGGTAAACCCATTTGCGGGAAGTTGGAGGTAACTTGGCGTTGGCGGGCAATTTTCTGACCAGTAATCACTGTTTTGATGGGTAATAATCCTAATCCCGGATAGCGTCCGGCTTGTCCTTCTAAGCCTTCAGGATCGGCGAGTAACTGACCTAGCATCTGGAAACCACCGCAAATCCCCAATACTGTCCCACCGGCTGCAGCATAATTTTGAATCGCTTCACCCATCCCGGTTTTCTGCAAAACCATCAAATCCGCAATCGTGGTTTTGGTACCTGGAAGAATGACTGCATCTGGATGTCCTAAGTCTTGTTTAGGACTGAGGTATTTGACTGATACTGTCGGTTCTGATTCTAACGGGTCAAAATCGGTAAAGTTGGAAATTCGGGGTAAACGAATTACGGCAATATTCAGATCGCTTTGCAGTTTAGGCGGTTTGCGTTCTAGTAAGTCCAGCGAGTCTTCTGCGGGAAAGACATCATCTAGCCAAGGGATGACTCCAACTACAGGAATCCCTGTGCGTTCTTCCAACCATTTGATTCCTGGATCTAGAATTGACCGCTGTCCGCGAAATTTATTAATTACGACACCGCGAATTAATTCACGTTCATCAGGGTCAAGTAGTTCGAGGGTTCCGACTACATGAGCAAAAGCCCCACCACGTTCAATATCTACTACTAATAATGTCGGTGCTTGCAGGTGTTTCGCCACCCGCATATTAGTTAAGTCACGATGCTTGAGGTTAATTTCGGCTGGACTACCGGCACCTTCACAAACAATTAAATCAAATTCTGTGCTCAAAAACTGGAGTGATTCTTCAATTGTCCGCCACCCGATATCAAAATATTGCTCGTAATATTCAGCCGCGTTTACCTTCCCCACAGGCTTACCTTTGATAATCAATTGACTCGTCATATCGCCTTGGGGTTTGAGCAAAATTGGGTTCATTTCTACCCAAGGTGGAACACCCGCCGCCCACGCTTGGACGGCTTGAGCATAGCCAATCTCGCCTCCATTGGCGGTGACATAAGCATTTAATGCCATATTTTGACCTTTAAAAGGTGTCACTCGCCAGCCACGTCGCGCCAGAATCCGACAAATAGCCGCTGTGAGAAGAGATTTACCAGCATGGGATGTAGTTCCCACGACCATAATTGATTTCATAGTAGCTTTAGCATCTAAGGGTGATATAGGTATGTGTGGTCGAAGCAGATAGTCACCGTGTATTCAGGCTAACAGCATTTCTGTCAGTGTTCACCCTGTTATTGTTCCCGACAATCCCTCAGTTATAACTTTTTAGAAAGGTAGTCGTAACCAACGATTTATCGCATTGCTCAAGCGATCGCTATTTGTTACCGGACGCGGAGGATTTTTTTGATATTCTTCTACTAATTGCCGACCTAGTGGTGTGAGGCGAAAACTATCTGTAATTCCCTGACCGTCTACTTCTCGGCGCAACATCCCAACTTGAATCAGCCAATTGAGATCATTATCTACTGCTAACTCGGATAAGGGTTGAGTAGTATAACCGTGCTCAACACCAGATGAGAGGGCGATTGTCGGTACTGAGACACTACTCGTTCGCATGTGCGAAAACAATTTAATTGAGAATGGCGAACACAGCAGCGCAATTTTTGCCCGTTCTAGAGTGCGTTGAGGATAGATAAAAGCTGAAGGTGGGTTGACTACTATCATTTTGGTGCTGGCGTGAGATTATTTATGTGAATGCTTGTTATTAATCATTGTAAAATTCAATCATCAGCAACAATCAGAAACAGGAAGCATAAATTATGCCTTTAACCGTTGGTACAGATGCACCGAGCTTTACCGCCAAAGACACTCAAGGCAACACTGTCTCTTTGTCTGATTATGCGGGTAAGACGGTAGTTTTATACTTCTACCCCAAAGATGACACCCCAGGCTGTACCAAACAGGCTTGTAGCTTTCGCGACGCTCAATCTAAGTACCAAAGTAAAGATGTCGTAGTTCTAGGAGTCAGCGTTGATGACGAAGGTTCCCACCAAAAATTTACCCAAAAATACAATCTCAACTATCCTCTGTTAGCTGACACCGATAAAAGCTTAATCAAAGCCTACGATGTTGATGGTGGTGGTTATGCCAAGCGCGTCACCTATGTCATCGATCCTCAAGGCAAAATTATTCACGTTGATACAACGGTGAGTACTGCTACTCATGCTGGCGATGTTTTAGCTGCGTTAGGAATGTAATTTGTAAAGACGCGATATTTCGCGTCTCTACATTTTGATTCGCCCTGTCAAGTTACTTGCTCACTGGAAGTGTAATAATTGGTTGACTTGGTGCAATCGATGGCTGTTTTTTGTTCAAAAGTTGAACTTGTCTGGCGCGAAAGGCAGCTGCAGCATCGTTGAGATTTTGATTTTGCTGAGTGTTAAACTCTTCTGGACTGGTCTGACTGCCAAGATTTACGCGATGGATTAAGTCCAACACGCTAAATGCATTACCATCATTGGCGCGGGAAAAAGGATCGTTGCTAGAATTCTGCTGGTTCAAGTCTTGCACTGGATTCGCAGTGTCGGCTAATCCGACTTGAGGTACAAGCAAGGATGCAAGACTAATACCTGCCAAGGTGGCAAGTAAAACTTTTGTCAAGGGTAAAGTTTTTTTCATGAGTGTTTGCTTTAGTGGCAATATCTACTTCTATCTTACGCAAGACTGCGCTTGAGTAAAGGCTGAATACTTAACAAAGCTACAGTCGCAAAGCCAAATAATACCAGTAGTGCTGCACCAAAAGTCACATTTCCCCAAGGCGCTGCCATGACTAAGCTACTGAAATTCCAATCGTTATGTAGATAAAGGTAACGAATTGGTTCAATGGCATAGGTGAGAGGATTCAGGCTAGCGACAACCTGTAACCACTGCGGCATAAATGATAAAGGCACTAAAGCTGTGCTGGCAAACAATAGTGGCAAGTTGGTCACAAAGATGACGGCAATCAATTCAATATGTCCAGGTAAAGCAAAAGCTAAACCCAAGCTAATTGATGTCACTCCTAAAGCTAGGAGAAGGACAATTAAAGCAATCATCGCCAAACCTGACGCATTTGGAAAACCAGCGCCTAAAAATGCTGAACCGGCGACAATTACCGCTGCTTGTAGCAAGCTTTGGCTAATAATAAAGATTGCCGAAGCGAGGACAATTGAGAATCGCGAGGCTAAAGGTGCTACCAGTAAGCGGTTTAAAAAGCCGAATTCACGGTCAAACATGACTGGTAATCCAGAATTCAGCGCTCCGGCGAAAGCGGTAAAAACTATAATGCCAGCACCAAGGAATTGTCCGTAGCTGTGGCTATTGCCAAAAAATCCTCGTGGGACATTTTGAAATAAGGCTCCAAACAGCACTAGCCACATTACTGGTTGAATTAGTCCGGCGATTAGTGTGGAAGGACGACGCTGCAATTGAATAAACAACCGTTGTGTTAAAGCTAGTGTCTCTTGCACCAACTCACCCCAAAAATTAGGGTTGGCTGCAGCATAGACTCGCGGTGCGGCTACTTGTTGCCAGTTGTCCGGCTTAGATGGTGTAATTGTACTACTCATAATTCCTCACTTCATATTTTGCTTGCGTTCAGCTTTGAGATCGCGGCTACCAGCGGCGGCGAGTTCTGCATCCATTAGGGTTTTACCTGTAGCAGCTAGGTAAACATCATCTAAACTCGGACGCGATTGGGCTATGCCGAAGATTGGTAAACTAGCTTGGGATAAAGCTTGCTGGATGACAATTAAAGCGTCATTTTGCGGGGTGACGACTAAATTGAGCGAATTGCCTTGAGCGCTGTTGATGATTGCTTCTTGGACGAAAGGCAACGATTGCAACAGGCTTTTCGCGGTTTCGGCTTCGTCAATGGGAGAAAACTCGCGGATTCGCAAAGTGATGCGATCGCCACCTACTTTGTCTTTCAACTCTGTGGGTGTTCCTTGGGCAATCACGACCCCGCGATCGATAATTGCTACTCGGTCTGCTAGAGCATCAACTTCTTCAAGATAATGGCTAGTAATTAGTACTGTAGTACCTGCCGATCGCAGCTTTCTCAAGAAATCCCAAACGACAAACCGGCTTTCAATATCCAGTCCGACTGTTGGTTCGTCTAAAACTAGCACGTCTGGCGAATGTAACAATCCAGCGGCTAAATCTAGGCGTTTACGGATACCACCAGAATAAGTCCCGGTTTTTTTATCCGCATATTCCTGTAAACCTAGTAAATCCAACACCATCTCAATCCGCTGTTTTGCTACTTTAGCCGGTAGGTGGTACAGCGCCGCTCCTAGTCGCAGCAATTCCCGTCCAGTGAGTATCTTATCTAAAGCGACTTCCTGGGCGACATAGCCGATCCTCTGTCTCGCAGCTTTCGGGTCAGTTAGTGCCGAAATTCCCGAAACTTCTATTTTTCCTGCATCTGGTGTCGTCAGTGTACACAAAGCACGGAGTGTGGTGGTTTTGCCAGCACCATTTGGTCCTAGCAAACCAAAGATTTCTCCCGGTTCTACTTGGAAGGACACATCCTTGACAGCTTCCACAGCGCCGTAGCGCTTTTGCAGATTTTGAATTAAAACGGCGGGACTCATAATACCTGATCCCTCAATTTACAAATCTCAATAAATTCTATCTTGATTGTAGCGAACCACATCAGCGTTAGCGCAAGCGAAGCGTCAGCGCAGCGAAGCCCTTGGCGTTAGCCGAAGGCGTTAGCCGAAGGCGTTAGCCGTTAGGCGTTAGGACACAAAGGACGCGAAGCAAGAGAAAGAAGGACTAAGAGAGAGAAAGAAGGACTAAGAGAAGCTGTAAACACAACAGGAGTCAAAGGTTACAAGCCAGAATCGAATTCCTGACCTCCAACTTTTGACTCCTGGATGATTGCTGGTGCAATCTTAGTGATGTCACGGTTTTAGCGTGTTGTTGCTAGGCGGCGGTAAGGCACCGACTTCTCGATATCAATGTTTAGTGCTGATACTCTTTGCGGAGGATTGCCAGTGGCATTGATACTTTGAGCCATACCTCTGAACAAGGAAGGATCGCCTGCTCTGGCGACTTTTTCTTGTGGACGGTAGCTCTTGACTGTGGTTTGCCAGATGATTTGCGGGAAACCAAGTTTGGCGCGGTGATAAGCTCCGTAGCGTGGAGATTTGATGTTGAATGGTAATTCGCCTTGAGCGCGACCGGCTAAGATGCGGCGGCGTTGGTAAGGAACTATAGAATCACCAAAGTTTTCGATATACTCGTCGCTGTTGGTCAAATCATCAGCAAAACCTTTGATACCTCTGGTGGCGACGACAATCGACCAAGCGATTTTTTCTTTTTCATCGTAAACATCGCGTCCCAAAACGCGCTGCACGCACTGCTCAACAAAACGATAGTTATTGTTGAGTTCGTAGAAGCTGCGCTTGAAGGTGTCAGAAAGCATCAAGCCACGAATAAACTGACGCACGGTTAGTTGTCCGTTGCGGAGTTGAGATTCGAGGAATGGTTCGCGGTCTGATTTAAAAGCATGAAAGAACATCTGCCGGTATGCAGCTTCGATCAGATTATCCATATCACTAGCGGAAAGGATGTTGTCTGTCGAGAAGCTGCGGGGTTGTTCATCACCGCCGATTTCGTACCCAGTTACCCGCGTATTTCGGCTGGTAACAGAATAATCTAGTAAAGGAATAGCCACGCTTACAAAAGCTCCCTATTCTGAAGATATTTTACAAATTTATTCCCAATGATACAGGGAGCAGGCAGCCTCAAGTTGCTGTTGTCTAATAAATTTTTACAGAACTTAACCTTCCCACTCCCGCCTGGGGTTAAAACTCCAGGAAGAGTGTCCCATCCAAAATGCCAACGGATTTATAGTTGGTTGACAATGGGGCCAATGACGCAAAACCTCTTCTATCGCCTGTTGTGGTGGCTCTAGACCTAGCCCTAAGCACAAATGCGATAAAACTCTCGCGAACTCCTGATTGTGACCAGGATAGCTTAAATGAGCATGAGTGTATTCATGGACAACCAGTCCTAGCCAATCTGCCGGAGTGACGCGACCGACATCAATTAAAATCGCGATCGGTTCGGTTTGAATGTTGCACAGAGCGTCAATTCCATATGGCTGCGCCAGCGGAGTTGCTAATATCCGCATTTCTCGTCGTTGCCAAGGATGAAAGCATTCCTGACAAGCGGTTAAATGAATGTTGAGGACGGTGTTAATTTCCTCTACATGGTTGCCAATCCATGTACAGATTTGGACGCGATCGCGTGAGAATGTGATCGCATCCACCATCCCTGGATCGAGGGTTAAATATCGCATACCATACAGGTAATCTAATCCCCGCGTCACCGGATCGGCGCTGGGCAATAATTTACCAACCCAAGAGGGAGTAAGATTGTGATTCTGCACCATCGGCAAGTTGCTTGGTTGTCGGTTCGACTTCGGCTTGAATCCGCGATTCTGTGCAAAATGAAGCAGTGCTAAATCCGCCGAAGCGTTTCACAATACTCGTTCGCATCCGTAAATCGGGACTCGGAAACCAGAAGCGCTCAACTGAACTCATCGTCTCATATTCAGTCACCAGCACTAAGCCTTCTTCCTGATCCATTTCAAATTCACCAACTACCGGCACAATTTCCGCATAGCCTCTTTCTCTGAGTAATTTACCTTTTTTTGAGTTATCAGCATCGGGAACCAGCGCAAACACTGTGGAACCTTCATGGTTCCCTTCGCCATCCCGATCCCAAGACATCGAGCCTAGCCACCGTACATGGGAACCACCCACGGTTAATTTGGGGTCGATTTGATGGTACTCACACAAGGCAATGATTTGTGGACTATCGGCGGCAAGGTTTTCTACCTGGATTTCCGAATCTCCGACCTCTGACCGTTTAAATGCTAGGTGGTGAGTGGTACGTTGCGATCGCCACGTCCCTGCGCTTTGTTGAAAAAACTCCATCGCGTCCATATTTCTAAAATTTATCTCCTCAGCCTGATTAATGCGGAAGTATCTATACCCATATTTTTATGATAGAACTTCTACAACCTTTGTAACTTCGCTAAGATTAAGTGGATATATGGTGCATTTTGTCAACTATCTTTCAATTTAATTTAATATGACAAAACCTAATTATCAATCAATGACACAAATAGAGTTAAGGCAATACATTTTACAGCATCGTGAAGATAGCGATGCGATACATGAAGCCGTGCTGCGTATTCAAAAATACGGCACAAAACTCAACTCCTCTGATGAATTGAAACAAATCATTGAAGACAAACGCCGTCAAGGCATAGAACCTTAATACTTCTATTAACTTTCGAGGTTCTCACAATATACCCGATTGGTGAAACATAAGTTAAGAAAGGCTGATCATGCCTTTGGACAGCTTATAATCACAGGTAAATCTTCCTTTTTGCCAACTATGCCGCAAGTTGTTGAGATTCCGCTCGAACTAACTCAATTTCAGCTTCCCCAAGCAGTTCACGATAGATTGCAGTTTTTACTAGATAGACAGGATGCAGGTACTACATTATCTGATGCCGAACGCCGCGAGGCAGAGGGGTTGGTGGATGTAGCTGAATTTTTGTCTTTGCTGCGGCTTCGCTCTTTGCAAGTGACAAAGTAAACTGAGATGGCAATTCCAGCTACCCTTCGTCAATTAGTGATCGAACGAGCTAACAATCATTGTGAGTATTGTGGAATAGCTCAAGCTGGTCAAGTTGCCACTTTCCACATCGATCATATCGTGCCTATGGTGGCTAATGGTGAGACAACGGCTGAAAATCTTGCGCTGGCTTGTGTATCGTGTTCGTTGCGGAAGGGTTCGCGGCAAAAGATCAAGGATGCTGAGACGGGGATCGAAGTGTTATTTTTTCATCCCAGACAGCAAGCATGGAACGAAAATTTTAGTTGGGATGGGGTACGAATAGTTGGTTTGACGACTGTAGGAAGGGCAACAATCGCCGCATTGGATTTGAATCGGGCAATGATGTTGTCGATTCGGGCAGAGGAAGAATTGTTAGGTAGACATCCGCCATCGTCAGGAGTTATGGGGCTGTAGTTCAGAAATGTGATGACAACCCTCTCGCTCTAAAATGTGAATGAAAGCAGATTCGATTATCTCACTTTAAAGTTTTCATGCGTCACTAGTCGCACAACATAACCAGCTTCTTTTAAGCCTTTTCCCAAAGCGATATAAAGTTGAATATCTCCAAGACTTCCCAGAGCAATAATCGCAATACGCATGAATGACACACCTGTACCGCGCTATTGATGTTCATTGTGTGATGTGAATTAGAGCGTATAGACAAGCGACTAACTTGGCATCAGTTTTGTAAAGATTAAATAAATATTGCCGAAAAGTTCCGATATTTGCCTCGGAATTAACGTTGTAAATATTATGGCAAGATCAGCCGCAAACAACAATAAAAAATAACTGGATTTAACGCAGATGAATCGGCATATCGCTTTTTTTACAAAGACATCGTTATTATTATCGGGAATTTTGAGCGCATTAGTGATTTCTACACCTTTACTTTCTACTCCGGCTCTTGCCGATCAGAATGTACCTGAAGGTGAAATCTGGAAGGGGGGAGGCTATACAGTTTATGTCGTAGGAGAATATTATAAGGGTTGTGACGCTCAAAAGCATTGTGTTGAAATTGACCACATAGCGAAGAGAACATCAACTTCTTCTATCTGGAAAAACAATGGATACACCTACCGCCTATCGCAGTTAAGTGAGCAAAATGGCAAACCGAGAGCACGCTTAAGGGTTTTAAATCCTCAGGGCAAAGTAATTCTCAACGTTGTCATGATACTTGAAGATTACTTCAACTAATAATTTATCTCGTTTGCAGCATAAAAGTTGTGCAGCGTTCAAACACCACACAACTTTTCCATCAGCACAGCGAAAGAGACTAAGCAACCACCATCATCTGCGCGACCATCACAAACAAAGTCGGGACTCCTAAAATCATCATCAAACCAGCAGGCATAAACTTGCGGGTTTTCGCCAACCGGATGAGAAACACTACAACTAAGACGGAGGTCACAGTTGTAGCTAGAATCAATCCCCAAGCTTGTCCTTGTAATTGCAGCACACCACCCAAAATTAAGAGAATGCCGCTGATGCTACCGGAAATTAGCGACATTTTGCTTTGAACTTGGTTGTAGGCGATGATGCCGCCAACTAAGGCTAAAACGCCATAAGCGATCGCCGCGATCACACTTAGATTCATCTTTTACCTCTAGGTATTAGAACTGACCTCGCGATGTCGCGGAGCCGAGATTAGCGAATGGTGGCAATTGTACCAACTCTTGTTGCCAGCTTTCAATCAAGTTTGACCGAGAAGGACAGATATTTGGGTGAGCATCAGGAAATTATTGCTCAACGGTGAGAAAAATATTAAAAAATATAACGAAATGGCAAAAAATTAGAGCTTGTCATCAAAAAACAGCTCACGGCATTGTATAAAAGGTATTAAAGAGAGGTAAATAACCGGCGCTAGTCAGCCCAAATACTGGCGAATGCAGGGTTTGCGGCTTTTTGGTAAAAGATGAAGTTTTTTTGCGATTCTTAAGGAACGCGCTCATTTGTTAAAAGATTTTAATAAACGAGACTAAGAAAAGCTTCTAACTGTAGACTGATTTCTTGGTGGCTGTATTAAACAGTCTTGAATAAACCAAACTTTACTGCACAAGCTCAGTTTTGAGCGACCTACTCAACCAAATAGATAGGAGATTGAGTTTATGTTAGACGCATTTGCAAAAGTTGTTGCTCAAGCTGACACACGGGGTGAATACCTCAGCGGCGCACAATTAGACGCTTTGAGCGCTATGGTTAGCGACGGCAACAAGCGCATGGACATGGTTAACCGGATTACAAGTAACGCATCTGCGATTGTTACCAATGCGGCTCGCTCCTTGTTCGCTGAACAACCCCAGTTAATTACTCCTGGTGGTAATGCTTACACCAACCGTCGTATGGCTGCTTGCTTACGCGACATGGAAATCATCTTGCGCTATGTAACTTATGCATTGTTCTCTGGTGATGCTAGCGTTCTTGACGATCGCTGCTTGAACGGATTGCGCGAAACTTACCAAGCTTTGGGAACTCCTGGTTCTTCAGTAGCTGTAGGCGTGCAAAAAATGAAAGATGCCGCAATTGCGATCGCTAATGACCGCAACAACATCAGCCAAGGTGATTGCAGCAATATCGTTTCTGAGTTGGGTAGCTATTTTGACCGCGCTGCAGCAGCTGTTGCTTAAGCCAAATTAATTGCTTCACAGCAATCACGTCACAAGCGCGTGAACCAAGTTTAAAAGCGCAAAATTTGCCAGAATAAATCGGAGATACCCAACAATGAAGACCCCTTTAACCGAAGCTGTAGCAACTGCTGATTCCCAAGGTCGCTTTCTGTCTTCCACAGAATTGCAGACCGCATTTGGTCGCTTCCGCCAAGCTAAAGCTAGCTTAGAAGCAGCAAAGAGCTTAAGCTCTAATGCTCAACGCTTAGCAGAAGGTGCAGCCCAAGCTGTATACACCAAGTTTCCTTACACCACCCAAATGCAAGGACCAAACTACGCCTCTACCCAAACAGGTAAAGACAAGTGCGTCCGCGACATCGGTTACTATCTCCGGATGGTTACCTATTGTCTAGTTGCTGGTGGAACTGGTCCAATGGATGACTACTTAGTTGCAGGTTTGGCAGAAATCAACAGCACCTTTGAATTGTCTCCTAGCTGGTATGTTGAAGCTTTGAGAAATATCAAAGCTAGCCACGGTCTATCTGGCGACCCAGCAGTTGAAGCTAACTCCTACATCGATTACGCGATCAACGCTCTCAGCTAGTATTTCTAGTTCATACCCTCGCCCGGATAAGTAAACAGATTCTAGCGCTCTTGTTGGTAGCTGTTTACTTATTCGGGCATTGTTTTATCTTGGCGAAGATTAGCCTGGATGCTAATTGTAAACTCAGGAATGCTTAATATTTTTTAACATTATTTAGGCGAGAATATAATAATTTGTAATAAATTCCGGTAGCAACGGCATTGTATAAAGGATTATGAGAGTAGCGATCGCGTATACGGCTAAGTAAGATGTTTGATTGTAAATTTTTATAGCTTTTTTTGACAGATATGAAAGTTTTCTCATATTTGTAAAGTGGCAAGAAACACTTCCGAAAATAGCCATAAAACCAGCATTTACTGTCAATGACGCTAACGGCAGCACTCCTAGGTGATTGCAGCAGAAATCAGAAATATCTAGCTACTTTGATCGCGCTGCGGTTGCTGTTAGCTAACACAATTTTCAAAACCTTTGTAAATTAATTAACTGGAGATACCACAATGAAGACCCCTTTAACCGAAGCCGTAGCAGCAGCTGATTCCCAAGGTCGCTTTCTGTCTTCTACAGAATTGCAGACTGCATTTGGTCGCTTCCGCCAAGCTCAAGCTAGCTTAGAAGCAGCAAAAAGCTTAAGCTCTAATGCACAACGCTTAGCAGAAGGCGCAGCCCAAGCTGTGTACACCAAGTTTCCTTACACCACCCAAATGCAAGGACCAAACTACGCCTCTACCCAAACAGGTAAAGACAAGTGCGTCCGCGACATCGGTTACTATCTCCGGATGGTTACCTATTGTCTAGTAGCTGGTGGAACTGGCCCAATGGATGACTACTTAGTTGCAGGTTTGGCAGAAATCAACAGCACCTTTGAATTGTCTCCTAGCTGGTATGTTGAAGCTTTGAGAAACATCAAAGCTAGCCACGGTCTATCTGGCGACCCAGCAGTTGAAGCTAACTCCTACATCGATTACGCAATCAACGCTCTCAGCTAGAAGTTGACGAGTGCCATGATTGTTGGTCAACATCTGTAGTTTTTAGACAAACTCTATAGCTGCTGACAAGCAATCATGGCAGTTTTAGGCATAAAGCATTTGTATAAAAGATTTAAAATCCATTGATGTTTTGATACCTGAGGAAAAAAAACATGGCAGGCTTAATTGAAGCATCCAGATTAGGGATCAAACCCTTTGAAGAATCAGAACGGGTAGAATTGCGTCCGCACCGGACAGATGAAGATGTTACAACTGTAATTCGCGCCGCTTATCGCCAAATTCTCGGCAATGAATACTTGATGCAATCACAGCGCTTGGTCAGTGCTGAATCGTTGCTGCGTCAAGGGCAAAAATCTGTGCGGGATTTTGTTCGCGCGATTGCTCAATCAGAACTATATCGCAATAAATTTTTCTATCCCAACGCTCAAACTCGTTTAATTGAGCTAAATTATAAGCACTTGTTGGGTCGTGCTCCTTATGATGAGTCAGAGATTTCTTACCATGTAGATCTCTACAACTCTAAAGGTTATGAAGCTGAAATTAATTCCTACATTGATTCACCAGAATATCAAGAAAACTTTGGTGACAATGTAGTACCTTACTATCGCGGTTTTGCTACCCAAACTGGACAAAAAACAGTAGGGTTCAACCGGATGTTTCAGTTGTATCGCGGTTACGCTAATAGCGATCGCGCCCAAAACCAAAAACAAGCTAAGCTAACCTGGGAAGTTGCTAGAAATACAGCATCGACAATCGAAACACCTTCCGTGGGACAAGCGCTTCATAGCACCTCTGGTGGTAGTCGCGACCAACTCTACCGCTTGAGAGTCATGCAAGCAGCTTCCCGATATTCTCCGGTAGTCCGGAGAACTGTGAGCGAAGTACTAGTACCTTACGAACAGTTGTCCAGCAAATTGCAGCAACTGAATCAAAAAGGCGCAAAAGTAATGAGCATCACTCCAGCATAAAATTACGACCAAAAAGGAGCATTTTCAGTGGCTATAACTACAGCTGCATCTCGTTTGGGAACATCCGCTTTTAGCGAGATGAAACCAGTCGAATTGCGTCAGAACTATACCAGAGACGACATTGAAACTGTAATTCGTGCAGTTTACCGTCAGCTTTTGGGTAACGACTATTTGATGAAGTCAGAGCGACTAATCAGCGCTGAATCTCTGCTACGTAACGGTAGAAGTACAGTTCAAGATTTTGTTCGCCAAGTTGCTAAATCAGAACTTTACAAATCAAAGTTCTTTTACAACAGTTTTCAAACTCGGTTCATCGAACTCAACACTAAGCATCTGTTGGGTCGTGCTCCATATGATGAAACAGAAGTAGTTTTCCACTTAGACTTGTATCAAACCAAAGGATATGAAGCCGAAATCGATTCTTATATCGATTCAGAAGAATATCAAACCAACTTTGGCGAAAACATCGTCCCCTACTATCGCGGCTTCAACACCCAAACAGGGCAAAAAACCGTCGGCTTTAACCGGATGTTTCAGTTATATCGCGGTTATGCGAATAGTGATAGCGCCCAACTTGGCGGTAACTCCTCTCGTTTAGCGGTAGAACTCGGTCAAAATGGCGCTTCGACAATTGTTGGTCCTTCTGGTGGTAGCGAAGGTTGGTCATATCGTCCTTCTAATAAAGGCGTGACTCCTAGTAGTGGATTTGGTCAAGATAAAGGTACTACCTATCGGATTGAAGTCTCAGGAGTACGTCAGGCTAGATATCCTAGTGTGCGTCGTAGTAGCCAATCATTGATTGTCTCTTACGAAAACCTCTCCAGCGAATTGCAACGCTTGCAGCGCCAAGGCGGTAAGATCGCTAGTATCACCCCAATTTAATTAGGGAATCAGGGAGTGGGAATGATGAAAGATGAATCCAGAATTCATTATTCTCACTCTCACTTAGTCTATTTACTCATCAATATCAGGAATTTAAATTCATATGACACTTACAAGCGCAGATACTCGTTGCTTTCGATACGAAGTTGTCGGAATGCGTCAAAACGAAGAAACCGACAGAACAGATTATGAAATCCGCTCTAGCGCTAGTACGTTTGTGACAGTGCCTTATGCCAGAATGA
The DNA here is from genome assembly GCA_038214545.1 of Cyanophyceae cyanobacterium. Lineage (GTDB taxonomy): Bacteria > Cyanobacteriota > Cyanobacteriia > Cyanobacteriales > Nostocaceae > JBBQRU01. Next base: position 8,698 of record JBBQRU010000073.1, on the reverse strand, counting down.
ATCAGGAAATGCAACGGATTACACGCATGGGTGGCAAAATTGTCAACATTCAGCCGATGAGTTCGGAAATGGGATTAGGTAATCCGCCATCACCCCAATCTCATGCTGAGCATCACGAACACCAAGAACATCACGAATAAGGTGATTGATTAATTTAGATTCATGCAATCTATGCAGTTCGATCCAGATTTAACATCGGCGGCTAACCCCGTCGATGATTCGTCATTGACAGTAGAACAAGCGATCGCTAACCTGCACAGTTCAGATAAAGGACTGCGCTATTATGCAGCTTGGTGGTTGGGTCGTTTCCGAGTGCGGGTTCCTGAAGCTGTGACAGTTCTGATTGAGGCTTTGGAAGATGAAGCCGACCGCACAAGCGATGATGGCTATCCATTGCGCCGGAATGCTGCTAGAGCCTTGGGTAAATTAGGTGATCGGCGTGCTGTTCCGGGATTGATTGCTTGTTTGGATTGCTCTGATTACTACGTGCGCGAAGCAGCAGCACAATCTTTAGGGATGTTAGGCGATGCAGCGAGTATCCCCGGATTGATGAAACTGCTAGCCGGTGGTTGTGGCGAGGCGATGCCAATACCGGGATGTCCACATTTGGCACAACCTTATGATGCCACAATTGAGGCTTTAGGTGCTCTGGGTGCGCGTGAAGCCGTGAGCTTGATCCAACCTTTTTTAGAGCATCCAATGGAGTTGGTGCAGTATGCAGCAAATCGTGGAATGTACCAGATTACGGAAAATCCGAGCTATGGCGATCGCTTAATTCAAGCTTTGCAAAGCGAGAAATTACAACTGCGTCGCGCCGCTTTAGCTGATTTAGGAGCAATTGGGTATATCAAAGCTGCAGACGCGATCGCCCAAACTTTAGCAGAAAACAGTCTCAAACTAATTTCCTTGAAAGGATTGCTAGAATCGGAAGTTAAGCGGAGTCATGATACCCTTTCCGCAGATGCCATCCGAGTCATGGATTTAATGGACAACTTACTATGAGCGCCACTACAGACCTGAATGCTCAAAAACTAATCCGCGCCGTGGAAGAAGCTGACTCCTCTGCGCGATTAATTACATCAGTACAAAACTTAGCAAACGCTCGTTTAACAGCAGCTATCCCAACTTTAATTCAGGTTTTAGGTTATAACAACCCCGGCGCAGCCGTAGCTGCCGTTGATGGATTAATCCAAATTGGTGAGCCGGCTGTGTCACATTTACTCGAACAACTCGACGGCTATAATTATGGCGCGAGAGCTTGGGCGGTGAGAGCATTAGCCGGAATTGGCGATCCGCGCGGTCTAAATACATTGCTTGTCGCGGCTAAAACTGATTTTGCCATGAGTGTACGACGCTCAGCGGTGAAAGGCTTAGGAAATTTGCACTGGCAAGAATTACCACCAGAACAAGTGCAAACATCTCTTGGTGAAGCATTAGCAGCCTTAATCCAAGTTTCTCATGATCATGAATGGATTGTCCGCTATGCTGCTGTAGTCGGGTTGGCAGCACTGTCAAGAGTGGTATCCATACGTCCTGATTGGCAGGCGCAGATCATAGCACAATTTGAGCAAATGCTGACAACCGACGATAGCTTAGCCGTTTGTACCCGAATTAGAAAAGCGCAATCAAACTAAGTCGGGAAATACCTGTTGGACTGCAGGATGTACAAGCCGATGATTTTGCACATTCACACCCTTAGCTAAGGCGGGATTATTTGTCAAAGCTGTCATTCCTTGATTAGCCAACTGTAAAATATACGGTAGAGTGCTATTATTAAGTGCCTGAGTTGCTGTCCAAGGTACAGCCCCTGGCATATTCGGCACACCATAATGCACCACACCGGCTTCTAGATATGTTGGTTCAGTGTGAGAAGTTGGGCGGACAGTTTCCACACAACCACCTTGGTCAACAGCTACATCAATAATTACCGCTCCAGGATGCATGAGTTGCACCAATTCGCGCTTGACTAATATCGGTGCTTTGCGACCTAAAACTAAAACAGCACCAATGAGTAAATCCGCTGTCGGTACAGCCGCTTCAATTTCTGCACTTGTGCTGTAGAGTAATTCGACACGGGAACCAAATAAAGTTTCCAGATAAGCTAGCCTTTCAACACTGACATCGAAAATCTGCACAGATGCACCCATCCCGACAGCAATCCGGGCGGCTTCTGTCCCCACAACACCCCCACCCAAAATTACGACCTTACCCGGTTTAACTCCCGGAACACCACCTAAAAGTACCCCGCGACCACCCGCAGAACGCTCTAAGAATCTCGCTCCAAATTGCACTGCGAGACGACCAGCAATAATACTCATCGGTGTCAGCAAAGGTAATCTATTGCTACCTAGTTGCTCCACAGTTTCGTAGGCGATCGCGGTGATTCCACTCTCGATTAAATGTTCTGTGAGTTTCCGGTCAGCAGCTAAGTGTAAGTAAGTAAACAGCAACTGCTTTTGCAGAAAATGATACTCAGATACCAATGGCTCCTTGACTTTAATCACGAGATCGCGATTCCAAGTAGCTACAGCAGAATCGACAATCTGTGCCCCCATGCGTCTGTAATCATCATCTGTAAATCCAGAACCAGTCCCAGCTTCAGTCTCAACAAACACACTGTGACCATTCTCTTGTAGCACCCGCACGCTACTTGGACTTAACCCAACCCGAAATTCCCGATCCTTTGTTTCCTTGGGAACCCCTATTTCCATTTGCCGCCTCTGATATCAAATGTTCTATTTTTAGCTTATCGCTACTAAAGAGTGATGTTTTCCCCCTTGACGAGCGCTCCAACCTCTTTAAAAATATATAAAGTATCTTTACGAAATGTAAAAAATACGCTCCCGCTAGATTTTCCCAAACGTCACACTGTTTAACCAAGCCACGTAGTTAAGTTCCCATACAAGAGGTTTTAGAAATGATGACACAACCACAACCAACCACTACGCCCCGGCTAGAAGAGCCAAAATTTGGCTTTAACGAATATGCTGAACGCCTGAATGGTCGAGCCGCAATGATTGGGTTCTTGATGATGGTCGTGATTGAATACTTCACCAATCAAGGCGTCCTTGTTTGGCTCGGACTGAAATAGGCACTTTGCGCTCTTGAGTGCTCTTGAGCGGAGGATAGACAATGCTGAATTGTGAATGTTGAAAATTTTATTTACAATTTCTCCCCACTCAAGAGCACTCAAGAGCACTCAAGAGCATTCCCCCATTCCCCCATTCCCCCAATTTCTGGCTAAAAGTATTAAGATCATAGTAAACATATATAAACGGCTGATTACTTGTATGCTAAGTGCAATATTTGTATTTTGCGCTCAGCACTCCGCAATCAGCATTGTGCTATTTGTAGATTGTAAATACATATAAAAATTAAGATAGGAATAAACCAAGCTGTGATGAATGCTGGATTACCGCGTTTTTTCAAGTCAGCCTACCGAAAAGAACCATTACCTAGCATTATGCTGACAATGGGGTTAGTAGAGGCTGTGATTGGTGGATTTGATGACAGTTGGACTTTGTTAGTGTTTGGGTTAGGGACAGTGAGTGTAGCCTTCGCTTTGCGATGGTGGTTTATTCAACAACGCCGTCCTTTACCGGAAGAGCCTGTAGTGCAACGCTTTTTACCTGAGAGATCGTCGAATCCGGCAGCACCCATGACACCAGTTTATAAGAAAAAGCCACCTCTGTAGATTGAGAATGACGGATTTGCCCAAAAAATTGCCGCACTCTCGATTCTACAGTTGGAGTTGCAAGAAATACTCGCTCATTGGCAAGAGCAAAAAAACCAAGACACAGTCATGCAAACTGTGTGTCCAAATATTCAATAAGTGAGGATTTCGCTGTGACCAGACAAGAGGATAAAGGGATAAAGGGGAAGTTATTTTTAATTTCCTTAGTTTCTGGTGCCATAGCTTCTGCCTTTTACCTTTTGCCTTTTGCCTTTCATTTGCATCCGGCTAGTGCAATTGTACCTGTTACGTCCGCCCCAAGAGCAAGATTTGCCAATCCCCAACTGTTTCACATCATCACCGGACATTCGGGAACTGTAGAATCTTTGGCATTTAGTCCAGATAGCAAACTCCTAGTTAGTGGCGGTGGTGAAAATGACACGAGAATTGGTTTGTGGAATCCGGTCACTGGGAAGAAAATCGGCGTCATTGCGAAAGCGCACAAAGCAGCAGTCGAATCGCTGCTAATTTCACCCGACGGTCAAACCTTAGCTAGCTGTAGCGATGACAACACAGTTAATCTCTGGAACCTGAAAACTAATAAATTTACCCACACTTTCCGCGAACACAGCAGCAACGTGTTATCGCTGGCGGTGACTCCAGATGGTAAAATTCTGGCTAGTGGCGGCTTGGATGGGATTCGGCTTTGGGATTTACAACGCCAGCGTCCCTTAGCAACTTTAGTGCGCTATGATAACGCGATTCAGGCGGTAGCAATTAGTTCTAATGGCGAAACACTGGCGAGTGGTGATAGCAAAGGGACAATTAAGCTGTGGGATTTGCAGACAGGTCGCTATACTCGGACTATTTCCGCTCATGGTGGGGTAATTTCGTCTGTAGCTTTTACTCCTGATGGTCAATATTTTGTCAGTGCAAGCCGCGATCGCACAGTGAAAATGTGGCGCGTCAGTGATGGTAAATTAGTGCGCTCTTTTATCGGGCATACTGATTGGGTGAATGCGATCGCGATTAATTCTGATGGCAATACCCTGGCGACGGCTGGTAAAGATGGTGTTCGCCTATGGCAGCTAAATACCGGCGAATTGATGAATACAATTTATGAACACACCGACTGGGTGAAAGCGATCGCCTTTAGTCCCGATGGGCAAATGCTAGCTACTGGTGGATTCGACAAAACAATCAAGGTTTGGCGCAGTCAATAGCAGCGAGCGTCCGTTTACCAAGCAACCTATACATGATATGACTGAAGAAGAAATATATGCTGCGGCTTTAAGTGATCCGGATGCCCAGCCACTCACGGAAGCTGATTTAGCGCGGATGAAACGGGTATCACGCGCCAAAACTATTCGCCGTGTGTTGCAACTGACACAAGAGGAATTTGCCGCCCGTTACCATATCCCACTTGGTACGTTGCGGGATTAGGAACAAGGGCGCACTGAACCTGACCAGACAGCACAAGCGTATCTCAAGGTTATTGCCGCCAAGGAAAGAAGCTATTTACCAGGCGTTGCAAGCTGTACCGCATTGATTTTGGGCTACCAAAAGGCAATTAAATACCGGCGAACTTGTCGCCAGCATTTTATACCTTATTTCGGCAGCGCCTTCTTTTACTTCTATTGTATTTCTGTCGCTTCTGCGATCGCTGGTGCTGTGGCTTGAAAAAAGTTATTATTCTCTTTTTCCATTTTTCCATCTGTTACTTTCTGGCCAGATGAGCATTGTTACTCCCTCGGCGATCAGTGCCCCTACTAAACCCAAAATTATGCTCCACAGCATCGCCCAGACAAAGGGATGCAGGGTGCTAGAGGCAGAAGGTAATTCTAGAGGGATTGTCTTAGTTTGCGGATCTGGTGCGATTAAGTAAGGATAGCAACTGCCAGCAAGTCCAGAAACCCCACCACCAACACCGACAACGGCAATGGTAGTTTGCAGATCGCGATCGCGATCTCTTTCCGCGCGATCGCGCTCCTTTGCTTCTTTCTCAGCCTTAATTTCGACGATGCCTCGGATCGTATTAATCATCTGCTGGAATAGCCCTTAAGCAGGAGTCAAGTAGCGTAAGTCTACTTTAATCTGCTCTTTAAACTGCTTACTGAGGTTGACAAAGTTCTGCAAAAACTCTAAGTTATCCTCTTCCATGCTCAAAGATGCAATTATTTTCAGTCGGAACTCATAGTTTTTTCTGTTGGTAATAATTGCACTTTGATGGTCTTGCATGTCGCGCAGCGATTTACCATAGTTGAGCTTCTGCTTTGAAAGCCGCGCACCCCAGTTATCAGTAGCAAGAAATTGCATTTTAAATTTACATCAAATTAGATTTGCATCAAATGTTTTGCTTTTTAAAGTCTTGTAATAAATCCGGATTTACCGGTTCCGCAGATTTCCAGTTAGAACGATTGCAGGTCATTTGCGATCCTTGAAATTAGAAGTTGGGGAATCTCCTCTAACTTCTTCAATTTGTCCAACCTCAAATATTAAGGTGAAACGTCGTCCCATTTGTTTTGCTAAAAATTCTTCTAATAACCTTACCTGCGTTGCTGTCACGGGTTCTTTTGCCCGCACGCTTAATAAAACTTTCGGGGGATTGGTTAACCAGTTGGTATCACTTTTAAGTAAATCTAAGCGTTGAAATGTCACGGTTTTCTTTAGCAAAACCTTTTTAATACTACTCTCTAAGCGTGCTTGTTGCACTAATCTGCTAAAGCTAACAGTTAAAGGAATTAGCAACCCACCTATAAATATCAATGTTAAAATCAAAGGCGTTCGGGCTTTTCTAAGTGGAGAATATCCGATAATAAAAAACGTCAGCATACAAGCAAGGATAATACCTAACAGATTCGTTAGATAAAGTAAAGTCGCTCCCTGACTCAAAGACCAGTTAGCTTGCGACATACCTAAACCGATGACACAAACAGGTGGCATCAGTGCAACTGCGATCGCTGTTCCTGCCAAAGTTGTGGAAATCTTTGGTTCAATTTTTGCATAACCACTAATACTACCAGCTACTATCGCGATACCCAAATCTAACAAAGTAGGTTTGGAACGAGATAGCACTTCACTACCAAAATTAGAAATACCTACCAGCAAGCCTAAAGTGTAAGAAATCCCTATTGCCAACAAAGTTCCTACTGTTATTGCAATAATAGCTCTACGAAATAACTCAAAATTACCCGACAAAGCACCAAAAGCCAAACCGCGAATTGGCAGCATCAATGGTGCAACAATCATCGCTCCAATAATTACCGCAGTACTATTGCTGAGTAAACCAAAGCTGGCAATTGCACAGGAACCAATAATTAAAATTAAGTAAGTTGGGTTTGGGCTAGATTCTTGTAGCAATTCTGTTATTAGGCTGTGTATCTGGGCTGGTTCTAGCCTACTTCGCCTAAAGTTATTGAAGCGATCGCGAATAGCTCTTAGCAAGGTTTACTCCTTGAAATTTTGCTCATAGTAGTCTCAATCATATGATTAAATTATTTTTTTTGAATAAAGTCATCTATTGATAGAAATAATAATCTCTACTATTTGGAATAGAATTAGGGTAAAATAGGCGTTTCTCTTCTTACCTCCTCAATTTGGCTAACCTCAAATACTAAAGTAAAAGGTTGACCCATTTCTTTCTGCACAAACTGTTCTAATAACTCAACTTGCTTGGGAGTTACAGGTACTTTTGCCCGTACAATTAACCGAACTGTTGGCGGGTAAGTTAACCAATTGGTATCGATTTTGAGCAACTCTAAACGTTCAAATGTAATGGTTTTGGTCAGCAGTGCAGTCTTAAGACTGGTTTCTAGATTTGTTTGTTGAACTAATTTGGCAAAGCTAACACTTAGAGGCAGCAATAAAATAGCTGTGAGTAATAATGTCCAAAATAGCGCAGTACCTGCTCGTTGTATGGGAGAATAACCCATAATCAAAAATGTCAGCATACAGGCAAGGATAATACCTAAGAGGTTTGTAAGGTAAAGGAGAGCTGCTCCCTGACTGAGCGACCAGTTTGAAGAAGCTAAACCCAAACCGATAACACAAATAGGTGGCATTAACGCGACTGCAATCGCAGTTCCTAGCAAACTACCAGAAATTTTAGGTTGAACCTTGGCATAACCGCTGATGCTACCTGCTGTCACTGCAATCCCTAAATCTAATAGGGTGGGTTTAGAACGGGATAGCACTTCAGCGTGAAAAGTGGAAATTCCGACTAGTAACTCTAGGCTATAAGCTAACATAATCGATAGTAAAGTTCCGCATACGATAGCTATTAGCCCTCTGCGAAAGAGTAAAATATTACCTGTGAGTGCGCCGTAAGCCAGTCCCCTGATCGGCAGCATTAGAGGTGCAATTATCATTGCTCCGATGATAACGGCAGCACTGTTAGTAATTAAGCCAAGGGAAGCGATAGTACAAGAACCAACCGTTAAAATTACGTAAGTCGGTGAGAGTGTAGATTCTTCTAACAATTCGGTCTGTAACTGCTCCAAGTTAGTTGCTTCAACGGTTTTGTGCTGAAAATTTTAAATGAAATCGCTAACACTCTCAATCATTTATCAGTCCCAACATTATCACTTTATCCTCAACGTGTTAATTATGACTGCTTTGCTCAATGGCTACCACCTGGCAATGATTTAATTAAAATTAGCTGATAACTTTTGGGGTAATTCTAATATGGCGATTGAATCGGTAGTTGGAGAAGTTGTGATAGAAGAAAATCTCAAGCAATTTCTTCTAGTACTTTTGGTGTCTCTAAGCGTAGCAACGCTGCCCCAGATATTTAGCTGGTTTCATCGCATCCCTTACACCCTGCTATTAGTGATTGTAGGGTTAATATTAGCACTAGTAGATGTGCGATTAGTCAATCTTTCCCCAGGCTTAATTTTATCGATTTTTTTACCGCCTCTGTTATTTGAAGCTGCCTGGAACTTAAAATGGGCAGATTTAAAGCGGGATTTAGTGCCAATTTGTTTGTTTGCTATTGTTGGGGTGGTAATTTCTATTGCCGGAATCGCG
>JBBQRU010000072.1:0-25241 GCA_038214545.1 Cyanophyceae cyanobacterium | reverse complement strand
GACAATCGCCCCGGTAATCGTGCGGTTAATGTACAAATTACCAACTTCAAAATCAGCTTGCGCCATTTGAATGTGGGAAGGAGTCCGCGAATACAGTCCACCAGTTAAGGCGTAATTAGTACCATTCGCCACAGCTAAAGCCTCAGCAAAATCATTTACCCGAATTACAGCCAAAACTGGACCAAAAATTTCTTCTTGGGCAATCTTACCTGTAGGCGATACATCCGCAAAGATTGTGGGACCAACAAAATAACCATGATCAGGTGCTGACATTTCTAGCACCACCCTAGCTTCAGCACGTCCCATCTCAATATACTCGCGGATGCGATCGCGGGCATTCGCATCAATTACAGGACCAACTTGAGTACTTGGTAATTCTGTTTCGCCAATATTCAGCGATCGGGTGGCTTCCACCAAGCGTTCGACAAAAGCATCATAAATCGTCTTATGGACAATCACCCGTGAACAAGCCGAACATTTCTGTCCGCTGTAACCAAACGCCGACTGCACAACACCCACAACCGCCTGATCTAAATCAGCACTCTCATCCACGATGATGCCATTTTTACCACCCATCTCCGCAATTACCCGCTTCATATGCTTCTGACCAGGTTGGACAATCGCCGCTTCCGCGTAAATCCGACAACCAACTTCTTGGGAACCAGTAAAAGCAATCACATGGGTATCGGGGTGATTCACCAAATAAGCACCAACTTCTGAACCCTTCCCTGGTACAAACTGAAACACCCCTTTCGGTATTCCCGCCTCAACCAAAATTTCCGCAAACTTCGCCGCAATCACTGAAGACGTTTCCGCCGGTTTCAGCAAAGTACAATTACCCGCCACCAAAGCCGCCACAGTCATCCCCACCGCAATCCCCAACGGGAAATTCCAAGGAGAAATTACCACCGCAATTCCTCGTGGCTGATAGATATAACGATTGGTTTCACCCGCAACATCATAACTAAAACCTTGATCCAACCGCTCCATCTCATCCGCATAGTAACGGCAGAAATCGATCGCTTCCGAGACTTCCCCATCCGCTTCCCGTACCGGCTTACCAACCTCCAAAACAATCCAAGCTGATAACTCAGCTCGCCGGAGTTCCATCAAATCAGCCGCTTTCCGCAACACCCCAGCTCGCTGTCTCACCGGAGTACGCCGCCAACTCGGAAACGCCGCCTTCGCTACAGCCATCGCCTGCTGAGCTTGTTCCACACTCAACAATCCAACCTTGCCAATCACCTCACTAAAATTAGAAGGATTAACCGAATCAATCATTACCTGAGTATTCACATACTCCCCATTCACCAAAGGTAAATAAGTCTTCCCTAACAAACTTCGCACACTTACAAAAGCCGCCTGCTGACGTTCCCGCGCCTCCACCTCTGCATAATCCGTATCCGCTGCATTAAAGCTTTGTGGGTGATGCGCCTTTACGCGTGCTACTTCCACCTCCGGTGCAGCCAACAACTCCTCAATCGGTCTTTCTTCCAAATTCTGCCGTAAAAACGAACTATTCGCCGTATTCTCCAACAACCGCCGAATCAAGTACGCCATCCCTGGTAATAAGTCACCATAAGGACAATAAACCCGCACCCGATAACCACGATCAACTAATGCTTTTGCTAACTTATCGCCCATCCCATACAGCACTTGCATCTCAAAGCGCCGCCGAGGGATATTTAAAGTCTCTGCAATTGCCATTGCGCGGGCTTGCGATCGCACGTTATGACTCCCAATCGCCGAGTAGACATATTCGTGATTTTCCAGCAATAACTGAGTTATCGCCTCAAAATTCGCATCAGTCGCGGCTTTATCGTTATAAACTGGCTGTTCCCAGTCTTTTTGCTGCGCTTTAATCGTTTCTTGATCCCAATACGCACCTTTAACTAAGCGAATTGTCAACGGATAACCGCGCTGTTTGAGCCAAGCAATTAAGTCTCGGACATCTTGTTCGCTGTCGCGGAGATATGCTTGAGTTGTGATGCCAATATCTGTGCGATCGCGAAACTCTGGTTCCATCAACAATTTTTTCAAGATGCTTAAAGTCAGGTCTTTGTAAGCATACTGTTCCATGTCAAAGTGAACAGCACCACCTAATTCTTTTGCCCGACGCAGTAAAATGCGGATGCGATCGCTAACTCGCTCTTCACTACCTTGTGGGTCGAGAGGGTCAAACTGAGAATAAAATGCTGTTAGCTTGACAGACACCTGAACTCGTGGTATGGATTCGCCATCGGCTTGGTCAATTACCGGGATAGTTGACCAACTTTTGGCGGCTTCCACTAATTGTTGCATCAATTCTAGGTAGCGATCGAGATACGACTGCGCCTCTGCTTCAGTGATTACGGCTTCACCTAGTAAGTCAATGGTAAAAGCCATCTTCTCTTTCCGCAGACGTTCGACTGTCTTGATGACTTGTTTGATGTTTTCGCCGGAGATGTATTTATGCGCTAAAGTTTCGACTGCTGTGGAAACTGTGGTGGCGGCTACTTGTCCGGGAATAGAATCGGCGGAGGCAAAATTCAGCATGCTTTTGAGGGCTGCTGGTAGTTCGACTGACTCGTCGCCGAGATATTCTTGGAGGTGGGTGGCGATTTCTGGTTTGCTGTGTAAGGCGGGGAGGGTGTCGATGAAGCGAAATAGCTGCATTCGTAAGCCGGGATTACCCATCGCCCAGGCTAGTAGTTTGTCGTCCCAGCGCATTTGGTCGCGCATCTGGGCAAAAAATGAGCGATTTTCTCGCGTTGCGGCTAAAAGTTGTTTGGCAATTTCTTGGGTTTTGGCTTCGTAGGTGCTTTTTTGTACTTGTAATACCACGCTCTGCGGCTCCTGGATCAAGGCTGGAAATGTATACCTGTTTCTATTTTCGTCTTTATTGGGGGTGTTGGCATTAGGTTTGGGATTTTTTTTGAAACGCAGAGGAAGAGGAGGTGGCGCGGAGTTCTTCGCGGAGGGTTAGAGGTGGGAGAGGGTTTTTAGTGTTTTTAGGAGTTGGATGGCTGAGTTTGGGCGGGTGATGTCTAGTTTGGGGAGTAGTTGGTAGGTTGGGGGGGGTCCTGAGTGGATTTGGACAAATTGATAGTCCATACCGTTGGTGGTTAGTCCCCAGACTGATTTTTGGTTTTCTAGGCTGGTGTAGGCGTAAGTTAGTAGTTGTGGTAAGCCTTCGGATGAGTTTATGCTGCTGTTTTTTGATTCGATTACTAAGATCCACAATGGGGTGAAGTTCGTTTTTTTGATGGCTAAGATGTCCATCTTGCCTTTGATGTTTGTGTCTTCGTCGATGATGGAGATATCGGCGATGTTTTCTTCTAGAGTTATTTTGATATTTGGTTTGTAAAAGCCTGCTAACCTCATTAGGGGGGCAATGACCAGGAATTTAACTTCTCCTTCGGAGATTTTTCCTTCGGCATAGTAATCATTGAACAAATTACTGATTTGTTGTAATTCTTGCTGTTCAAATTCTGTGAGTTCTAAAAGTGATAATAATGTCGGTGATTGTTCTTGCTCGGTCAATTTTAAAAGGCGTTGAACATCTTTTAGTCGGAGATTTTTAGCATCTATTGTCTTCATTGATTTTCTAATTTCTCCCTTATAACAATCCTATTTAATTCATGAGTATCATCAACGGCTGCATGAAGTGTAACGCACAGATCTAGGAAGGTTGGTGCCTCACTTGGTTCGAGGAATGGACAATGCTGATTCACAGAGTAAAACAGTAATACAGTGCTGTGGTTTTCAGCTCATCCATCTTTAGACGTATCGAAATCATGCTTTTGTCTTTTAACTTGGGGGAATTTGCGCGACTTGCTTTGGTGACGGCGATTGTTGGAGTTGGTAGTTGTCGTGGGAAGCCTACGGATGATCAGTTGCAGGCGGTGATACTGATGCAGCGTGCTTTATGTGAGTTTAACAAAGAACGGATACAGATGGGGAAGAGTGCGATAGCTTCGCTGACCTCGCGGTACGCGACTGGTATTGGCATTCACCGAGGTGAGGTAATTGTACTGTCGGATTTGCTAACCGCATTGAATCGACTGTGATTGGCGATGCGGTCAATTTAGCCTCGCGGGTGGAGGGTTTGACTAAGCAGTACGACTGTAGTATTTTAGTTACTGAGTCGGTTGTTAGCGCCTTGCAAAATCCTGATTTGTTCTTGCTGCGATTAGTGGATAAGTCAGTTAAGGTGAGTAAAGAGGATGCGATCGCTCTTTATGAAGTGGAAGTTTAAACTCAATCTTGCGAGATGGTTAATTCAGCAAAATATTCTCGCAATAACTCATGCTGGAAGCGGTAACGTCCTCCTATTTGAATAATAAAACCTCGTTTAGCTGCATCGGCGAGAAATTCGGCATAGTTCCAAGGAATAGAACCAGATTTCCAGAGAATTAAACGGATAATTATATGTTGAATGACAGTAATACCGCCAAAGATGAAACCTAAAAGGAACCCACAACAAAGACCAAAAACGACTGCATTTACAGTAGGAAGTTCCGTAAATGCTATTTTCTGCCCTCTGATAGATTCTGTATTGAGGATAAAATGACATAATGAAACATAAGCAAACGTCATCCATAGGCTGTTTATTAAGGTAATAGTTACCGCATTGACTAAACTTGATCTAATGCCCTGATTGGGATATGTTTTATTTTTTGTTTCACTGGTAACTATAGATAATGGTATATGGCTCAGGAAAAGAGTAATTAATAATATAATACAAAACGCATCAGTACTAACATGAAAATATTGACTTAGCGTTGGATATATTTTGCAAATGTCAAAACACTTGAGATTCTCAGGAGAGAAGTAAATATTTTCAAGTACCCTAACAGAAATGATTTCTGATAATGAAATGAAAAGCACTATTAAAAATATAATTTTTCTAGGAATATTACACCAAAAACTGACTATTCTTTGCCAAGACAATTGAAAGTGTTCAAAAAATAATACTTGATTAACTTCTCCGTACACTACAACAGAAATCAATCCAGAAATCAACCCGGAATTTATGCCAATAATTACATTTATTACATCATCATTAATTCTTCTAGCTACTTCTGAATAATCAGAAACGTTTAGATTTGGCAATCTAATTATAATATAACTGGCAATAGCTTGAGAAAGTAATTGGTAAATTAACACGGATAAAAATGCAGAGAATATAGCTAAAATTAATCCAGAAATAATTCCGAATGATATTCTGTATAGCCATTTTTGGTGAGATTTATCTAACCATGTTGGCTGAATATTTTCTATCAAAAACTCTTTTTGTTTATGTTCTATAATAGATTTTGCTAACCATGAAAGTTTTTGTTTTGTATTTTTTTCAGTGTTTGTTTTAGCTTTATTCGATATTTTTGGAATATGTTTTCTAAACCAAAGCAAGTACTTGTTATCTTTTTTTTTGTGAGTATCCTTAACTTCATATAGTTTATGATCGATATAATCTTCAAGCAATTTATTCAAGAATACTTCACGTCCACTAAGTAAAGCTTCCACAACTTTACGAAATTGAGATTTTTGATTATTCTGTAGATATTTATTCACTTCCTCCCACTTGTATGCTTCAAGGAGTATTTTTAAATATAGTGGCAAATTTACCTTTTCAAATAGAGATTGTTCACTCTCAAATAACCAAGATAAATCTTGGCGCTTCGCTTCTTCAAAATATGTAATAATTTTCTCTCGGTTAAGTGGTTTGATTTTGACTGGTTTCAAAAAAGCGAATTTATTATGCTTTTTGATCTGTTCAAATTCTGCAAGACGACAGCATACCAATAATTGCTGCGGATACTCTCGTTTCTGAGTAGTAAAAGCTTTGATACTAGCTAGACATTTTTCAGAATTTTCATTTTGCTCATTCAATCCATCTAGCAGTGGCAATACTTGACCTCTCTTAATTAAGATTTTAGCAATACTCTCAGGAATTTTATATTTAAATTTTAATCTTTCTACTAACCACTGTTCGATTTTTTGAGACGGTTCCCAGCTAGCTAGTTCAAATATAATTGGTATTGGCTCATTATAACGTTGCTTAGCATTGTCAATATTATCTTCAAGGTTAGTTATTAATATTTTAGCTAGTCGTAACAATTCAGTTGTTTTTCCTGCGCCAGGATCTCCTAGAAGTATTATTGTTTGATGTTTTTTAAATATTTCCCAAAAATCTCTTTGTAGTTCTGATGGACTTGAAGTAGAAATTGTCGTATTATTTATACTCCCATAATCAAATTCTAAATCTAATAGCTTCTGATGGTTCAATGATTGTCTGAGTCGCTCGCGAACATTATCTTTCATTTCATATATTAACTTCCGCCGCCACTCGTCGATATCATCTGCATTATGAGAAGCTTTTTTACCTTTTTTGGATTTGTTCCAGATTTCAAATAAGCGAAAGCATAAACCGAGTATGACTATAATAGCTAAAAAAATTCCTACAAAAAGCTCATTTGGAAGATATTTCCAATATGGTGGAAATATGAACACTAAATTGAACAAAATAGTAATACATGTACTTAATAATATAAAGATAAAAGCAAATAAGGTTACTAGTTCTGCCCTACGATGATTTTGCTGCATATAAGTTTTAAGCGTATAGTATCTATTTATACCAGTATTCATGGATGGTCAATGTGTAGAGTCCTACATGCACAACAAATCATCTATAATCTTTATCTCGCCTAAACAATCATTAGTTGATACACTTGTACTTCATTAGCACTATTCTCGTAACCAGCGCCTATGGTCCACGTCAAGCGACTGGAACTATCCCACTTCAAATCTTTCGGTGGCACTACCAAAATTCCTCTGCTACCGGGGTTTACTGTTGTGTCTGGTCCGAATGGTTCCGGTAAATCAAATATCTTAGATGCATTGCTGTTTTGCTTAGGACTAGCTAGTTCTAAAGGAATGCGGGCTGATCGTTTACCTGATTTGGTGAATAACACTCACACTACACGCGGGACGGCGGAAGCTAGTGTGACGGTGACATTTGAAATTGACGAAGAGTCACCCCTGAAAACGCAGCCGTTAGACCCAACCCCAAACCAGGAAGAAAAACCCACAGAAGATTCCCCCCCTCCCCCTATCCCCCACTCCCCCACTTCCAAAGAATGGAGTGTGACTCGAAAGTTACGGGTAACAAAGCAGGGTACTTATACTTCGACCTATTACATCAATGGCGTACCTAGTACACTGACGGAACTGCATGAGCAATTGAACGAGTTACGGGTTTATCCGGAAGGGTACAATGTCGTACTGCAGGGTGACGTAACTAGTATCATTTCCATGAATCCGCGCGAAAGGCGGCAAATTATTGATGAAATGGCTGGGGTGGCGTCGTTCGACCGCAAGATTGTTCAAGCGAAAAGTACTTTAGATGAAGTTAAGGATAAAGAAGATAGTTGTCGCATTGTTGAGCGTGAGTTAACTCTACAACGCGATCGCTTGTCTCAAGACCGCACCAAAGCCGAAAAATATCAGAAGCTACGTGGCGAGTTTCAACAAAAACAACAGTGGGAAGTTGTGTTAGTCTGGCGATCGCTACAAGCAAGCCAAGAAAAGTTAGTCGCGCAAATTCAAGCAGGCGATCGCTCTCACACTGAACTGACTACCCAACTCACAAATCTTAACAATCAAATCCAGCAAACTACCACTGAATTAGAACAACTCAATACTCGTGTCAAAGCTTTAGGCGAAGATGAGTTATTGGCGGTACAAGCACGGCTAGCTACCCAAGAAGCAGAAAGACGACAAATACAGCGCCGCCAACGAGAGTTAGAAACGACAGCGCAGGAAACTGTGAAGCGTCTACAACAAACTCAACAAGAAATTCAAGAATATAGCTCTTCTCTCGGACAGTTCGCTCATCAACAGGTTACAGAGACTCAAAATTTTGTTTCTTTCCAAGCGGAACGCGATCGCGTACAAGCAAATTTAGATCGCGATCGCGAAGCTGCTACAGCCATCGCCAGCGCTTCCGAAGCCTGGGTACAACAGCAAACTGCTCTCAACCGTCAAATTGAGGCTTTGTTGCATACACTGGAGCCGCAACGCACCGAACAGGCGCAACTGCAAGAACGCAATCACCAACTACAACAGCAAATCTCCGAACAAACTCAGTTAGTTGAGTCATTAGAGCCACAACTCGCCGAAAAACAAGCTGATTGTACTCACAGGGAAGCGGAATTTGCCACTTCGGCGCAACCGATTCAATTTCTAGCTCAATCTCTCGCAGCGACAGAACAAGAATTGCAAATCCAGCAGGAAACTCAAAAGCGCCTTTTAAATGAGCAAAGAGAGAAGCAACGGACTTTAGATAAGTTAGAGGCGCAAGTCCAAGCTCAGCAAGATATTCAAGGGACATCGGCGACCAAGGTAATTATCCAGTCTGGTTTGAGTGGAATTTGTGGGTTAGTGGCGCAATTAGGGCGGGTGGAACCTCGTTACCAACTGGCTTTGGAAACTGCAGCCGGGGCGCGGATGGGGCAAATTGTGGTTGATGATGATGGTGTTGCATCGGCGGCGATAGAATTGTTGAAACAAAAACGGGCGGGTCGGGCGACTTTTCTGCCATTGAATAAAATTCAGGCTCCACGCTTTACAGATGCACCAGCATTACGCAATGCGAATGGTTTTGTAGATTATGCGGTGAATTTAATTGAATGCGATCGCCGTTATCAACAGGTATTCGCTTACGTTTTTGGGAATACGGTGGTGTTCGCTTCCTTGAATACAGCCCGGAATTATTTGGGACAATACCGGATTGTGACGATGGAGGGGGAACTGCTGGAAACCAGTGGGGCGATGTCTGGTGGCGCGAGTAACCAACGGGCGACATTGCGGTTTGGGACGGTGGAAGCGGTGGAATCTGATGAGGCGATTGGTTTAAGGAGTCGGTTGGCGGAAATCGAGCGGATTCTGGAGATTTGTGGTGAGGCGATTAATTCGTTGGCGCAGAAGATTAAGCAACAGGGTCAGGAGTTAACTGAGACTCGACAGGCGCGGCGCGAACAGCAGTTATACCTAGAACAGTTACAAAAAGATCTAAAAACTTTAACGACGCAGGTGACAAACGGGCGATCGCAACTACAGCAAAACAGTGAAAAGTTAGCCACTGTCCAATCCCGATTAACAATTTTAGATGACGCGTTACCCGCCGAAGAAATTCAGTTGCAACAATTACGACACACGCTTTCGGAGTTGGAGGAGTCGCAAACTCCCAGTGAATGGCAGCAAATTCAGGCGATGATTAAGATTCAGGAGCAAGAGTTACGCTCTCGGGAGGCGGCGCTACGCGAGGCGGAACAAAGGTTAAAGAATGCGGAGAATCAGCAGCAACGCTTACAGGAGAAAATTCAGGAGTCTGATCAGCGGGTCGGTGAGTACCGAAATCTAGGGGTTGCTCATCAGGAGCAGATTAGTACACTGAGTTTGCAGCAATCAAGTTTGAGTAGTGAAATTGCGGAGATTCAGGGATTGCTGTCCCAGTTAGAACAGAATTTGGGTGAAGAGAAGCAAAAACGCGATCGCGTCGAACAGGAGTTGCGATCGCATAATACGCAACAGCAACAACTAGAGTGGGAACGGCAAAAACTTCAAGAAACTCAACAAACGCGGCGTGAGGAACTGGTAAATCTGCAAACTCAGTTACAGACTCAGGTGGGAGAATTGCCTAGTGATTTACCGGAAGTACCATCACAAATAAATTTAGAGGAATTGCAAAAAGAACTGCGATCGCTGACTAAACGCCTAGAAGCAATGGAACCAGTAAATATGCTGGCGTTGGAAGAATACGATCGCACTCAGGGTCGTTTGCAAGAATTGACCTCCAAGCTACAAACTTTAGAAGATGAGCGTACTGAGTTATTATTGCGGATTGAAAACTTTACGACTTTAAGACAACGCGCTTTTAAAGAAGCTTTTGATGCGGTGAATACAAACTTTCAAAGTATATTTGCGATTCTTTCTGACGGTGACGGCTATTTGCAACTTGACGATCCCGAAGATCCATTTAATAGTGGACTGAATTTGGTCGCTCACCCTAAAGGTAAACCAGTACTGCGTCTAGCTTCGATGTCTGGGGGTGAAAAATCTCTGACCGCCCTCAGCTTTATCTTTGCCCTGCAACGCTACCGCCCGTCGCCATTCTACGCTTTTGACGAGGTTGATATGTTTCTAGACGGGGCAAATGTGGAGCGATTAGCTAGAATGATCGAACAACAAGCACAACAAGCACAATTTATTGTCGTCAGTTTACGTCGCCCAATGATAGAATCAGCCGAGCGCACTATCGGCGTTACTCAAGCCAGAGGAGCTTATACTCAAGTTTTGGGACTTAAAATACAGTCACCGAACCCCTCTGTCTGAGATTCTGTTAATAATAGTATCGATTACAATTAAACGGATTCGAGTTCAGGACTCGGTATAGAATGGCCTCAGAACAAATTATTAGACGATCCGACATTTTAAACACTCAGGTGATCACCCGCGACAATGGCAAACGGCTAGGGGTGGTGAATCAAGTGTGGGTTGATATTGATCAACGGGAAGTTGTGGCGATCAGCCTGCGAGACAGCCTCTTGGCGATCTCCGGTATGCCGCGTTATATGTTTCTCAGTAGCATTAACCAGATCGGCGATGTCATCCTTGTGGATAATGAGGATGTGATCGAAGATATCGACGTTGAGGCTTATAGCAACCTGGTTAACTGGGAAGTGATTACAGAAACAGGTGAACTTTTAGGCAAAGTCCGCGGTTTAAGCTTCAATGGGGAAACAGGTAAACTGGCTTCCTTGGTGATTGCTTCTTTAGGTATCCCGCAAATTCCCGAACAATTCTTGAGTACTTACGAATTGCCGATTGAAGAAATCGTCAGCAGTGGTCCCAACCGCTTAATCGTATTTGAAGGCGCGGAAGAGCGGGTAAGTCAATTAACAGTCGGTTTACTAGAGCGTTTGGGCATCGGTAGAGCGCCTTGGGAACGGGAAGAACAAGATGAATACGGTAGTTATCGTCCTAGCACTGTGGCTCCACCAAATCAGTTACCGAGTGGTGTCCCTTTACAAACACCCAAGCAAAAAGCCCGCGCTCCCGAACCTGTAGCCCAGGATAATTGGGATGAGGACTACATTGAAGAAGAACGTCCTCGCCGTCAGGTGATGCAGGCGCGACAATATGAGTCGATTCAATACGAAGAAGAGGAAGAAGCTAACTGGAGTGAGGCTAGTACTTCACCACGCGATCGCTACCCGGAACCAAAACGTCCGGAACCGACACCTTACAAGGAGTCAGAACCAGAGGATGAGTACGAAGATTATTGGGACGATCAGCCAAAACCAGTGAATATTCCCAAGAAGGTTAAAGAAAAACAGCCAGAGTACGAAGAGGAAGGCGGTTACTAGCCCTTATCCTTCAACTTCTAAAGCTCATATCACCAACTCTTTCCCAGGCGATCGTCTGGGAATTGTTGTTATAATACTATTTTTTAATACTTCTTCTGTAAATAACTAAATTAAAAATCACATCAGTACTTATAGCATTTCGACACTAGTAATGACATTCGTGAAGTTATCTTTAAAGAGTCAAAATTTTACGTAATTATTACAGTGTTATATATAACTACTCCGGATGTCGATGAGAGGAACGCGAAAGACTTAATGAAGGGTAATTAGGTGACTGACTAATGCTCCAACAAACTATCGGTAAAACTCTCCAGCAGCGTTATAAGATTGTCCAGAACTTAGGACCTAGTCTTTTTGGACACAATTACTTAGGCTTCGATCTGCAAACTCCTTTATATGCTAAGTGTATAATTAAATGCTTAAAAAGTTCTCCTGATCCGGACGAATTAGAAAATACTAGGCTGCTGTTTGCGCTAGAAATTGAAAAGCTACAGCGTTTGGATAAACAAAATGGCATACCTCAACTCATTGAGGCATTTGAAGAAAACGAACATTTTTACTTAGTCCAAGAGTTAATTCGCGGATATTCCCTCAGCGTTGAACTTCCAATTGATCGAAGTTGGGCGCGGCTGTGGAATGAAAGCGAAGCTGTGAAATTACTCCGAGAAGTATTAGGTATTCTGGAACTTGCACATTCTCACGGGATTGTCCATTGTGACCTCAAACCAGACAACTTGATTAGACGCTCTGAAGATGGCAAACTATTTTTAACCGACTTTGGCTCACTAGGGTTTCCTCATGAAGCCCAACCACCTATATCGATCCGCCGGAAGAAGACGACTTTATCAGAATATACACCGCCAGAACAATTTATTCACCAGATGTATCCGAGTAGCGATATTTATTCCTTAGGGATGATTGCGATTCACGGATTGACAGGAAATTCGCCGATGCAACTTGACCGAGATCGAGAGACGAATAATTTCATCTGGAATCTTAACGAGATCGAGGTCAGTGATCAAGTGGCGACTATTTTAAGCAAAATGGTTTGCCATAAGTTTAGTGAACGTTATCAGTCAGCTGGTGAAGTCCTTCAAGCATTGCAAAATATTGCGATAGAAATTTTCCCAGAAGAAGTAAAAAGCCATAGTAAACATGCAATTCCAGTTTTAGGCTTAGCACCCAACGAGCATCAAGTACTCAATTCTGACCAGCATCAAGAGGATATCTCACCTGAATATGAGCAGCCTTCACGAATGCAGACAGGGTTGAAAGTCTCTTTAGCCGCTAATGCATTATTTTTAGGAGTTGGCGGCTATTTATTCTTAAATAATTTAGTTTTTCATTCCGAAAAAAATGCTTTAGCTCAAGCAACAGTACAATATCAGGCGGGGAATTTAGACAAAGCGATCGCTTTAGCAAAATCAATTCCACCCGAAAGTTCTATCTATCCGGAAACTCAAGCTACAATCAAGGTCTGGTTTAAAGAATGGAAACTCGCCGCGCAGCAATTTGAAATTGCCGAAAAAGCATTTAATCAAAGTCGTTGGGCAGATGTATTAGTAGCCTCTCACCAAGTTCCCAATATTTTATATTGGCAAACAAAAACTGACCATTTAGTAAGGTTAGCTAAACCAAAGATTGAAGTTAATGCCCAAAAATTATTAAATAAAGCTTACAATAGTGCAGCCAAAAAAGACTTTAGTACGGCTTTAAGCTATCTTCAACAAATTCCGACTGACAGTTCGGTGGGGTTGGTAGTTAAACAAAAGCTAGTTGAATACTCCCAAAAACAACAAGTCAAAGCAGTACACTTATTACAACTCGCCTACAATCAAGCCGAAATCAAAGACTTTGCTACAGCCATAAAAATCATTAAACAAATCCCCAAAGAAACAGACATCTACCCCACCGCCCAAATCAAACTCACGGAGTACACCACAAAGCATGATCAACAACAACGAATTGCCAAAAGTGAATTAAAATCAGTCTCTAACTTAGAAACCGCAAACTATCAGCAAGAAGTAAATATTTAATATTGGATTGCCAAGGAAGTACTTACGGATACAAAAAGTAACATAATACACTTAGGCTAAGCCAGCTTGTAGGTAAAAAATTACATGGCTACTATGTGAGAATCCAAGCCAGAATTGCTCATGTAAGAATCATGTCGAGCACATTTAATCAAAGTGTAGTATAACCGTAGTATTACATTTGCTCTTTCCCTCCATGCTGCTGACAATTACCACAACCCACGAACCAGCAACAGACCTAGGCTACCTGCTGCACAAACATCCCGACAAATGCCAGTCCTTTTCCCTGACTTTTGGACAAGCACAGGTTTTTTATCCGGAAGCAAGTGTTCAACGATGCACTGCAGCGTTGTTGTTGGATGTTGACCCAGTCAAGTTGGTGCGAGGGACGGGAGCAAAAAATCACTCTACACTAGAACAGTATGTGAGCGATCGCCCTTATGTCGCATCGTCTTTTTTAAGTGTGGCAATTTCTCAGATATTTGGTACCGCTTTAGGTGGTCGTTGCAAAGACCGACCAGAACTGGCGCAGACGGCTTTACCTTTTATAGTCAAACTGAGTGTCTTACCCTGTCGCGGTGGTGAAGGGTTGCTACGCGACTTGTTTGAGCCGTTGGGTTACACTGTAACTGCTCAACGCCACACTTTAGATGAGCATTTTCCTGAATGGGGAGAGAGTCCATATTTTACAGTTGAACTTGAGCACACATTGCGTTTAGAAGCACTGCTCAGTCATCTTTATGTATTAATCCCAGTATTAGATGATGAAAAGCATTACTGGGTAGGTGATGAGGAAGTGGAAAAGTTATTGCGTCATGGCGAGGGTTGGTTAACTGAACATCCCGCCCGAGAACAAATTACTAATCGCTATCTCAAACGGCGAGGTTACTTGACTCGCGCGGCTTTGGCGCAATTAGCTGAGGCGGATAATCCCGATCCAGATCGGGCGGAAGAAAGTCATACTCAGGAAGAAGCGGCGGTGGAAAAGCCGTTGAGTTTGAATCAGCAACGTTTGCAGGCGGTGGTGACGGCGCTGAAAAAACATGATGTTAAACGGGTGATCGATTTGGGTTGCGGTCAGGGTAATCTGTTGAAAATCTTGCTTCAAGATAGCTTTTTTGAACAGGTGACTGGGGTTGATGTTTCTTATCACTGTCTGGAGATAGCACAAGAGCGATTAGACCGGATGCGTCTGGCTCGTAATCAATGGGAACGTTTGCTATTGATTCAAGGTGCTTTGACTTATCAGGATAAACGTTTTTGTGGATATGATGGGGCGACGGTGATTGAGGTGATTGAGCATCTTGATTTGTCGCGGTTGCCGGCTTTTGAACGGGTTTTGTTTGAGTTTGCTCAGCCGAAAGTGGTGGTGGTGACAACTCCGAATGTTGAGTATAATGTCAAGTTTGAAAATTTACCGGCGGGGAAGTTGCGACATCAAGATCACCGCTTTGAATGGACGCGGTTAGAGTTTCAAAATTGGGCAAATGGGGTGGGGGAACGGTTTGGGTATGTGGTGCGGTTTCAGGGGATTGGGGAGGTGGATGAGGGGGTGGGATCGGCTACGCAGATGGGGGTTTTTGAAACGCGGAGGGACGCTGAGGGGGCGCGGAGGGGCGCGGAGGGGTGATGGAGGTGGTTATTTTTGTGGGCTTTTGGCAACTTATAAGAAGTTGGTTGTACCTAGTTTTGAGGAGGGGTTTGATGACCTTTATTTGGTTCGGAATAATGGGGATTACTCATTTACGGTAGAGGAATTGAGGCGTTAAAGTTGATGAGTTTGAGCTAAATAAGTAATTAATAACTATGAAATTAACTATTCCTGAACTATCTTTGGTTGTTCTGATTGGTGCTTCTGGATCTGGTAAGTCTACTTTTGCTCATCAGCACTTTCAATCAACAGAGGTGCTGTCTTCAGATTTTTGTCGAGGATTGGTGTCTGATGATGAAAATAATCAATCTGTTTCTGGTGATGCTTTTGAGGTACTGTACTTTATTGCGGCTAAACGCTTGGCTGCAGGTCGGTTGACGGTGATTGATGCTACCAATGTGCAGCCAGAAGACCGGAAAAAGTTGCTGATGTTGGCACGAGAGTACTACTTTTTTCCGGTGGCGATCGCTCTCAATTTACCAGAGCAAGTCTGTCATGAGCGCAATCAGCAACGCAGTAATCGCCAATTCGGTCGTCATGTGGTGTCTCGTCATACTCAGTTATTGAAGCGATCGCTACGTCATCTAGAAAAGGAAGGTTTCCGCTATGTTTACATTCTTAATTCTGTAGAGGATATTGCCACAGTCGAAATCCATCGTCAACCTTTATGGAACAACCTCAAACACGAACTCGGTCCTTTCGACATCATCGGCGACATTCACGGTTGTGGCGACGAACTCGAAGCATTACTGCAAAAATTAGACTACAAAATCACCCCCCACTCCCCCCATCCCCCCCTCCTCTGGGACGCCCCAACTTACCATCATCCTGAAGGACGTAAAGCAGTTTTTCTCGGTGATTTAGTAGACAGGGGTCCGCGCATTCTTGATACTGTCAAGCTGGTGCGAAATATGGTGAAGGCTGGGACTGCTTTGTGTGTTCCTGGTAATCACGAAAACAAGTTGTTGCGTCTCCTTAGGGGTAAGAATGTCAAAGTTAGTCATGGGTTAGCACAAACTCTGGCTGAAATTGAGGCAATACCAGATGGTGTGCGCGAACCTTTTACTCAAGAACTTCAACAGTTTCTGGATTCGCTGGTCGGTCATTATGTCCTGGATGCAGGAAGGTTGGTAGTTGCACATGCGGGAATGAAGCAGGGAATGCAGGGTCGTGGGTCTGGTGGGGTGCGAGAATTTGCCTTGTATGGCGAAAGTACTGGCGAGATTGATGAGTTTGGTTTACCTGTGCGCTACAACTGGGCGGGAGAATATCGCGGTGAGGCGATGGTGGTTTATGGACACACGCCTGTACCAGAAGCTGAATGGTTGAATAATACGATTGATATTGATACAGGTTGCGTTTTTGGTGGCAAACTAACTGCCTTACGCTATCCCGAAAAGGAGTTGGTAAGTGTTCCTGCTACCCGGATTTATTGCGAACCTGTGAAACCTTTGGGTGGTGTGGCGTCTCTTCTTAGCGCCCAGCAACAGTTAGATGATGTGCTGAATATTGAGGATGTGCTGGGTAAGCGGTTTATTAATACTCGGTTGCAGCGGAATATTACTATTCGGGAAGAGAATTCTATTGCTGCTTTGGAGGTGATGAGCCGTTTTGCTGCTAATCCTAAATGGCTGATTTATCTCCCTCCTACAATGTCGCCGGTGGAAACATCCCAAAAACCAGGGTTATTAGAACACCCGCACCAAGCTTTTTCCTTTTACCAGCAGCGCGGAATTACGGAAGTAGTCTGCGAAGAAAAACACATGGGTTCGCGGGCGGTAGTCATTGTCTGCCGAGATGAAGCAGCCGCTAAACAGCGCTTTGGTGTGGTGGATGAGGGGATTGGGATTTGTTATACCCGGACTGGACGCCGCTTTTTTGAAGATTCAGTATTGGAGGAAGAATTGCTGGCGCGGGTGAATGCGGCGATGACTCAAAATAAGTTTTGGGAGACTTTCAACACCGACTGGGTTTGTCTAGATTGCGAACTTATGCCTTGGTCAGCTAAAGCTCAAGGATTGCTACGCCAACAATATGCACCTGTGGGAGTGGCTTCATGTGTGGCGTTGAATGAAGCTGTTGCACTATTACAACAAGCAAGCGATAGGGGTGTCGAAGTCAGTACTCAACTACTTCATCATCAACAACGCGCCGAGATGTCGCAACAGTACGTTACAGCTTACCGTCATTACTGCTGGTCTGTAGCGGATATTTCTGACCTCAAATTAGCACCTTTTCACATCTTGGCAACAGAAGGCGCAGTGCATACAGACAAAGACCATCGCTGGCATATGGAACAAATAGCAAAAATCTGCGAATTTGACCCTAACCTACTTCTCGCAACTACATACAAAGTAATAGATTTAACTGACCCTGGTAGTCAAGCAGAAGGAGTGCGCTGGTGGGAAGATATGACAAACGCTGGTGGTGAAGGGATGGTTGTCAAACCGATGCAATTCATCGTTCAAGGTAATCGCGGGATTGTGCAACCTGCGGTCAAATGTCGCGGACGGGAATATCTACGGATTATCTATGGACCTGAATACTCCATGCCGGAGAATCTACAACGCTTACGCCAACGAGGTCTATCCCTCAAGCGTTCCTTAGCGATGCGCGAGTTTGCTTTGGGAGTTGAGGCACTAGAGCGATTTGTCGATCATAATCCTCTGCGCCGCGTGCATGAATGCGTTTTTGGTATTCTTGCCTTAGAAAGCGAACCTGTTGATCCGCGCTTGTAAGCGACTTAACCGAATGCACGATGTCTAAGAAAAATCCCCCCGCAAGAGCGATCTTGTTGAGGGATTTTTATTCCTGTATTTACGCTTAGTTACTACTGTTCTAAAACTTGGCGGATGCGTCGCTCTAAACGCTCTAAATCCAAACCACCTTCATCGCGGCTAATGCGACGTACAGTGGCATTGACGTTATTGAGGTCTGATAATAAATCTTGCAGAATTTCCTGCTGCTGACGTGATTGAACCACCTCACGCGGTTCTTGCACCAAGTCGCGGACGATAGTGTCTTCAGCCCGTGAGGCAATGATTGGGTTCGCTTGTCCTTGGAGGTGAACTACTGTCCGCCGCCCTGGTCCACGTTCCTCTTCCAGCGGAATCACCGCAGTTACCTGGTCTGAACGCACATATTTTCCAAATCCCAAATGTACTAATACGGCTGACTGTACTTTCATTTAATTTACTTATATAACTTCTTTCATTATAATCTATATAAAATAGTCTTAAAGCCATATACCGGACGGGTTTCACTCCATTCGTATGAGTAGTATCCTCAACCCTAACAGCCGCAAATACAGGTGTTGCTTTCCCAAGTAAATATGCTTAATTTAAAGTAAATTTTTAGATTTAATTAATACTGGTATTTATCCCGCGCTTTGCCACACAGGGAAAGACAACGCACGCGAAGAGTGAGCGATAGCAACGCCTCTTCAGGTACGCTATCACCCAATCTCTATGCGCTTGCTGTCGATAGTAAAGCAATTTAATGCTGACTAATTTGACATGTTGCTGTGTCGTCGAACAGATAATTTAGATAACTTGGATTAAGTGTTTTATTCCACTTACCCATTTGTACCATAACTCTAGCAAATGTAAATGCTAATTCTACAGCATGTAGAGCCGATGAGTATTTCAAAACATCATCGCTTTGATTGCGTTCTTGCTTATTATGCATAGCAAGAGCAATTAAATGTCTCCCAGCACCATACAAGCGACTAAAATAGGCATCGCCAAAAGCCCAAGAACCAAAACCCCAGAACTTGGCTAAATGATTCACTTCATCTTGTAATGGTTGGGCAATTGCCTGCTGTAATTCTCCTGTGGAATGTGCCATCAACCATAGGTAAACTGAAGTCGCACTCCACTCGGTTGTGATTCGACTAAGTGTATGATAATACATATCGTGTTGGAGATTACCACTAGATTCATAACCTTTAACAGTATTAGCTTTTGTTTCGAGTTTTTCTCCTGTTAATTGCTGATATATTTTCTTAAAAACTGGCAGGTGTTGACGCTCTTCCTTTCCCCAAATACCTAGTTCAATAATCTGACCATCCTTCGTCAAGTTACCAGCCATAAAGCTAGCCATTGCCGGATATTGCACTTGTAAATAATCTCGGCTTTCTTTGGCATAATCCCGGATTGGGGCTTCAATATCAGCCGCACCAGCAATTAAGTTAATGAAGAAAGCTGGTTCAACTCCAACAATTTGATTAACATTCACTTTTTTCCAATCGATTTTCTCCCAGTGACGTTGATGTGGCTCTGTAAATTGTGTAGGTAAATCGTGAAGATTACTATATAACATCCCTAAAGAAACGTATTTCGAGGTTAAATGATTAATCCGAGCGCGGATTTGTAAGTAATTGGGATGAGCGTATAATTTACCAGCTAAGTCAATTGAGTAATTTAGTTTAGAAGTCAGCATTCTTTTATTCTCCTTTTGAAAAACAATGAATTTGTTCTTTGATTATTGATGTTGCTTGCTTAGAGGTCTAAAAGGCGTTTACCCAAACAGGATTTAGAACTCATGGTTTAATCATGCAACCTGCCCATCAGTAATGAGAATGAGCCGTGCGATGCAAAGAAGCTTGATTCGGCGTTGTCCGCAGGCGATCGCAGTTGTCCGAAGGCGAGCGAAGTTGAGTGATTTTTTAAAATAGTTTGTTATATTAGCTACCAAGAGGAGTCTGTTTTCTCATCAGTGGAAGTCATGCAAGAATTTTCAGCAATCCGCCCCGAATCCCTACAACAGTGGCTCCCGCGCGAGCAGCAACAGCGTTACATCGCCTTACTGATGAGACGAGTAGGGATGACTCGGCAGCGGGCTGAGTGTTTTGTCCGACTCTGGCTTTATTTATATTTGAAAGATTGTCTGACTCGTCAGTTTGCCCTGAAACCACCCCTGACGGAGTTAGCTTTTCCTCAAGGGTGGGTACAATGTAGCTGTCGTGAAGCGGCTGATTTATTTTATAGCGATCAAGAACGAGGTAGCGATCGCTCAGCTGGGATGATGCTAGATAAGTTAGTTGCCTTAGGATTAATTAGAAAACTATTTGACGGCAATTGCACTCAAATTGAAATTCAAACTCTGCCAGAACTATTAGAACGGGTAATCTCAGAACCTACAGTAGTAGTGAAACCAGATGCTTTTGAGCCACGCTGTGATGCCATTGGAATCGCCAATTTATTAGCCAGTAATTACAACTGGCTTGACCGTAATGCAGACACTGTGACATACCGCATTGTGAATATTCTGCGAGACTGGGCAAATCAATATGCAACCGGAATGCGGGTATTGCGTCGCGATGATAATCAGAATCCAGTGGGATTTTATGCCCTTCATCCAATAGCAAGAGAATCAGAAATCAAATTTTTTAGCCCTCCCATGCAAGGATTGCATTTGACTAGAGTTACTGAAGCCGATCCGTTTACAATAGCCAAGTCAGGCGATGCAACGTGCCAAGCTGTCTTTGTTCGCAGTTGGATGATTGACCGCCTCTACCAGGAACAGGCGCAAACAGGCTTTTTAAAAGATGCCCAACAAACCCTGACAAAAATGAAGCAAGATTTCCCCAATCTATGCGACATGTATACCTTAATTATTCACCCCAATTATGAGGAACTAGCTCGGACTTTGAGGTTTCAGAAAACCGGAACCAATCCGAAAATGTCGATTTACTGGATGTACCAGTCTGTAGATCGATTCCTGGCAATCAATATGGAACAAATTGGGCACAATGTGAAAAAGTGATATTCGTGAAAATGCGATGCGATCGCAAATACTAATATGACTGAAAGTATATGTGTCAGCTACCGCCCTTTGCTAGCATTTTGCCACGAAGTAAAACTAAGATTGCAAATGCTACACTAATAGCGATCGCTATTGCGATGAGATGATGCGCGAGGATGGACATGATTATGGTGATTGTGGAAAGTACAAAAGCAGCTAAAAGACTTCTAAAGAATCCTGTGCGTTCCATAAGTGTCCCAAACAGTGGGATATAGTTGAGCCAAACACTAATTGGTTTAAAGGCTAAACCTAATCCAAACCACATCATCCCAAATCCCAACACCCGCAACGACCATGTTGCAAAAACAGAATTATCTTTTAGTTCATGAATTGCCTTATCTGTAGTTCCAAGAAACATCTGGTAAAACTTAGAATTTGTTTTTTTGTCAGTATAAGAACTAATTTGATTAGCCTTTCCCAAGTTTCCCAAAACAGTGGTCATCGCATTTACTGGTAAAGTAAAATAATGAACTCGAATATCTCCTAATTGAGGATTGTTGGAATCAGTTTTAGTTTGATAAACAAACTTTCCAGCAACAGATATATTTTTTCCTATTTGAATGTTTTGGACATTCAACTCTAGTTCATTCAGGCTTTCGTCACTGGGTAAGGTAATATTATTCAAATCTAAATTGTAAACCCCAATTTTAGCATCCGACACTTTATACACTTCATCAACTATAGGCTTGACGGTTTCAGCATGATTACCATTCATCTGACTATGACCATCAATACTGATTGGATCTGTGCTACTCTGGGCATCATCAGAAGATTTTGCTGGATTTTCATGTCCTTGTGGATATTTAAATTTACTTGAATCTTCAGGAAAAGATGTCCATTTTTTTTGATAACTATAATTGCCTATTACATTTTTGGAATCATTTACATTTTTCTGTGTATTACTATCCTTATCCTCTACCCAAGCAAATGTTTGAACTCGTCTGTTAACAACAATATACTTTCCTGGCTTCAAAAATGCCCGATCTCCTAACATCTGATTAGATGTTATATTTCCAGAAAGGGAAACTAGCTTGCTTTGTTCTAAACTATTAGGAACATTTGCTGAAATTTCAACTGCATTTTTGGCAAGTTCTGAAAAGTTTACCCTACCTTCATTCCAGTACAATAGAAAAAAGAAGAGAAAAAGAGAGCAATTCCCAAAAATACTCCGACAACAGTCCGAGCCAGCATAGCGAAGCAACCAACAAGCACTGCTTGTCCAACCTCTTCAGCCATAACTTTTATTCTCCTAGTTAATAATCAAAAATAATACTCATTTTTAAGCTGTATACACAATGTAGAAATCACGTATAAATATTGGATATCGTGCTTTATATTCAACAACTTTCTGTAGAGCACAACGCCACAGTGTTAGAACTATGTATAATTCCGTAAAACCTTAAATGGCTGATTATTACTTTCCCATGTGCAAATACCTGAGTAAATTTGTGTCTTCAGGAAGTAAGCTTCTTCATAAGCAAGCCGTAATGAAGACTCAAGACTGTTTGGTTCAATTCTATTGGTGGAACCAATTGCCTTGCGTAAACCAAGGCACAGGATTTCTACTAAGTCATGACCACAACAGACTTGCCAAGGATCGTGGCTATTACTTTTCAGGTTTGTTAGCCTCTGTTGTAGATCTTCATTTTTCAGTAAGAAGGCTTGAGATTTATTCTGAACTTCTTGAATTAGTTTAAATTCGTCAATTTGTAGTGTTTGCTCATTAATAAATTTACTGAATTTAATACCATCAAAGGTCAGATTTAATTCATCTCGTTGAGAAAGCCAAAGCAGATAACCAATCGACATACCAGCTTCAAGCAATGTTGTTCTCACATCTCGGTCAAAATTAATAAGTTTTTCCTCTGAACCAAACTCAGCAATTACTTTATCGAGGGCGAACGAATTTATTAGCATGGTTTCAAGGTCATGGCTATCTGTACGCAAAAGGTTAGAGCAATAATGCGATGAAGTATCAAGGTGATCGAAATCAGCGTCAACAATGGCTAAAACTCCTTGAAAAGTCGATTGCTCTAAGATTTTCAAAACTTCAATAACTCGAAGCTTACTAGAGGGTTTTCCTGAAAGACTAACTGATTGGCAAATTTTTATATTAATAAAACGTTCATAGAAAATCTTATCTGAGCTACCTTCAAGCAATAGAAAAGCACCTAAAAAAGTACTCCGTCGTAAGCGAATTGCGTTAGCCTCACGCTCAACTGAAATATACTCTCTCATTTTTGTGGTCCTTTCAGTTCCACTGTCAGATCCCAGCGATCTTGAATAATATCTGGTGAGTGAGTAGCCATTAAAATATCTAAATCTGCAAGCTTTGTTATGTCTTGCAAGTCTTTTAAAAATTGAGTCTGCCATCCCACATGAAGAGAGAGTTCAGGTTCATCAATTAAGACTAGAGAGTCAGGTTGAACCTTAAATAGTAGTTCATAGAGAAGAACTAGCTCATGTTGCTCACCGGATGATAAATCTGTTGGTGAAAGAGTTTCTATATTAGAAGCAGAAGAATTATAAAGTGTCTTAAAAATAAACCCTTTCTCTTTGCTGAAATTCATTTCTTTGTATGAATAAGAAAATTTATTATTAACGATTTTTCTTAAAAGCTCAATCTTACTTGCAATTTCATTAAAGACATTTAACTTTTTTTCTACATCCTCAACATAGACTGACAAGATATTTTTTGTGCTTTCATCTATAAATTGAGGCTGAATTTGAAAGTCTGAATTTTCATCCCTATCTAATAAACCTACCTCTATAAGGCGAGAGCGAGTTGTTTCAAGCTCATTGAGTTGAGTACGAAGTTTTTCATCTGTCAAATCGGGAGACATCTGTTGTTGTACCACCCTCGCAGGAAATGTTCTATCAAGGGATTGAGACGTTGTACCATACTCAGCAAGTTTAGATTGAATAAGGTGTGCAAGTTCATCAGAATAGGCAGAAACAGTTGGCAACATTGTAGTTCCCTCAGAATAAAGTCTTGAGGAACCACTAGGATCAAAGTTTAGTAAACGTTGTGATTCTATGAGGCGAACATGAATATCATTCTTTAAATTTTCTAACCACTTAGGTTCTTCTCGCAACTTTGTTTTTAAAGGTAAAATGTCTTCAAACCTATCTATAACTTCGTTTAAAGAAAGAATTTCATTTGTGGGAATATATCGCCAAAATTTATTGCTTACTTGACTAAGTCCAGGTATTATTTCATCGATGATTCCAACTGGAAAATCGAGGTCTGTAGGGGTATTTGTTGCTTTCAAGCTAAAAGAAACTTTTTCTAAATTATGCTCATAAAAATTGAAAATTATATGATTTCCCTTTTTTGTCTTTTCTGATCTATCAAAAGTCTTTACTACCTCAATACTACTACCATTATCAAATTTTACTTGGAATTTACTAAACGGTATAGTGCGAAACACAGAGTATCGGGAGTTGAAAAATCCGTTCAGCATCCTGAGCATTACGGTCTTTCCAAAACCATTTGGACCATGAATAATTGTGATCCTTTCATCCATCATATTCAATGGAATTACATGGTCAAAAATTCCAAATAGACCACTAACGGATATTTGCTGAATTTGCATAGTCTTAAAATCCCATAAGCCTTGGCTTCCTGTAAATCGATTGTAACCTCTACTTACCCGGAAAATGCAGCACTCTTGTGCCCTCTGCATCTCGTGGCTCTAACTGAGAAAAAGAAAGAACGATTTAGTCGCTGGTCGCACAGCCGCGAAGCGTGATATCCACTGATAGCACTCTATCACCTGAAATTTAGTGCGGGTAAAGTTTAGCAAAACCATACCACCGATGATGGCAACGCCTACGTAATTAATTACACAGCTTGTAAACGGCGATTTTCACTCCACTGAGGCACGACTACGTACTAATACGCACGGGACGCGGATACGGTTCAATTTCTGCTGAATTAAACTCGCCAACAATAACGGGTAATTCGACAGGCTCATTATTATATACTTTGGAAACCAGTTTGGATATTGTCCGATCTAATTCTAAATTAAACTTGAAGGTTTCTTGAAACTGAGTATCGGCGTTGATAATTTGTATCTGCTGTTTGGCAACTACATCTATGTCAACTGACATTTTGAACAGATAGCGTACCTCTCCAATTAATGCAATCACATCAAAAGTTTCTATTTCTTGATTTCGGTCAAAGTTACTGCGAGCTTTTACTTGACTTTGTTCAATTGTTACAATTTTAACTTTCATGTTCATCTCCGATAAATTGCATATTCGTTCCAATATTGGCAAAATTCATCAAGCCTCATCTGATATTTCGTGCCTGACCACGGATCGCGAATTAAAATATATCCT
>JBBQRU010000071.1:0-25599 GCA_038214545.1 Cyanophyceae cyanobacterium | reverse complement strand
CGCATCATACAAAATATCTATAACTGCTTCATAAGCAAATTCTTTATTTAAAGCTTTTAGCAAACCGTAAAAAATGTTGTACGCTTCATCTGCGGCTTGATACATTCCCCCTTCACTTATATCTGGAAATAAACTATCTGCAAAATTATCATGTACTTCAACATTGTTTTCTATCCAATTATTTACTTTTGCTAAAACTATATCTGGTCTAGAGTCATCAGGAAAGTAATATTTTAAGGTGACTTGGGCTGAAAGAGCTATTCCCATTGCCATGTATACATAGCGCCGATGTCCGATAGTATGAATAGGCATTCCAAAAGTTTGCAGAACCTCTTCAAATGCTTCTTCTACATTGGACTTTCCACCATTTTCATATAAATCACAATATTTTCTCTCCGAAAGTTCACGAATTTTTGAGAGCAAATTATTTGGAACCTCAAATTCTCTGGGCTGTTTAAGTTTATTTTTCATGTCTCAGCTAGCTGAAATTAATTTTATTCAGTAACAGAACAGTAACGACTGTGAATGTAGCTGTAATCATCTTCAATTTTCTGTCGTTCTGCAAATAGTTGAACTTCTAGTTGAGATAATCGTTGAATCATTTCCGCTGAT
This sequence comes from Cyanophyceae cyanobacterium, assembly GCA_038214545.1. Lineage (GTDB taxonomy): Bacteria > Cyanobacteriota > Cyanobacteriia > Cyanobacteriales > Nostocaceae > JBBQRU01. The sequence continues at coordinate 24,987 of JBBQRU010000071.1, read as the reverse complement.
AAAAAGTTTTCGGAAACGTTGAGGATGTCGAGATTGTTAATAGCTGGACTAAGTAAAGCTTCAGCACCAGCATCTGTGAGTGTTCCCATTGAAATATCTAAGACCTTGATTGAGTTTAACCTCGGCGATCGCACGATAGCTTCAGCAATTTCATCGGTAAATTGGCTGTTTGTCATGAAACTACGTTTGCGATCGCTAAACAAAGAAGTATTATTGCCTAGCATAGTACATTAGTATCACTATGGCAATGGTCATGTCCAAATTACCCATTGGATCTGTGTCTGGACGACAATCCCTGAGATGCGAACTATAAAGTTGGTCAAAGCGGGCGATGGGACTCGAACCCACGACGGTCTGCATGGGAAGCAGAAATTCTACCACTGAATTACACCCGCAGTCTATGAGCAATATTTTTGCCCATAGTTATTATAACCTATTTGCGAACAGATAATTTAGTTGGATGTTCATCGCCAAGTGAGTGTCTTGGTGTTTCGTCTTTAGCTGGGCGCGGACGTTTATTTTTGCCACCGTTTTTGAACAACTGAATAATCCAGTGTTGGAAATCGTCGATGTAAGAGAAGAATACCGGAACCACAACCACTGTCAGCATTGTGGAAGTGGTAAAACCACCCATAATCGCAATCCCCATCGATTGGCGAACTTCTGCACCAGCGCCTAATCCTAAGACTAGTGGGAAAATACCGGCGATTGTCGCGATGGAAGTCATCAAAATTGGGCGCAGACGGGAGACTCCTGCATCAAGTAAGGCTTGGCGTTGGGTTTTGCCTTCTTTGATGTTGAGCATGGTGTAGTCAACCAACAAAATCGCGTTTTTGGTGACAATCCCCATCAGCAGCACCATCCCAATTAAGGCATACAACCCTAAAGATTTTTGAGCGATTAACAACCCCAAGAGTGCGCCACCTAAACAGAAAGGTAACGCCATCATGATTGTCAACGGTTGGAGGAAGCTGTTGTAGAGTAATACCAAAATGGCATAGATGGACATTAACGCTAGTCCTAATGCCGTACCGAAGCGAGCGAAAATTTCACCCATAATCTTGGCATCGCCAGCATCTTGCTGTGTCACCCCGGCTGGTAAGTTTTGAAATGCTGGCAGTTTTTTGACTAAATCCACCGCATTTCCTAAGGAAGTACCTTGTTGGAGGTTAGCTTCGATGGAAACTTGACGGGCGCGATCGTAACGACTAATGGTGGCAGGTCCACTACCATAGCGGATGTTAGCAACGGCGATTAGCGGGACGACACCGCCATTTTGACTGGGGACTTGAAGATTTTTGAGGGTGTTGATGTCTTCTTTGGCTTTGGGGTTGATTTGGACACGGATCGGAATTTGCCGATCGCTCAAGTTATATTTCGCCAATGTAGACTCATTATCACCAATAGTTGCCAAGGAGGCGGTACGGGCGATCGCTTGGACACTCACGCCTAAATCACCGGCGCGTTTCGGATCGGGAACTACCAAAATTTCTGGTCTCACCAAACTTGCAGTTGAAGTGACCTCAACTAATCCCGGTAATGTCCGCATTTGTCTTTCTAAAGCAGCAGCACCAGCATTCAAGGCTTCGGGATTTTCACTCTTCAGGAGGATTGTTAAATCTTTGCGACTACCCGCTGAGCCTTGGGCTTGGAAACTAACTCTCGCGCCAGGAATTTGTTTAAAGCTGGGGCGGATTGTCTGCTCAAGTTTGACTTGGGAAATCCCTGGACGTTCCTCTTTCGGCTTGAGTTTAATAGTCAAGCTGGCGGTATCGATATCTTGGGTTGCGAGTACACTTTCTACGGCTTTACCAACATCCGGATTTTGCCGAATTAAGTTTGTGGTGCGAGTAACGACTTTGCTGGTGTCAGCTAACGTTGAGCCAGGAGGTAATTCAATTGATACCGTGGAAATACCAATATCACCGCTATCGATAAAACCCTTAGGAATTAAGGGTACTAACATCAAACTGCCGATGAAAAATGCTAGCGCAAAAAGCAATGTGGTCAGCCGGTGGCGCAATGACCAAGATAATAGTGATTTATACGGTTGACGCCGAATCGCTGCTTGGGGTTTTAATTCCCGATGAGAAGATTTGTGCTCTTTTTTCTGAGTATGTGTATTTTCGAGTAAATACGCACCCATCATCGGCGTAATCATCCGGGCGACGAAAGTTGAGAAAATTGTGGCGACAGAAACAGTCACACCAAAAGGTTGGAAAAACTGACCGGGAATGCCTCCCATGAAGGCGACGGGTAAGAATACGGCGACAATGGTGGCGGAACAAGCAACTACTGCTAAACCTACTTCGTCAGAAGAATCAATGGCGGCTTGAAATGGTTCTTTACCCATTTCCATATGCCTTTCCATGTTTTCAATTTCTACCACCGCGTCATCTACCAAGTTACCTACCGCTAACGCTAGCGCTAATAGAGTCATACTGTTGAGGGTATAACCTAATGCTTGCTGCACTGCAAAGGTGGGAATCATTGACAGAGGTAAAGCAACAGCAGTAATTAATGTTGCTCGCCAGTTCCGCAAAAACACTAAGATGGTGAAGATTGCTAGTACTGATGCAATTAATAAGTCATCGATTGTACTTTTATAAGTCTCTTTAACGTAAGCAGCGCGAGTGAAAATTAGTTCAAGTTTGACATCGGGTGGTAAAGTTTTTGTGAGTTTGGCGACGGCATCGCGGACTCCTTGATCAACTGATACTGTGACGCTACCAGTACTCCGTAAGACTTGAAAGGCGACAACAGGTTTGTTATTTAAACTCGCAGTTTGCCGGATTTCCTTATGGCTGTCTTCTACCGTTCCTAAGCTATTTAAAGGGACGGAACCACCACCAGGAAGGATGATCTCATAAGTTTGCAAGACTTTGACGCTAGGCGCACTACCGATGGTACGGATACTTTGTTCGCTACCACCGAGTTCAGCGCGTCCACCAGGTAAGTTAATATTTAACGCCCGGATTTGGTCGTTGACTTGAGTGGCGGTAATACCTAAGCTTTCTAATCTTGCGGGGTCGAGATTGATGCTAATTTCACGGTCAACACCTCCTACACGTTTTACTTGGGCGACGCCTTTGACTGCGAGGATGGCGCGGCTAATTGTTTGGTCTACTAAATTACTCAGATCTTCGACCGATCGCGTTTGGGATGTCACCGCATAAGTTAGGATTGGTCCACCGGCAAATTCTACTCGTTGGATAATTGGTTCGTTGATGTCTTGCGGGAGATTTTGACGTACTTGGGAAACGGCGTTACGGACATCGTTGGTGGCGCGGTCAGTGTTAGTGCCTAATAAAAAGTTAATCACGGTTGTGGAAATACCGTCATTAACAGTTGAAATCATAAAATCAATGTTACCTAGGGCGGCGACAGAATCTTCAATCTTTTTTGTGACTTGCGATTCTAATTCTGCTGGGTTTGCTCCTGGTTGGGTGACTGTTACTGATACTGTCGGGACATCAATGTTGGGGTTTGTGTCAATTCCTAAGTTGGTGAAGGAAAACCAACCGATGACGGTTATAACTACGAATAAAATAATTGTCGGGACAGGCTTTTTTATCGACCACTCTGAGATGTTGAATGACATATAGTTACAAATTAAGAGTAGGAAAAATTGTGGAGACGGGGTTTATCGTCTCGGATTTGGATGGGAGTGGTCTCACGCATTAGCAATAGCGTTGCCCGCTAGGGCGTTAGGCGTAAAGAAGTAAAGGCGTAAGGAAAGAGTTTGCTTATTGGACTACTACTTGGATGCGATCGCCATCTTTTAGATATGCACCACCTTCAATTACTACGCGATCGCCTGGGGTTAGACCTTGCTGAATTTCGACGTTACCCCCAATTAAGATTTCTCCTACTTGTACTGGGATCGCTTTGACTTTGTCTTCACCTGATAGGGTGAAAACTATTGATTTCCCATCTGGTTGTGGTAGTACAGCTTTCGAGGGGACGGCAACACCAAGTCCTGTATTGGTGGTGATTTTAGCGCGGGCAAACATTCCTGATCGTAATAAGGAATTTGCTGGTAAAGCAATTTTTACAATCGCTTTGCGAGTTTTCTCGTCTACTAAAGGCGATATTTCTCGTACTTTACCTTCTAAGTGAATCCGGTTATCTGTATCCGAGGAAATTAAAGCATTTTGTCCCACAGAAATCTGTGACAATTGGACTTCTGGTACCTGAGCTTGTAGTTCCAATGTGCCATCTCGAACCATCTCAAATAATTGTTTAGTCGCAGTCACGTCGCCAACTTCCACATTCTTCTTCGCTATTGTGCCCGCAACTGGAGCGCGAACGATCGTTTGGGCTAATTGAGCTTGCAATTGTTGGACTTTGGCAAGATCGTTTCGCACATCAGCGGTGATACTGTTAATATTTCCTTGGGCTACAGCAATACTGGCTTTGGCTCCATTCACTGCTTCTGCTGCTGCTTGGGCTGAGGCTGTACTGGTAGCAGCAGCAGTCTCGCGATCCGCTAGTTGTTCTCGACTAATCGCACCGTCACTGGCTAACTTCTGATAGTTTTTCAGTCTTTGTTGGGCATCTTTCGCACTAGCTTGGACTTGGAGTTCATTTGCACGGGCTTGGGCGACGCTAGTGTTGGATTGAATCAATATCGCTTTCTTCTGTTCTAGCAGTCCTTGATCGGATTGGACTTTGGCTCTCGCCTGGTCGATTTGGGTTTGCAGCACTGAGTCATCTAAAATTGCCAGCACTTCTCCGGCTTTGACTTGCCTGCCTTCATCAACTAAAATCTTTTTTATTTGTAAGCCGCTAGTTTGGGGCAAAACCAAAATCCGTTCACGAGCCGCAACCGTACCTGTAGTATCCAGAGTTCGGGCAATGCGGGTGGTTGTTGCAGTCGCCAATGTTACAGCCTGAGCGGATGCAACTTTGGCTGGTGGTGTGGGAGTAGTTTTTGCCTGCGGGACTAGACGGGTGCTAATACCGGCGATCGCTACCCCCAATCCCGTACCCAAAAGTAATGGCATCAACCACCGCCAACTGCGACCCCTCGCTCCAGCATCTTCTTTCTTTATGTTCTCATCCACCCTTCTTTCTTCTTCCGACTCAACTCCTGTATATATTTCATCACTCATGGTAATACCTCCCCTTCTACCGCATCGCTATTTTATGTTTACTTAACTTAATAAAAATTACAATTCTTTTACAAATCTTAATATTTTAACCAGAATCTCGCTCGACCTCAGTACAGGCATGAGGTGCAAAAGACTCAATTCCATCAGCAATTTCGCGTAATTGGGTGACGACATGCGATCGGTTCAACCAATAGAAACCTTCCTGACCTACCTTTTCATAGTCAACCACACCAGCCTCCTTGAGTACCTTCAAATGATGAGAAATCGCCGGACGACTGAGGCGAAAATTGCTAGCAATATCCCCCACATTACTCCGTCCTTTGTGAAACAACAATGAAAGCAGTTCGAGGCGGACAGGATCGCCGATCGCGGTAAGAAATCGCACAACCTCCTCCTTTTGCATAAACTGTACACCCCTGAGATTGGTAAATGAGTTTGAACCTATTTACTAGTTTATAACAAATAACAGTTTTGTCCAGGGAGGGGGAGAGTGGGGGAGTGCTCCTGAGTGGTAACAAATACTTATAAAAGCTATTTATCAAGTAGATATACTGATGGTATTCCACCTTTGAAAAACAGCATAACCCTGATTAAGCAAGGAGATAAAAATAAATTGTCGAAATTTACCACCAAGTAATATCTTCTGGTAAAAAAATACTTATATAGCGTACATAAGATATACAAGTAAAGAAAAAACTTAAAATGTTCAATGCCACTGAGATTTTAATCGATGAATTTGTCGAGCAAATTCGTCAAGGCTACCGCCGCACATATGGTGGACTCAAGACCGACTTTGAAGACATAATTGCTTGGGCAGGAAACATGGCATTAGAAAATATTGCCAACAGTGACGCCCTCTATCACAATGTAGAACATTCAATATTAGTCGCCCTAGTTGGTCAAGAAATATTAAGAGGTAAACATATCCGGGAAGGAGGAGTTTCCAGCGAAGACTGGCTGCACTTCATGATCTCCCTAGTATGTCACGATATAGGCTACGTCAAGGGAGTTTGTCGGCAAGACCGCGAAGCCGAACATTTATATGCAACAGGTAAAGACGAAGAAATGATCTACCTACCACCAGGAGCCTCAGACGCCAGCCTCACAGACTACCACGTAGATCGCGCCAAAGTATTCATTGCTCAACGCTTTGGCGGACACAAACTGATTGACGCCGAGCTAATCAAGTCAAATATCGAACTAACCAGATTCCCAGTACCCGTAGAAGAAGACCATCAAAACACAACAGACTTTGCCGGATTAGTCCGCGCCGCCGACTTAATTGGACAACTCAGCGACCCGCGCTACCTCAAAAAAATCACCTGTTTATTCTACGAATTCGAGGAAACAGGAGTCAACCAGATCCTAGGCTACAAAAGCCCCGGAGACCTCCGAAAAAACTACGCCAAATTTTACTGGAACAGCGTCTACCCCTACATCCAACAAGGACTACACTACCTCTCCGTCACCCAACAAGGAAACCAAATAATCGCCAACCTCCACTCCAACGTCTTCGTAGTAGAACACGAAAAAAACCCCAAACAAATAGTACAATAATACCTCCGCGTCCCTCCGCGCCCCCTCAGCGAAGAACTCCGCGTTTCAAAACCCCCCCTAATTAAAGATTCCTCACCCTTAAAAACCTATGACCTGGTGGCAACGACTAAGAAAAAATCCCCTAGCTCAATTCGGGGCAATAGTACTCTTCATTTTATACATCGCAGTAATTGGCGCAGATTTTATCGCCCCCTATTCGCCAGTAGCAGACCAACCAAACGGTTCACTATTACCACCGACCCATATTTATTGGCAAACCAAAGAAGAAGGAAAATTCATTGGTCCGCACGTTTACCCCACAACCCAAGGACCGATCAGCTTAGAGACAGGCGATCGCAAGTTACTTGTAGACTGGAAAAAACCCTCACCCATCCGTTTTTTCGTCCAAGGGTCAGAATACCCACTGTTTCGGCTGAGTTTACCGCTACCGCCAAAGTTTGAAGAAGTAGAACTATTTCCGGGAATTCCCTTACGCTGGCATTTGTTTGGGACAGAAGGGCCAGGAAAATTGAACTTGTTTGGCACAGACGATCGCGCTCGCGATCAATTCAGTCGGTTATTATATGGTGGTCGCATCAGCTTATTTATTGGTCTGATTGGGATTGCCATCCAATTTCCGATTGGAATGTTGGTCGGAGGAATTTCCGGTTATTTTGGTGGATGGACAGACACAGGGATTATGCGTCTAGTCGAAGTGCTGATGACAATACCAAGTATTTACTTGTTAATCGCCTTAGCCGCAGTTATTCCACCTGGGTTAAGTAGTACTCAGCGGTTTTTACTGATTATTTTAATCACTTCGTTTATTGGCTGGGCGGGATTAGCGCGGGTAGTCCGGGGACAGGTATTGTCAATTAAAGAGCGTGAATTTGTGCAAGCTGCACGGGCAATGGGTGCTCAGCCAATGTATATTATTGTGCGGCACGTTTTACCGCAAACTGCCACCTATATGATCATTACTGCTACCTTGGCGATTCCGAGTTTTATTGTTTCCGAATCAGTACTCTCGTTGATTGGTTTAGGTATCCAACAACCTGACCCATCTTGGGGAAATTTGCTGTCATTAGCGAGTAATGCTTCGATTTTGGTGTTAGAACCGTGGTTAATTTGGCCTCCAGCAGCGTTGATTATTTTAACGGTGCTTGCCTTTAATTTACTCGGTGATGGTTTGCGCGATGCCCTCGATCCTCGGAGTTTACGCAGATAAGCTGATGCTAGCTACAATTTTGGCAACTAATATCTGCTATATATGACGTAGTTAATCGGACAAGTACTGTGTTTATATTCGATCATCTCTTCTTAAGTATGATCCATTCTGCCTGGGCTTTAAACGATACAACTATTTGTAGCCTCGGCGCAATGGCTTTAGTGTTGATCGGATTACTTGCCTACTCACAGTACTTGTTGCAGAAAGCTCAACAGCAATTACAAGTAAAATCTACAGAGTGTCAGCGTTACCAAACGGCACTTCAAGAAACAGAGGAACGCTTGCGCCTGGTCATACATAATATGCCAGTGATGATCAATGCTTTTGATGGCGATCGCAATATCCTCGTCTGGAATCAAGAGTGTGAGAGAGTGACGGGTTACACTCATTCTGAGATTGTGAATAATCGTCAATGTCGGGAATTTCTATACCCTGATGCTGATTATCGCCAAAAAATGATGGCAGACTGGGCGATGGGTGGTAATAATTATCGCGATTGGGAATGGGAGACTACGTGCAAAGACGGAAGTGTCAAAACGATTGCTTGGTCAAATATTAGCGATCGCTACCCGATTCCTGGTTGGGTTTCTTGGGGTATTGGTGTAAATATCACGGAACTTAAGCAGGAACAGGCGCTACTTGCTACCCAAAATCAGATTTTAGAATTAATTGCCACAGGAGCGGAACTACCACAAGTATTAGACGCGGTAGCAACGTTAATTGACAAGCATTCCGATCAAGACCAAGCCAAGTGTGCGGTGTTGTTGATGGATAGAGACGATCAAACCAAGTTGCAGGCGGCGGCGGGTACTAGTATTCCTGATAGTCAGAGTGCTGCGATTTGTCCTTGTGTAAGTAGTTGTGGGACTACTACTTATGAAGTAAAACCAGTAGTAGTATCAGATATTGCCGAAAAACTACCTGACGCTGATTTTGGCAGTTGTTGGTCGGTACCGATTGCCAATGTCAATGGCGATGACTTAGGGACCTTCGCAATGTATTACCCGACATCGCGTCAACCCAGCAAGCATGACCAAAGATTAATTGATTTATGCGTTTATTTAGCCGGAATCGCGATTGAGCGCCAGCGAAGCCAGGAAGCCTTACAAGAAAGTTATAATATTTTACGGAATCTAATTGCCGGGACGAGCGATGCGATCTTTATGAAGGATCTTGCTGGTAAGTATGCGATCGCTAACCCAGCAACGGCAATGGCTACAGGCAAATCTATCGAAGAAATTATTGGGTATAGTGATACAGATATATTTCCCAGAGAGATTGCCCAACGTATCCTCGCTCAAGACTACAGTGTTATTAGCTCAAGAACGCCACAAACCTATGAAGAGAGTCTCCCGGTAGATGGAGAAATGCGGACATATTTGACAGTAAAAACTGTTTGTCGTGATGAGCAAGGTAAAGTAATTGGTCTAATCGGTGTGTCGCGAGATATTAGCGATCGCCAACGTGCTGAACAACAAATTCGAGAACTCAATCAACAATTAGAGCAACGTGTTTTAGAACGTACTGCTCAACTAGCAACAGCTAACAAAGAACTAGAAGCCTTTTCCTATTCAGTTTCTCACGATCTGCGTGCTCCATTACGGAGTGTTGATGGTTTTAGTTTGACGCTTTTAGAACGTTACGAGTCACTATTAGATGATAAAGGTAAGCACTACCTCCACAGGATTCGCGCTGCTAGTCAGCGAATGGGACAATTAATTGACGATTTACTCAATCTTTCCCGCGTCACCCGCAGCGAAATGCATTACCAAACTGTCGATTTGAGTGCCATAGTCACAGAAATCATCACCGATTTACAGCACTCCGACCCAGAGCGTACAGTCGAGTTTAGCATTTCACCACAGGTTATTGTCCAAGGAGATGGCAGGCTATTACGGGTTGTCCTAGAAAATCTCCTCAATAACGCTTGGAAATTCACCTCCAAAACTCAGCATCCTCGAATTGAGTTTGGAGTCTCCCCCACTCCCCCCCTCCCCCCCTCCCCCGTTTACTTCATCCGCGATAACGGGGCTGGTTTTGAGATGTCATACGCCCACAAATTATTTGGTGCGTTTCAACGCTTGCATTCTACAGAAGAATTTCCCGGTACAGGAATTGGTCTCGCTACCACTCAACGCATTATCCACCGTCATGGCGGCGAAATTTTTGCCGAAGGTACACTGAATCGCGGCGCAGTTTTCTACTTTACTTTGCCTAGGCAATTAAGTTCGTAATTTTGTCAAGAGCGATACAAACTTTTGTTTATTTTAAGATGATTTTTTTTAGCCCAATGCGATTCCTCGTTAAAATTCAGCATGGCTGGGCGATAATTTATGACATGACAAAAAAAATCATCCTTTTGGTAGAAGACAATCCCGACGACGAAGAACTAACCTTAATGGCGTTTGAGCAAAGCGGGATTGATACGGAAATGGTCGTAGTCCGCGATGGCGCTGAAGCACTTGACTATTTGTTGGGTACTGAGAGCTATGTTTACGAAAAGTTCCGTGAGATGCCGACAGTAATTTTGCTCGACTTAAAACTACCAAAGATAAGTGGTTTGGAAGTTTTACAACGCCTCCGTGCCGAGGCAAGAACGCGGTTTATCCCCGTAGTTGTACTAACTACATCGACAGAGGATGAAGATGTAGTAAATAGTTATCGTTTAGGCTGCAACAGTTATATCCGTAAACCTGTGGATTTTACCCAGTTTATGGATGTTGCACGGCAACTGAGCGTCTACTGGCTTCACTGGAACGAAACCAGATCTATATGAAGGATTTATATTGTGAGTAAACCTCTGCGTGTTTTGATTGTGGAAGACTCGGAAGACGATGCTGAGTTGCTTGTGTATCAACTAGAACGCAGTGGCTATGATGTGATTTCTCAAAGAGTAGACACTGAAATCACCATGTCTTTGGCTTTGAAGCAAGGAAAGTGGGATATAATTCTTGCTGATTATTCTTTGCCCACATTTAGCGCGACAGCAGCATTAAAGCTTTTACAAGAAACCGGCTTAGATTTACCTTTTATTATTGTTTCCGGTAATATTGGTGATGGCATCGCGGTAGCAGCGATGAAAGCGGGAGCGCACGATTACTTACTCAAGCATAGCTTGGCGCGGCTGGTACCAGCTGTGGAGCGAGAATTGCAAGAAGCGGCAAACCGTTCTTTACTCAAAGAAAGTGAAGAACGTTGGCAATTGGCTTTGCTGGGTAGTAATGATGGTATTTGGGACTGGAATATTAAAACTAATACTGTATTTTTCTCTCAGCGATGGAAAGCAATGCTGGGTTGCGAAGATGAGGAAATTGCGAATAATTTTGATGAATGGGCGAAAAGAGTGCATCCAGATGATTTGGCTTGGGTGCAACAAGCAATTAACGACCATTTGGTCAAAAAAACTCAATCTTATAATATTGAGCATCGGCTTCTATGTAAAGACGGCAGCTATAAGTGGATTTTGTCACGCGGTCGGGGACTTTGGGATCAAGAAGGAAATCCGATGCGAGTAGTAGGATCGCATACAGATATTAGCGATCGCAAGCAGATGGAGGTGACTCTACGACAACAAGCAGAATATTTAGCGGACGCAAATCGCTTAAAAGATGAATTTTTAGGAATCATCTCTCACGAATTACGAACACCGCTGAATGCAATTGTCGGTTGGATTGATCTCCTGCGGACTCGGAGGTTAGACTCAAAGATGACTGATACTGCGTTGGAAACAATTGAGCGCAATACTAAAGCGCTGCACCATCTGATTGAAGATATTCTCGAAGTCTCACGCACTATTCAAGGTAAGTTACGCCTGACCGTCACCGCTGTCAACTTAGCAGAAATTATCGCCGCCAGTTTAGCTACAGTGCAAATAGCCGCTGACGCTAAGAAAATTCAATTACATGCCAATATCGATTCCACAGTTAGTTTAATTATGGGTGATGCCGACCGTTTACAGCAAGTTATTTATAATTTACTCTCCAATGCTGTGAAATTTACTCCAAGCGGTGGATCTGTGGAAGTGCAACTAGCTAGCGTTGCTGACCACATAGAGATTAAAGTCAGTGATACAGGGATTGGCATCAAGCCAGAGTTTATCCCTTATGTATTTGATCGTTTCCGCCAAGCAGATAGCACTAGCACGCGGTATTACGGTGGACTGGGAATTGGCTTAGCGATTGTCCGGCATTTAGTTGAACTGCATGGGGGAACAGTTAACGTTGAGAGTAAGGGTGAAAATCGCGGGACAACATTTACAGTCCACTTCCCTTTGACAACAGCAGCAGACCAGAATGGCAGAATCAAGGAAGAATCTCCTTCCTCAACTCCGGTTAATACAAACGGACAATCTCTAGCGGGTTTGCAGATCCTGGTGGTTGATGACGATCAAGATAATCGCGATTTACTGATGTTCGCTTTATCACAATATGGAGCGCAGGTGCGAGATGCAGCATCGGCAGAAGAAGCGCTAATCACATTAACACAATATAGCCCAGATGTTTTAGTCAGTGATATTGGTATGCCTGATTTAGATGGTTATGCTTTAATTCGGCAAATCAAAGATGGGGAAGTACAGCGCGGGAGAAAATTACCGGCTGTCGCCTTGACAGGTTATGCTAAAGAGTCAGACCGAGCAAAAGCTTTAGCTGCCGGTTTTGACTATCATCTGTCGAAGCCAGTAGAAATTGACGAGTTGGTGACTATCGTTTCCCAACTGGCTTTAAGGCGTTAGGGATCAGGATATAAGTCTGAGGAGTTAAGAGTTATGAAAATTGCGATTACTGGAGCTACAGGATTTGTCGGTAGTCGTTTAGTAGACCGATTACAAACAGAACATCAGGTATTAGTATTTACTCGTAATATTACTGCGGCTAAGAAAATTCCTAAGAGCGCTTCTGTAGAAATTGTTACTTATACGCCTACTGTATCTGGTGCTTGGCAACAAATGCTCGCTAGTTGTGACGCTGTCGTCAATTTAGCCGGAGAAGCAATTGGTGAAGGTCGTTGGACATCGGAACGCAAGCAGGAAATCCTCAACAGTCGTCAACTGAGTACGCAAAAAATTGTGGAAGCAATTACAAATGCTAACCCAAAACCTACTGTATTGGTTAATGCGTCGGCGATCGGTTATTACGGTACTAGTGAAACAGCGCTGTTTGACGAAAACAGCCCGACAGGTACTGATTTTCTAGCGCAAGTCTGTCAAACCTGGGAAGCAGAAGCCGAAAAAGTTAAGACTGCTGGCGTGCGCTTAGTAATCCTGCGGTTTGGGATTATTTTAGGTATGGGTGGTGCTTTAGGTAAAATGATCACCCCATTCAAATTATTTGCTGGCGGTCCAATTGGTAGTGGTAAGCAGTGGTTTTCTTGGATTCACCGCGAAGATGTTTGTTCCTTGATTATTCAAGCTTTAACTAATCCGCAGATGGAAGGGGTATATAATGCAACTTCTCCCAAGCCTGTACGGATGAAAGATTTATCCCAGACTATGGGAGAAGTACTAAACAGACCTTCCTGGTTACCTGTCCCAAACTTTGCGATTGAAGCTTTGTTAGGAGACGGCGCAATGGTAGTTTTAGAAGGTCAACAAGTGCTACCCAATCGCACTTTAACGACTGGTTTCAAGTTTCAGTATCCTGATTTAAAACCAGCGTTAACCGAAATCCTGAACTAACGAAATACGTTTGTAGTTGCGCTTTAGCGCACACTCATCAATACTCTCGAACCAGAGATGAGTGCGCTAAAGCGCTACTACGAACCAGAAAATTTGCGCGATATCCAACTTGTCAAACCGCTGAGAATTGCCCCTCCCATGAGCACACCCAGGGCTGGGGTAAACACAGGTTCCCAAAGTTTATACCATAAGTCTAAACCTAATGACACTCCAGCCCCACGACCGATGACTGCAGCCGCCAGCCAAAAAAAGCTGAACAGCACCAAGAAAACATCGGCTACCAGTATTAAGTTAAGCCAGTTTAACAGTTTGTCTTTCATAAATGGGGAGTCTCACTCCCCCACTCCCTAATTACTTTCCAAGATCCAATTTCTCACTTTCTGCAAACTTTCCCAGTTAGGCTTGCGCTGCAGACCGTCAGCCATACTTTGCTCGATTTCTTCGCGCCAGTCTGGGTTGACAAAAATTAACTGTTGGGCAAAGCTGACATGTTCGCGTAAACCTTTTTGACCTGTTTCCAACATGGCAACAGCAAGGTTAACTCGGGCTTGGGCGTCTTGAGGGTTGAGCTTCACAGCTTTTTGCGCGGCTTTGTAAGCTAATGCGCCATTGTCGTCTAATAAATACAACCACGCTAAACAAGTCCAGGCTGGACTGCTTTTAGGAGCGCGATCGCACAAATCTTTAAAAACTGGAATCAACTCAGTAGCTGATTCTCCGGCTTTGTAGCGTTCGAGGGCTGTATCAAATAAACTGTCGATAGTGTCAGGCATAGCAAATCTTTACAAATTTTGGATTCTAGATCTCACAATCTAAAATCCAAAATCTAAAATCTAAAATTGTTTGTCTAAATACTATTAAACACCAAAAGACTTACCACAACCGCAAGTAGCGGTGGCATTGGGGTTAGTAAATTGAAAACCGCCGCCGATCATGGCATCGCTGTAATCCAGCATTAAGCCATAGAGATACAACAGACTCTTGGGATCGCTAACGATTTTAAAACCCTCGTAGTCAAAAACTTGGTCTTTGTCACTAATTTTGTTGGGATCTTCAAAATCCATCATGTAAGACATACCGGAACAGCCACCTTGGCGGACTCCGACTCGGAGATACAGTTCTTTACTTTGGCTTTGTTGCAACAACTTAACGTGTCGCAACGCGGCTTCACTCAACATAATTCCTTTTTGTTGCGGCTCTATTGTTTGTGTCATGATGGTTAACTGCTGAATATTTTGATCCTAACCTATCTGACGAAGGCGACAGAGCTCAAGTATAGGTGGAAGTTTTTCTTATATTTTAGCAATTTGGCTGCTTGAAGAGAGAGAAAAGTGGAAATACTCGTCAAATGTACCGAAAAATTCTTATTCTAGAATGGATATCAACATTTGATGCTCGCTATAAGTGCATCTGCCCGCCGATAGTACCGAAAAAACTGCTCGCTTGCTACTGATCCAAAGTTTATGTCCAGATTGCTGCTGATTGATGAATGTGCTCTATGACAAGTTTTAATCGCTCTACCAGTCGTCGGTTAAAAACATTAAACCAGATTCCTTCTGTATGGGAGGGCGATCGCCGTCCGTTGTCAACTGATGTCAATGCAGACCCAGAGGCAAAGGGTGACTGTATTCTTTGGGTAGATGGCTCGCAAGGCGTAGTGCGGGCAATGGATGTAGTGGCATCAGACACAGGACCAGAAGCGATTGTGCGGACATTGATGCAAGCAATGGAGCATCCCCACAGTCCAGGTAAACCAGCGCGACCGCAGCGCATTGTTTTAAGAGACCGCGAGATCCAATTTTTCTTGCGCGGAGTCCTGCAAGATTTAGATATTGTGGTTGACTACGCGCCGGAACTACCGTTAATTAATGAATTATTTCGAGGATTTACCGATATCCTCGACAGCCACACACCGGATTTACCGCCGCAGTATGCTCAAACACTGCGCGAACAAGCATTTAAAATTTGGCAACTCGCACCTTGGGAATTTCTGGAAGAACAACAAATTCTCTCGGTTGAGATTGATCGCTGGGATGTCGGGACTCTCTACGCCTCTGTGATGGGGATGTTGGGGATGGAGTATGGTATCTTGCTTTACCGCAGTGCGGAATCTTTAAAACGATTTCGGGCGGCGGTTTTAAGTGATGAGCCTTCCACCGAGCATTTAGAAGAAGCTTTCCTCAAGCAAGATTGTTTGTTTCTTACTTTTGAGTCAGATGATGAAATCGACGAAGACGACGAGTTTGGTGATTTAGCCGATTTACCGCTGTCAGAAATTAGCCCAACTTTTGGTAATATCCATCCCTTGGAGGGTTTGCGGTCTGTATTATATGAGGAAGAGGCGCTGTCAGTCTTGGTAGCGCTAGAAGCCTTACATCGCTTTATCCGCGATCACCGCCGCCAATTGTCAGATGATGACAGCTTCATGGCACTGAGTCGCCGCTATCGCCTGACGCTACCAATTATTGGAGAAGAATCATCTTTAAGTGTCACCGTCTCTACTCTCCCGGATTTAGCTTTAGAACTGGAGGAAATGGGCGGCTTTGACGATGAGGATGATGATGATGATGAAATGTTGGGAATGCCGATGTTTCAATCTTTACGCGACGACCTAGTTCCCGAAGATTCTTTCCTGAGTTTAGGAGTAGTGTCATGGGAGATGCGGGAATTTTTACGCCTAGGCACTCATTATCAATCGGCGGGGGAAGTTACTCCCACAGGTGATGGCTTGCCAGTTATTTTAATCCAAACTACCCGCCCAAAAGCCAAGATTGTGATTGAAAGTATCTTAGAAAAAGGCGGATTAAAGGCAATTTGTTTTAATCCTGGTGCCGATCCAGATGGCGGCGATCGCTACGACCTCGGTTTATTACAAACTGCAAATGACGAATTGTTTCTTTTTGGTGAATTTTTAGATGATGACTCAGTACACGTAGAAGCTCGGAGAAAATGGAATCAGCGGTGTAAACAAACACAAGGACTTTGTGGCTTGATAGTTTCTAAAGGACTAACTGGGGCGGCACGCGGGAATCCGCAATTGCCAGATATGATGGCTCTATTTGAAGGGCGAGCCATCAGTTCCGCAGAACTAGGTCTGGGTATCTTACAATTAACACCAGAGATCGATTAGTCTTTGACAAACGCTGGCATAGTCCGCGATCGCTAATCAAGCAGAATAGGGTGTGGGGTGTGGGGAATTCGCATTTTTCTACACCTATGTGAGAGTGTGATGGAGTTTCCTCGCATTCTACACTCCACACCCCACACCCTGCACCCGTGCGAAGCACCTAGTGACCCACAAACACCGCGTCTTCTTCTAAAGCGTCACTCGCAGAAACCTTAGGTTCCTTCAAAATGAAAGCGCACAAGAAGCAAACAATTACCGCAGCGACTCCTAATAACTCGAAGAAACTGCGGTTTCCGGCAACAGTCTGAGGTAACAAGCTATAAGCAGTAGCGTAAAGTACAGAACCAACACTACCAAATGCGCCGATATTTCCGGCAATTTGTCCTGTTACTCGACGTTTAATTAGTGGTGCAATCCCGAAGGTAGCGCCTGCGCCGCCAAACACAAAGAAAGCACACAGCATCGTCATCACCACAGCAACAGGTAGCGGCAAACCATTAGTAATGCGGCTCAGCATCAGATAACCTAATCCCAAGCCGCCAATCATCACTGTCAGTGTCCATTTCCGACTACCAATCTTGTCAGAAATCAAACCACCAGCCGGACGGGCGATTAAGTTCATTAGCGGATAAGTCGCCGCCACTGGTCCCGCAATTTGATGACTCAAATTGAAAGTATGCTCGAAAAACTCTGGCAACATGGAAACAACCGCTAACTCAGAACCAAAACTAACGGCGTATGCCAGTTCTAGTATAAACACCTGACTAATTTGATAACGGTCTTCCGGCGGATAGATTTTTTCACCCCGAACAACTTCCCGGTTAACCTGAAAAGCCTGGTAAGCCTGAAGGCAATATAAAGCAACCAGGAACACCCAAATCCCATACATCACTGACTCATTCAAAAACTTGACTTTTTGCAAACGCCAAGCAATCAAAGCCAATGCGCCAAATAAAGGCACATTAGTCAGCATCAAAGCCCAAAAGCTTCCCGCACTGGTGACTTCCATCCCGCCATCGCGAGCCGGTTTTTGGTAAACTTTACCAGGAGGAGTATTTTGTACATTCAGGAAAAAGATCACACCGTAAATAGCAGACACAATTCCGGTGAAGGCGATCGCAAAGCGCCAATTTTCGTGACCAGCATAGAGAAAAGCAGTTCCCACCGCAATCGATGGCAGCACAGCTTCCGCCGCAAAAGAGCCAAAGTTACCCCAGCCGCCGTAAATACCTTGAGCAAAACCGATTTCCTTAGGTGCAAACCACTCACCCACCAAGCGGATACCGACGACAAATCCCGCACCCACAACCCCCATCGCTAGTCGGCTTAAGACTAACTGATTGAAATTCTGCGCCGAAGCGAAAGCGAGACAAGGAATCGCTGCGTATATCAGCAAAGATGAAAAAGTAATCCGGGGACCAAAGCGGTCTAACAACATCCCAATAATAATCCGCGCCGGAATCGTCAGTGCTAGGTTACACAAACCGATTGTTCTTGATTGAGCAACACTTAAATGAAAATCTTCTCTGATGACTGTGGCAAAAGGCGCGTAGTTAAACCACACCACAAAAGTTAAGAAGAAAGCAAACCAGCTGAAATTAAGAATCCGATAAGGACCCCGAAAGGATAACAATCCTCGCATCATAATAGGTAATTCCTCTGTAACAAAACGTTAAGTCCTTCAACCAGCACTGATTTTTATTGGCTGTAACCTTTAATCAAAATCAGATCCTCTTACCTTAAGTAGTTTCGAGATTCCAATGAGTGTCGTTAGATACCTCTTGGCATAGCAAATATTGTTTTTTTGGTTAGATGCCTGAAAAATACACAGATACAAAAGTGCTGACTTGTTACAAGTTTAATTTCTCTCATTAAACTTAATGTATTAATAGTTACCGTTTTTCGCGATTACTTGCAGGATTTGCATGAGTCCAATCCTTTATCCGCAAAACCTGTCAAGTATACGCAATAAATATTTACAAAATTTGAATATCCAGCCTTTATTCAGTATAAACACATAAGCAAATGAGCGCAAAGTTAAAAAATAGCGGGAATTACGCAAAATGTAAACTAGTTAACTGAGAATTCTGGTATTTGTAGAAGTAACTGCTCAAAAAACGTGAAATTATCGAGAAAATAAAAACAAAACAAAGATTCATTGTCTTCAATTCAGGAAAATGGTAAAATTGGATACAGAATTATTTTCCGTTATAAAAAAAACATTATGAAGTCAGCACTGTCTTTGCTCACACTCACTTTCGCCATATCCAGCACATTTGCGACGACCGCCGCCTTTGCTCAAAATTCCAACCAGGAGGTAAACGGCAAAAATGTCCAATACCTGACCTGCGTCGAAGACTCCCAAGGCTTGATGTGCAAACCTCAAGCACGCGATAACCAGCATCAAAAACCCACCAGCCCAGCCCCCACCAGCCAAATCAGCACAACATACCTACCAACCGTACTCAGTGCAGCACAGTTAGGATTAATTTCCAACATGCTTTTAGGAATTCTCTACTTTGTCCTCCCTAGCGGACTAGCCTTAGCTGTCTTCTTACATGACAAAAATCATGCTTACCGTACTCAACTACTAAGCACCCAAATCGAATTTCTGGAAAGAATTTGGCGGCAAAATTCTCAGCATTAAAAACGCGGAGGACGCTGAGGAAACGCGGAGTTACGCAGAGGTTTCATGAAGACTCTGCGCCCCTCCGCGCTATCTCCACGTCCTCTGCGTTTCCTTAATTCCCCTCTCCGTAAAACCCACAGATAGCACCGTCCGGTAATTAGAGATAGCATATTAGCTATAGTTAATTGCTTTAAAGCCGTGTTGGAACTTCAAGATAATTCTATAGAATCTTTAGCTCAACAATGGGCAAAAAAGTACATGCACAACCTCCAGGTTGAGGAAGAAACTCCCGACCCGGAAAATTTGGCTAACGTGGTTTCACCTGCCGGTAGAGCAAAGACGTCATCCGTATTATTAGAATCCCTAAGGACAGCAAGTGTTCAATCTTGGAATAAGACAGAGGCACTTTTGTCTAAGGAAGTGAAACGTCATCGCATTGACCCGAAGTTGATCGATCCTTGGGAAATTGCCGCAGACGCTTTTAAAGTTTACCAAAAAGTTTTGGATGTTTACACTCAGCAAGCACCTCTGCGACAATTATCAATGGTGATGAAATTAGCGCGATCGGGTGAACCGCTTTATCAGAAAGCTTTGAAAGTGTACACTGAGCAGGTAGCGCCTAGTCAATTGGCAAAAGCAATTTCTAGTGATGTCGGTGGTATGCGACAAAAATATACCAAAAATGACCCGCGAGTCATCGGTTTTGTCAGTATGCAGTTTCACTACACCAGTCAAATACTCTTAAATCAGCTTTCACCTTTAGAGCGAGTGATGGTCAGTGCTTATTTTAAAGTGATTGATGACCACTTGTATATGCCATTGCAACGGGCTTATACGGCAGCGGCGAAGTTGGATTATGATTCACCAGCTTTAAAAGCAGTGCAAAAATTATTACCACATAGTACAGAAATTGCCAATAAAATTTGTCAGCGCGTGATTGAAAATTACCCAACATATCGCTGTTATAGTGGTGCTTTGAGCGATGCGGTGATTCAGATTTCCACGGTTCGCGACGTTGAAATGTTTCAAGTTTATCTTTGGGTATGCGCTTTGGAAGGTAACATCGCCGCTATCCAACAAGAGTTGTTTCCACTGTGTGTAATGATTTACCCGGTGTTAAATGTACAGTGGGAGTTGATTCGTCAAATGTTGCACTTGCTAGGACAAGAAATCCGCGAAATCTTAGATCCAATAGAAGCTGAAAGTTTAATGCCATATTTTCAAGTATTGTGGCAGATGTTCTCTCCACAAGTGTTTGGCGAATTGGGTTTAGAGAAAAAACCGAGTCAATCTGAGTCTCAAGAGTGGGAAACGTTATTTGCTTGAGCCTTTCCTCAGTTACAATTAGTAAAGAAACTGAGCAAGGTATGAAGGCATGCGTGTTGCAATCGTCGGTGCGGGACTGGCTGGACTAGCAACTGCGATCGATTTAGTTGATGCTGGTTGTGAAGTCGAGATTTTTGAGTCCCGCCCGTTTGTTGGTGGTAAGGTTGGCAGTTGGGTGGATGCTGACGGGAATCATGTTGAGATGGGGTTGCATGTATTTTTTGGGTGCTACTACCAGTTATTTGAGTTGATGCAGAAGGTCGGCGCTGGAAATAATTTGCGTCTCAAAGAACATACTCACACTTTTGTTAACGCTGGTGGACGCCTGGGACAGTTAGATTTTCGCTTCATTACTGGTGCGCCATTCAACGGCTTAAAGGCATTTTTTACCACATCGCAACTTTCCATCCAAGATAAGGCTCAGAATGCGTTAGCTTTAGGTACAAGTCCGATTGTGCGTGGTTTGGTTGATTTTGACGGCGCTATGCGGACTATCCGCGAGTTAGATAAAGTTAGTTTTGCCGATTGGTTTCGCAGTCACGGCGGGAGTGATGGTAGCATCAAGCGGATGTGGAATCCGATCGCTTATGCTTTAGGTTTTATCGATTGTGAAAATATCTCCGCCCGGTGCATGTTGACAATTTTTCAGTTGTTTGCAACGCGCACAGAAGCTTCAGTTTTGCGGATGCTTGAGGGTTCTCCGGCTGAATATTTACACAAACCTATCGTTGATTATCTTGAAGCTAGAGGAACAAAAATTCATACTCGGCGGCGCGTGCGTGAAGTTAAATATGAGGGAGTAGGTAGTGAAACTCATGTCACAGGTCTAGCGATCGCTAATGGTGAATCTGAAGAACTTGTCACCGCTGATGCTTACCTCTGCGCTTGTGATATTCCCGGAATTCAGCGCCTGATTCCCCCAGATTGGCGTCAATGGTCGGAATTTGACAATATTTATAAATTAGATGCTGTTCCTGTAGCGACAGTCCAATTGCGATTTGATGGCTGGGTAACAGAATTACATGACGCCCAACAACGTCAACAATTAGACCACGCTGCGGGGATGGATAATTTACTTTATACCCCAGATGCTGATTTTTCCTGCTTCGCTGATATGGCTTTAACTAGTCCCGCCGATTATTATCGCCCTGGACAAGGTTCTTTGATGCAATTAGTTCTCACACCAGGAGATCCTTTTATTAAAGAAAGTAACGAAGCGATCGCGAATCATGTCCTCAAGCAAGTACATGAATTATTTCCGTCATCACGGGAATTAAATATGACTTGGTACAGTGTCGTCAAACTCGCCCAATCACTTTACCGCGAAGCACCCGGAATGGATGCTTTCCGTCCAAACCAAAAAACACCGATTGCGAACTTCTTTCTCGCCGGTAGTTACACCCAGCAAGATTATATAGATAGTATGGAAGGCGCGACAATTTCCGGTAGACGTGCAGCCAAAGTCATTTTGGAAACCAAAGCCGCAGTTAGCTCTTAATTCATTCACTCATTGAAAATCTTATGTCAGACTGGCTAGAGCATAGTGTACAAGTAGAAGTAGAGACTCCCATCGATACCGTTTGGAGTCTTTGGTCTGACCTAGAGCAGATGCCAAATTGGATGAAGTGGATTAGTGAAGTTCAGGTACTACCAGAAGATCCGGAATTATCTCGTTGGCGCTTAAATACAGGTGGATTGGAATTTAGCTGGCGATCGCGTATCCTGAAAATGATACCCAATCAAATTATCGAATGGGAATCAATCGACGGCTTACCCAATCGCGGCGCGATCCGCTTCTACGGTCGCAAAGACAGCACCATTGTCAAGCTGACCGTTTCCTACGGAATTCCCGGGATATTGGCGAAACTTTTGGATAACCAATTTGTCCGTAACGCTGTAGAGTCATCTCTTCAAGCTGATATGGAGAGGTTTCGAGAATATGCGCTAGCGCAGAAAGTTTGAGAAGTGCCTCACGCTAGCGCTAATGCGTCTTTGCGTGAGAAAAAACACTCCTAACTTTGCTTTTCTTGATCCAAAGCTATTTTTGCTTTCAAAATTGCTTTGAGATAAGCTATTTCACTCTTCCAGGCTGTACGCGGAAGTAGCGGTATTTTCTGAGTATTAAGTTCTGTCACAATTTAACAGCCTCCTGTAAATTTGACCATTGAATGCTATCGCTTGTAAATTGCAGCGGATCTTCTGGTAATGGGGTATCCCAAGATTCTTCAACTAACACAAATTCGCCGTTGTCAAAAGGCAAACCTTCTGCTTGTACAATCGGATAAACTCGCTCTCTAATACCGCGTTTAGCTTGAGTTAGGGCGCGGTGGTGACAGTAAGGATTGTTCCCGCGACGATTGAAGAAAACATGGGCTGTCCAGCTACAGCCTCCGCGACAAAGTTCGGCAAATTCACAAGTCTGGCAAAATCCCCAGAGATGTTTTGTCCCTTCGGGTGTACCAGCATCGAGATTAAAACGAAGTTCTGCGGTTTGTTCGACTATATCACGCAGCGAACGCGTGCGAATATTACCGCCAGTATAGGCAGCAGTTGGTAATGAAGGACAGCCTTTAATTGCGCCATCGGCTTCAATCCCCAGAGTTGAAAGTCCCGCCGAACAACCTTGCCAAAATTTCCACGGATCGCCTTTACCGCGTAAAATTCGTTCGTATGGTCCGTAATAACCAATGTTATTACCCGGTTGCACGATTACGCCTTCTTCTTGAGCACGAGTGGCTACTTGCGCTAGCATCGGATAAAGGTCGAGTAGTTCGTAAGGTTGTAGTAGGATTTCGGCATGGTCAGCGGCATTACCCATCGGTACGGTTAACTGGATCTGCCATGCAAAAATACCTGCATCCCGCAACACTTCGTAAATACGCGGAAATTCTGGTGCAGACAAGCGGTTAAGCTGAGTGTTGCAACCAAACTTGATACCTGCTGTTTTCAGATGGCTCATGGTTTGAAAAGCGTGTTTCCACGATCCTTTCTTTCCGCGCAAGCGATCGTGTGTTGCTTCCAACCCATCCACAGAAACAGAGACAGTGACAATCCCTGCGGCTTTCATCCGCTGCGCTGTTTCCAAAGAGATACCATAACCACCTGTAGTCATACCACACAGCATTCCCGCCTGGGTAATGGCTGCGGCGATTTCTAGCCAGTCAGGGCGCAGAAAAGCCTCTCCGCCAATTAATGTCACCTCTTTAATTCCTACCTCAGCCATTTGCTGTACTAGGTCAAGAGCCTCTTCTGTAGACAATTCTTGCGTTCTTGCTTGTCCCGCCCGCGAACCGCAATGACTGCACGCGAGGTTGCACTTCAGGGTAATTTCCCAGACAGCATAACTGGTTCTGACGTAGGATTGTGTCATACTATTGCAAGGTGGGGCTGATAACAATGCCGTACATTGGCTGCACTCCGCCGTATAGAGGTACAGGATTAAAAGGTGGTTTTGGTTTGTGCCACCACCAGATTGGTTTAGGATAAGTAGGTGGATTTCCCTCAATCGGCGCAATGACTCCATACAACGGCTGGAAAGTGATATCACTTCCTTGGACTAAACCGCCCACCACTGATAAAAGCTCGTCTTCTGTCAATTCTTGAAACTCGCCTCGTTCTTTTGATTCCAAAAGCTCAACAGCCGTGGTTTCAAATTCTTGTGGTGAGAATCCATAACCAGCCGCTTGCATAATTTGATTGCCGTCTTCGATTGAAGAGTTTTCTAAGCGATCGCGGAAAGTTTCATCTTTCACGAACTTTACCAAAAACTCTTTCACTTTGTCAAAAAGATTCTCAGACATCTGAACACTCCTGATAATGAATGGCAAAATGAACATCAACGCCTTCGCAACAAGGGCGTGATACTTCAATCTGGGTTAATATGCAACTAATTGCCGAGGACTTATTGCACAAGATAACCAAGTTCAGACAACTGATGTTGCCATTTTGGCAAAAAAATATTTATGTAAGAAGTCTATTTACTGATGCTGAAATTTATGTATCTGAGTCAGAACTCTTTGTCGATTCACTTGATCTCCTTTCTCCTCAAACAATCTTGCAGCTTTCTGTAAGTCTTGCAGCGCTTCCTGTTTTTTCCCTAAGCTGTGGTAACTAACACC
This sequence comes from Cyanophyceae cyanobacterium, assembly GCA_038214545.1. GTDB lineage: Bacteria > Cyanobacteriota > Cyanobacteriia > Cyanobacteriales > Nostocaceae > JBBQRU01. The sequence continues at coordinate 235 of JBBQRU010000071.1, read as the reverse complement.
TCGGTTCGCATAAGCATAAATATACTGAGGATTAATCCTGATTGCCTGAGTATAATCAGCGATGGCGGCGGTCAAATTATTTAATCTACTATAAGTATTACCACGATTGTAATAAGCTTCAGCCAAATTGCGGTTAATACTGATTGCTTGATTATAGTCTGCGATCGCTTGTTGAGAATTTCCTAACTCATCATAAACAATTCCGCGATTAATATAGGCTTCTGCATAATTGCGA